>JBKCHH010000001.1:0-2652 GCA_046302855.1 Alphaproteobacteria bacterium
CCTACATAGATGCAAAAATTGCCGTGGCTAGTTTTGTGCAGGGGATGACGGCGATTTATCTAACAGAAGATACCTACAGAATAAAAAAAGGTACAACTTGCCTAATTCACGCTGGTAGCGGTGGGGTAGGGGGTTTGCTTATTCAAATAGCAAAGCTAAAGGGGGCAAGGGTTATCACCACTGTTTCTAACGATGCTAAGGCAAAAATTGCCAAAAAATTAGGGGCAGATGTAGTGTTAAATTACACAGAGTTCCAAAATTTGGCAGAAAAGGTGGATGTTGTTTATGATGCGGTTGGAAAAGACACCTTCTTAAAGGGTCTAGAGCTTTTAAAAACAAAGGGTTTGATGGTGAATTACGGGCAATCTAGCGGGGCTGTTCCTGCCTTTGAGCTATCGCTACTTAGTAAAAATTCGCTATTTTTAACAAGGCCTAGCCTGTTTCATTATGTTGAAGGTAAGCAATTGCAAAAAACGGCTGATAAACTATTCAAATTAATTAAAGAAAAAAAGCTAGCCATTCAAATAGGTTTAGAAGTTCCGCTAGATAAAATAGAGCAGGGGTTCGATGCTTTAGAAAATAGAAAAACCAGTGGCAAGGTGCTTATTAAATTGTGAAGAAAATCTTAATCACAAGACCAATAGAAGATGCCAAAGAAACTGCCTTAATTTTTCAAAAAGAAGGCTTTAAAGTGGTTATTTCGCCAATAATCACCATTCAACCGATAGATTATAAACTAGAGGCTTTAAAAAATTATCCTTATATAATAACTTCATCTAACGCTTTAAGAATTTTAGTTAAAATATTAAAAAATAGAGATAATTTATTATTTTGCATCGGTAAAAAAACCGCCCAAACTGCAAAAGAACTTGGGTTTAAAAATGTTATTTATCCTGAAAGTAAAAACTATAGCCCCTCAATAAAGAGTTTAGAAGATTTTTTGCTAAAAAACTTTCAGCAAAATAAAAACTATCTTCATTTTTGTGGCAAAGATACCGCTGATGAGTTTACCAAAATAAATGTAGAAAAGCATATAATATATGAATCAAAATTCAACCCAGAGTTTAATTTAAAGCCTGAAATGGCAGATATTTTAACCTTCTTTTCCCCCCTTTCAGCTAGATACTTCTTAGAATACGCCCAGAATAATAATATTCTTGAAGCAATAAAACCGCTTGTAATTTATACTTTGAGTGATAGCGTGGCGAAAATTTTTTCTAGCATAGGTTGTATTAACATCTACTCTGCAGAAAAAATTACAGGTAATGTAAGTGCAGATAACTTAATAAAACTAATTATAGATAATGAGCGAAGTAAAAGCAAACAAACCAGTGGAAAACAAATTGGGGGAAAATAAGTCAGCTACACAAAAATCAACCGCACCTAATACATCAACAGAAATCCCTGCTTCAAAGCTATCTATAGTTGCTTACTTAATAATTATAATCTATGAATTAAAATTCAATCTAAAGTTGAATTTAAAGCCTGAAGAAGTAGATATTTTAACCTTCTTTTCCCCCCTTTCAGCTAGATACTTCTTAGAATACGCCCAAAACCTAAATATTCTTGAAGCAATAAAACCGCTTGTAATTTATACTCTTAGTGATAGCGTAGCAAAAGTTTTTTCTAGCATTGGTTGTAATAACATCTACTCTGCAGAAAAAATTACAGGTAGTGTAAGTGCAGATAACTTAATAAAACTTATTATAGATAATGAGCGAAGCCAAAGAACATAAGGAAAACAAGCCAGCTGAACATAAGGAAAACAAGCCAGCTGAACATAAGCCAAGCCCTTCTAATAAATCAACAGGAAGCCCTGCTTCAAAACTATCTATAGTTGTTTACTTAATAATTTTTGTAAATCTTTTGCTTATTTTGTTTTTAATTTCCCTTAGTTCAAAAAACTCAAGGGTTGTTGCCAGAATTGATAAGATAAAAACAGATTTAGAAAGGCTAGATGAACTAAAAAAAGCACAAACAGATTTTTTTACTCAATTTGAACCAAAGGTAGTTGAATTAATAAAGGCAAATAACAAAAAAATTGAAGATTTATCTGTTAGTAATAGGGAAGATATTACCGCCATTCAAGATTTTAACAAAAAAAATACCGATAACTCAAAGCTACTAGAAGAAAAATTTGCAAAAATTGAAGGCGAGTTCGATTTTATTAAAAAAATTACGCAAAGCACCATTATTGGTTCTGGTGGTGGTGGAAAATCTTTAGATAAGGCGGTGGTGGATAAAATTACTTCGCTTAACAAAAAGGTTGATTACCTAACCATTCAGCTAAAAGTAAATGATTTAATTGAAAACCTAAGTGATAAAAAGGTTTTTGCCGAAAGATTCGATAAGTTTTATGATGACTATTCTGGCTTGTTTTCAGAGGAGGCAAAAAATATTCTAGTTAGCATTTCTAAAGAAATAAAGGGCTTTAAGGATGATAAGGATATTAGAAAACAGGTGGAAGATTTGTATCTTTCTAACCTATCTAAAAACAAGGGGAGCAAGGTTATAAAAGATGACTCTTACTTTTCAGAGCTTATAAAAATCAAAGACTTAAACGATAAAGAATCTTACGCTAATGATTTAAAAAACAAAAGAATATTCGAAGAGGTGGATTTTTTTATTAAGGTTGGTAATTATTTGGAGGCC
>JBKCHH010000002.1:0-17351 GCA_046302855.1 Alphaproteobacteria bacterium
GGAAAAACTCTTCGCCATACAAAGAAAATATATTGGCAATTTTTTCCTGCATATCATTTTCTATCAACACATCTAGGTCGTATAATGGGATTTTTAGCCTTTGCGATAAGATTTTTGCAACCGAGCTTTTCCCACAACCCATTATTCCAACCAGAACTATTATCTTATTATCTTGCATCATTGGGGAACCATAGCTTGTTTTTTATTTTTTTGTTAGTATCATTTATTGTGAGTATTTATCCAAGTAAAAAAAATAGGTAATTAATTAGGTAATTTAATTGGCGAAAACATCTTCCATAGTGAATAAGTTAATTATTCTTTTTGTATTAGTTTTGGCACTGCTTGGGCTAGTTACCCTTGGTTGGTTTGCTTATAAGGAGGAGGCTGAGCAAAAATCACAAGCCATCCCCGTAATTCAAGCCAGTGAAAGTCCCATAAAAATAAAGCCCATTAATGAAGAAACCGCCGAATCACAAGATAAGAAAATCTATAATATTATAGATAGTACCGAAAAAACAAATGCTTCCACCAAGCCAATTTCCACCATTCAAAAAAGCGATAATACCAAATCTATAGAAAAATACTTAGCAGAAAAAGAAAATATTGAAAAACAGCCAAAAGCAGAGCCAACACAGGCTATAGAGCCTCTTATCATTAGCAATAGGCCTCCAGTAGTGCAAAATACCATTGAGCCAAAAACCTCAGAAGAAGTTGCTAATTTAGAGGTGCAGAAAAAAGAGGTTGAAGTTCAAGTTAATAACATAAAAAAATCGCTTAACTCAATTTCTTCTAACAGTAAAAATAATGAATCTTATAAGGTTAGTTTAGAAAAGCCAAAGGTGGCAGAGTCACAAAAAGAGGGGTATTCCTATAATACAATAGCAGATAAGCACAAAAATAGAGGCAATTACAAGCTACAAAAGCCAAATAGTATTGCCGAGGATGGAAAAATTGCTCCTGCTAATGTGGCGTTAAAAGATGCCCCAAAAAAACCAGAAGTAAAGAAAGAGGAAAAGAAAGTTAGCCAAGAAAAATCTTCACAAGAAAAGGCTCCCCAAATAAAGGTTCTTTCTAAGCCTCAGTCAAAAACAGGGGTTTTTGTGCAACTAGGTTCGTTTAGAAGTGCAGATTTAGCTCACTTAAGCTGGAATAAAATAAAAAGTAGAGTGCCAGAAATTATTGGTAAAAAGCAAGATTTAATCGAAAAGGCAGAAATAGCCAATAAGGGCATTTTCTATCGCTTAAAAACAGGGCCTTTTGCTTCCCGCAAAGAGGGGCTAGACTTTTGCTTGAAGCTAATACGACTAAATCAAAGCTGTATAGTGTTGAAGTGAAATGAACCTTTGAAGGTATAGACTACTTTTTTAAAACACATTTAACTTTTAATAAGAATGCAAAATTTATTTTATAGCAAACCTTTAGATGAACTTTTTCAAAATAAAAAAAAAGATATAACAAATTATATAAATGAAAAAATATCATCAGATAAATTCCTGAATAGCACTGATGATCAACTGTTTGACCATATTTTTTCACATTATAAAATAAATCCTTTAGAAATTAATGAAAAAGGTATAACCAGAGATGACCCAGAAGAAACCCAGATTGACGGTGTCAGGGTGGACTACGGAATGTTTAATAAAGTTCGTTATACAAAAATAAGATTTCATATACCATATGAAGGAGATAATAAACTATGGGAACTAAAACCAAGTAATTACTCAACTACATTTCCAAGAGGTGAAGTAAGAAAAGATGAAATTATTATCGAAATTTTACTACCCAATTCTACATCATCTAAAGAGCAATTTAAAAACGAATTAGACAACAATATAAACAGCATAAGATCTCATATTGAAAAACAAAATACTGATATAACAGATTTCAATAACAGCCTTCGTAATTTAATTAACTCAGAAATTTTTGAGAGGCGGGAGAGGTTAAAAAAACATTCTGATTTAGTATCGTCTTTTAATATACCACTTCATAAAAAAGAGGGAGCTCCAGATATAACCATTAAAAAAAGAGTCATCCCACAACTGTCAGAAGTTTCAAAAGATAAATTTAAGCCAGAGCCAGTAATTACAAAAGACAATTATGAGCAAATTTTGCATTATATTCGTCATATGTGCAGAACATGGGAGCAATCTCCTAGACCATATCATAAACTTAATGAGGAAGATATGCGTGATATCTTGCTTTCTGCACTTAATGGGCATTTTGAAGGTGGAGCATCTGCAGAAGCTTTTAGAAGAAGTGGTAAAACTGATATAAAAATAGAACAGGAAGACCGCTCTGCTTTTGTTGCAGAGTGTAAAATGTGGGCAGGGGAAAAAAGTCTAAATGATGCCTTAAAACAGTTGTTAAGGTATTTAACTTGGCGTGACTGCAAAACTTCTCTTATTATGTTCAATAAAAACACTTCTGTATTTTCCGAGATACAAAAAAAACTTGAAGAAAGTTTGGATAGAAGCCCTAATTTTGAAAGAAAAGAAAAAATCAATCAAACTGGGGAATGGAGATATATTTTTAAATCATCCGATGACGAAAATAGAACAGTTATGGTTCATGTATTTTTATTTAATCTTTATACCTAATTCACACCCAACAAATCCATCTCTAATTGAGAATCGGTGTCGATAATTTCTAGCTTGTGGGCTTCAGATTCATTATTTTGTGAAACGGTTTTTAGATAGTTTAAATAGGCAATGCGTCCGGCCTTTTGTGGGGTAATGTTATCATTAATTTCCGCCATTTTTTCTAGCAGATACAAAAACACTATACTGGTTAGGTCTGAACTAAGCAGAGTCTTTTCAGAAATATTATTGATGGAATTAGATGAATCTATACAAAATACAGTTAAGTGGTTGCCATTAATAATCACGCCAGAATTTTTCTGCTCTTGATTTTGGCTCCCATTTAAAAGCATTTCTTTAAGTTGATTATTGCTTTGGTGCGGAGTTTCAGGATTTATAGCCTTTATAGGCGAAACCTTTATTTCTTTAGCTGAAATTTTTGTTTGGGAAATAACCTGTTGCTCCCCTTCTTGGGTAATATCTATACGCATAAGTATAAAAAATTAAAGTTGCTTTGGGGAAGCTAATACAAAATGGTTAATAAATAGTAAAATGTCAAGAACTGAAAAAAAGACCCCTGCCTAATTCTACTTCTTTGAAATGAATTAATCCTTCCAGCCAATTAAGGTGATGATTTCAAAACTGGCTAAAATGCCACCATCTGCGTAAAAGCTATTTTCATAAGCCAAATTTACCTCTTTAAAAAACCGCTTATTTAAGGAATTTTTTGGTTTTGATAGCAAAACATTGCCAAGCCCTTGGCTACGAAGGGCTGAAACTAAATCATAGACATCTTTATATGAAACCTTTATTTCTTCCCCAAAAGATAGGGGGGTAGAAAAATTTGCCCTTTGCAATAAAATGCCAGCGTTTTTTACATCAATTAAGGGCATAAACCTAGGGGAAATGCCACCTAGCAACCTATTTTCCACATCAAAAAATACCTGTTTTAGCTCCTTTAAACTGCTTCCGCCAACAAAACTAGCTAGAAAAAGCCCGCCACTATTTAGTAGATTTTTGCTTTGGATTAAAAAACCCACCACATCATTTATAGAATGTAAAAGGTTTAGGCTTACTATTACATCTACCCTATCCGCCAATAGTGGAATGGTTTCCTTATCCAGTTTTTCTATTTTATGATTAATTATGTCTGGAAACCTTGCCTGTAGTTGCGGGGTGTCAAACAGCCAAAAGCCATTATAGCCAATTTCTAAACTTGAGGTGGGGTTTATTTTTACCTCTTCTAGCAAAATTTCTAGCAACCTATTTTGCATCTCTTGTAGGAGTAAGGGTGGCTCGCTAGCCTTTTGACTTCTTGCAATAAACCGCTGATGTTTTAATTCTATTTGTTTTGAATCAAAAATAGCAACCACTTAAAACCTAACAGCCAAGTTCATCCGTTAAGTTTTTTAAGGCAAAATCCCAGTTTATTAGATGATTTAGCACATCATCCACATATTTAGCCCTTAGATTTTGATAATCTAAATAGTAGGCATGCTCCCAAACATCTATAGTAATTAAAGGATATTTGTTTTTAGTTATTGGAGTTTCAGCATTTGGGGTTTTGATAATTTCTAGCTTGCAAGATTTTTTATCTAGCACCAACCAAGCCCAGCCACTAGCAAATTGAGTGAGGGCGGCATTTTTAAAATCTTCTAAGAATTTTTCAAAAGAGCCAAAATCTTCCTCTATTTTTTTAAGAAGTTGCCCCTTTGGCTTACCACCACCCTTTGCCTTTAAAGATTCCCAGTAAAAGGTATGATTCCATACCTGTGCCGCATTATTAAAAATACCAGCTTTCGTAGAATCACCCGCTACTTCTAAGATAATTTCTTCCAAAGTTTTTTTGGCAAGGGGAGTATTTTCAACCAGCTTATTTAAGTTAGTAGCGTAAGTTTGGTGATGCTTTCCATAGTGAAAGCTAATGGTTTTAGCCGAAATATATGGCTCTAAAGCATTGTCTTTGTAAGGCAGGGGGGGGAGGGTAAAGGGCATATTTTTTACATTTGTTTCTTGTAAAATAGGAGCTTTTAAAAATTATGCAAGGGGTCTATATTGATGATAAAAATTCCCCCTTCCGCACATTTGCTTTTGTGGATAAAACTACAAAATGCAAGAAGAACTTTTAATAAAAATAAAGCTAGATTTTATCATCTGCGATATGAAGATGGCAACCTTAAGGTTGTTTACAAAGTATAGCGAAAATCAGCCACGCGTTCCAGCAGGTAATCCAGATGGTGGGCAGTGGACCGATGGAGGGGGCGGTGGTGGAGGTGGCACATCTAAACCAAAGCCGCTAGCAAGATTTTCTGAAAATTCTAATAAACCAAAAGTTTTTGTTCACTCTAATAAAAAAGTTTCCATAGTTCGTGAGGATGGAATTATTGAAACAAGAATGAATGGGTCAAAATCTTGGCGTAATAACAATCCAGGAAATATAAGGGCTGGAAAGGTAGCTAATAATTTAGGAGCGGTAGGAAATAACAACGGCTTTGCTGTTTTTCAAAACAAAAAAACTGGATCAAATGCAGTTTCAGCAATTTTAAAAAAGCCAGCCTATTCAAAATTAACCGTTGATGAGGCCGTAAGTAGATGGGCTCCGTCTGTTGAAAATGATGTTTCATCAAATCAAAGAAACATAAGAAAAATTGGAAATTTTACTGGAAAAGAAAAGGTTGGCGAGTTATCACAAAATAAACTTGAGCAGTTAGTTAATGCAATTGAAAAAAATGAAGGTTGGGTTCAGGGAACTATTATTGAGGAATAGCCTGTGTTTTCTTTTTATTATATTTTTCACTCAAAGTGCTTTTGCCCTTTCAATTAAACAAACAGTAAAAGATTTCAAAGTGGTTCCTTTAAACTATGGGGCAAATAATTTGAAAGTGGGGGACAAAAATTTTATAATCACTAAAGGGGCTTTTGAAAATGGTAATGCTTGGGGGGCAGATGTTTACTTTGTTTTGGTAAAACAAAAGGATAGCTTACAATTTGTTCGCCTAGAAAATATAGCAGACTTATCACAATCTATTGCTATTAATAATACTCCCCATACGGGCGAAGATAGTGTTAAAAGTGTCTATTTTTTAACTTCAAAAAATGCCCTATATTTGCTGGTTGCTAAAAGACCGTATAAGGCAGAAAAAGCAACAATTGTAACCTTTACTTTGCATCAAGTTATTTTAGATGCTGATTTTGATATTTTTTATTTTAAAGAACTAGCCCAAGAAAAATCATTAAAGGAGTATATAAGCATTGAAAAGGCAATAGTTCAAGAGCTGGGGCTTTAAATCCCCCTACAGCGGAATATTATCAACCCCTAGTTTTTTTTGTATTAGGGGAACTATTTTTTGCAGAATTTCTTTGCTACTGCCACTTTTATCTTGCGAAAAAGCAAACGAGGCGGAAATCATATTGCGAAGCGTTACCTTATCAGTAAATAAATTGTGAATGGTTTTTATTAGCTCATTTTGGTTTTCCACTATTTTTACTGCCTTTCTTTGAAGCATGTCTTTATAAATTTCTTGGAAGTTTTCTACAAACTTGCCACTTATTATTGCTAGATTTAGCTTGGCTGGCTCTATGGGGTTATGCCCGCCAATGCCTTCCACTAAAGACCCCCCCACAAAGCAAATTTCAGATAGCCTAAAAAACAGCCCCAATTCACCCACGGTATTGGCTAAATAAACATCAGTATCATCATCGATGGATTTAGATTTGGTGCGAACTTGATATTTTAGTTCCAGTTTTTCAATTTCCCGCTCAATTTCAGGCGTTCTTATGGGGTGCCTTGGGCAAATGATGGTAAGCAGGTTATGAAAATCTAGCTTTAACCTTTTGTGAGTTTCTAAAATAATTTTCTCCTCCCCCTTATGAGTGCTAACCGCCAAGAATACCTTTCTATTTCTAAGCAGATTTAGATAATTACCAACCTCTATAGGGTTTGCCTGCAAAGGCACGGCATCAAACTTTAGGTTTTTGATAATGGCAATTTGTTGATTACTTAGGCTTTCTAGCTTTTCTTTAGCATCTAGAGATTGGGCTAAAATAATTGAAAAATGCGATAGTAAAAAATGGTAGAAACTTTTGTGCTTATAGGCCTTTATGTAAGATTTATCTGATAGTTTCGCATTCACCAACACCAATTCTGCCCCAGCTTTTTTGCTTTCTACTATTAGGTTTGGCCATATTTCTGATTCTACGAAAATAACAAAATCTGGCTTCCAATATTTTAAGAATCTGCGAACAAAGGATTTTTTATCAATTGGAACAAACTGGTGGATAATTTTTGGGTCAAGCCTTTCCTTTAACACCTTGGCGGAATTAATAGTGCCAGAGGTAAATAAAAAATTGGTTTTGGGAAAGGTGTGCTTTAGCTTATCCACCAAAATTAGCAAGGTAATGGCTTCCCCTAAACTAGCGGCGTGCAGCCAAATTAATTTCCCTTCCTTTCTTTTTACACTTGCCCTGCCGAAGCGTTCGCCCAAGCGTTTAAAATCTTCCTTTCCCTTTAACACCCTAATTAATATGTAGATATATAAAAATGGGGTAAGGAGGGTAAAAGCTAGGTTATAAAGTTTGTAATACACAGGTTTATTATAGATTTGATTGTAAATTAAAAAATATTATCTAAATTTTTATTATCTAGTATAACTAATTGTATGGCAAGTTCAATTGAGAAAAAATGTATTGAAAAGGGCTTAAAGATGACGGACCAAAGGCGAATTATTGCCAAGGTAATAGCTTCGGCTGAAGATCACCCAAATGTTGAGCAGGTGTATGATAGGGCGGTGAAGATAGATAAAAACATTAGCATTCCAACGGTTTATCGCACCGTAAAACTTTTAGAAGAACATGGCATTATAGAAAAGCATGATTTTGGTGATGGCAAGGCAAGGTATGAAGAAAGCGGGCATGAGCATCACGACCATATGGTAAATATTAGAACTGGCGAAATTATAGAATTTGTAAATGATGAGATTGAAAAACTGCAAGCAAAAATCGCCTCTCAGCACGGCTACAAACTAGTTGGGCATAAGCTAGAGCTTTATGTGGTGCCAAAGGGCGTGCTGGATTAGGGGTTTTTAACTAAAAATGGATTGTCATTGCGAGGAGTCTCGCTGAAGCGATAGCGGAAGCGGACGACGCGGCAATCTACAAAATGGCTTTTCTTGCAAAAAAACACCTTAAATCCAAGCTCTGTCTTGTTTATGGATTGCTTCTTCGCTTCGCTCCTCGCAATGACGCTATTTTTAATAAACACTTCCCCAAAAACTTTCTAGCTTGCCTCTTTTTAAAAATCTTGCTAAAGAGCCTTTCAACTTGAAAACACCATGAAAACGGTAAAGCTAAATAATCTACAAATTGGTAATCACCTGCCCTTTACCCTAATTGCTGGGCCTTGCCAGATGGAAAGTAGAGACCACGCCATTATGATGGCGGAAAATTTAAAAAAAATCGCTGAGAAGTTAAAAATAGGGCTTATCTATAAAACCTCTTTTGATAAGGCAAATAGAACCTCGCTAAAGGGCAAAAGGGGCATAGGTTTAACCAAGTCTATCGCCATTTTTCAAGAGATAAAAAAGCAGTTTAACCTACCAACCTTAACAGATGTCCATACGGAAGAACAGTGCCAAATTATGGGGGAGGTGGTGGATGTGTTGCAAATTCCCGCTTTTTTGTGCAGACAAACAGATTTGCTAATTGCAGCGGCTCAAACCGGCAAGATAGTAAACATAAAAAAAGGGCAGTTCTTAGCCCCTTGGGATATGAAAAATGTTGCCGAAAAAGTGGCAGAAAGTGGCAATGAAAATATTTTGCTAACCGAAAGGGGCGTTTCTTTTGGCTATAATACTTTGGTGGTGGATATGAGGGCTTTAAAAATAATGGCTGATTCTACTAAATATCCAGTAATTTTTGATGCTACCCACGCGGTGCAACAACCAGGTGGTATGGGTGGCTCTAGCGGTGGGCAGAGGGAATTTGTAGAAACTCTAGCCAGAAGTGCTATATCTGTAGGAATAGCTGGCGTGTTTATGGAAACTCATAATGATCCAGACAATGCCCCAAGTGATGGACCCTGCATGGTAAAATTAAACAGTCTAGAAGAACTCTTGAAGAAACTGCAAGAGTTTGATAGAATTGCAAAAAACTAAAATACCTGTGCCACAGTTCTTTGAAAATTTTTTTAAAGATAGGTTAGCTGAATTAAAGCAACAGGGTAATTATCGCGAATTTCAAACCATAAAAAGAATTGTTGGCAGGTTTCCAAAAGCCCACTCTCACACGCTAAACAAGGAAATAATTATTTGCTGTAGTAATGATTATTTGGGGCTAGGGCAGAACAAAAAAATTCTAAATGCTATAAAAGAGTCTTTGTTCAAAATGGGGGCAGGGGCGGGTGGCACCAGAAATATTTCTGGCTCATCTGAAGCAATTTTTAAGCTAGAAGAAACCTTAAATAGGCTACATAATAAGCCTGCATCGTTAGTTTTTTCCTCTGGCTTTGTGGCAAATGCCACAACCCTTTCCACCCTTGGCAAAAATATTCCGCAGGTAGTTTTGTTTTCAGATGAAAAAAATCACGCCTCTATAATTGAAGGGATTAAAAATAGCGGGGCAGAAAAGGTTATTTTTAAACATAATAACATCAATGATTTAGAGGAAAAATTAAAACTCTTTCCCCTCTCACAACCAAAAATTATCATTTTTGAAGCCATCTATTCAATGGATGGCGATTTTAGCAAGGTTAAAGAAATAGCCTCGCTTGCAAAAAAATATCATGCGCTCACCTTTTTAGATGAGGTTCATTCGGTTGGTTTGTATGGCAAAAGGGGTGGTGGATATGCTCAAGAATTAGGATTAGAAGATAGTATTGATATAATTCAAGGCACATTCGGCAAGGCATTTGGTGGGGTAGGGGGCTATATTTCCGCCAGTAAAGAAATTGTTGATTTTGTAAGGAGCTTTGCCTCTGGCTTTATTTTTACCACTGCCCTTCCACCGCACATTTGCTCAGGAGCATTAAAGGCAGTTGAATATGTTATGGAAAATTCTTGGGAGAGGGATTTGCTACACAAAAAAGTAGTAAAACTAAAAAAACTGCTTCACAAAAATAATCTGCCCCTGCTTGCTTCCAGCGAAGGGCATATTATGCCCCTAATGGTGGGGGATGCAAAAAAAACGCGTGAAATTAGCAATAGATTACTAGAAGATTATGGCATTTATTTGCAACCAATAAACTATCCAACCGTGCCAAAGGGTTTGGAGCGATTAAGGCTAACCATTACCCCCCTTCATTCAGATGAAATGTTAAAACATATAGTAGTTGCATTAAGGGAAGTTTTTCAAAAGTATAATCTAATTGAAAATGCAGCATAAATTTTTAGATGTAATAGATGGTAAGTTATCCAAAACCCCGCCCATTTGGTTAATGAGGCAGGCGGGTAGGTATTTGCCAGAATATCAAAAACTTCGCCAACAAGAGCCAAATTTTCTAAAATTCTGCCTTAATGAAAAGCTAGTGGTAGAGGCAACAATGCAGCCAATTAAAAGGTTTAATTTTGATGCTGCCATTATTTTTTCAGACATTCTAACCATCCCCCACATTCTAGGTTTAGAAGTAGAATTTGTTGAAAATATAGGTCCAAAAATTCATTTTGATGGTGATATAAAAAAAATTAATAAGGAGCCAGATTTTGCCTTGCTTCAACCCCTTTTTTCCGCACTGCACAAGGTGCGGGCTTTACTGCCAAAGGAAAAGGCTTTGATTGGCTTTGCAGGCTCACCCTTTACAATAGCTTGCTATATATTAGGTGGCAGGAAAAAAGATTTTCAAGATGTAAAAAAATTTGCCCTTACTAACAAAAAAGAATTTACCTATATTATAGATTTATTAAGCAGGGCAATTACAGAACTAATTTTACTACAAGCCAAAAATGGGGCGGATGTTTTAATGCTGTTTGATAGCTGGGCGGGGGTTTTATCAGAAGATTTGTATAGGGAATTTGTAATAAAACCGCATATAGAAATAGTTAAGAATTTACGAGAAAAAGCAGATAAAAAAATTATATGCTTTCCTAAAAATTCAGGCTTTTTTCTGGAAGAATTTGTTAATAAGGTTCAGCCAGATGTGGTGGCGGTGGATTTTAATTTTCCAATTAAGAATGCTTTTAAAACAATACCCACACACATTACAATACAGGGAAATCTCGATCCAACCATTCTAGCCTTTGCATCCAAAACAGAAATAAAAAAACAGGTGGAAAATATTTTACAAGCATCAAAGGGTAGAAAATTTATTTTCAATCTGGGGCATGGTATTTTGCCAGAAACACCTATAGAAAATGTAGAGTATTTGTTAGAGTTGGTAAGGGGCTAGCCAATTTTAAACCTACAAAATATCTTCCCCACTGGCAATGGCGGTAACCCCACCCCTAGCCATTTCTAGAATTTTTAGTTTTTTATTGGCTCTAATTTCTTTTAGGAACTCATCAATTTTTGTGGGGTTTTCGCATATTTCAAAAATATGAATATCATCAACCTTATCTACTAGTTTCGCCCCAAAACTCTTTGCTAGCTTTAGAGTTTTTTCAGCCAGTTCTTGTTTATAAGAAATTTTTACAAGGCTAACTTCCCTTTCTAAATGTTTTTTAGCAGAGGTAAGGTCTAAAACCCTGTGAACCGGCACTAGCCTTTCTAGCAAGGTTATAATTTGCCCAATAGCCTTTAGGCTGGCATTGGTAACAATAGTAATGCGGGAAAGATTTTTTTGAATATCTACCTCCCCCACCGTTAAACTTTCTACATTATAGCCACGGCTTGTAAAAACGCCAAGCACTCTAGATAAAACGCCAGATTCGTTATCCACCAATACAGAAATAGTGTGCCTATTTTTAGTTTCAGACATGATTTAAATAATTTTTAATTCTATTTAAACCTTACTGAATATAGTTTCAATTTATTTAATTATGCAAATTATTTGCACAAATCTTGCACATGTGTTTTGGCATTAGCATCATTGGTAAAGCTAACGATAGTATTTATTAAGGGGAAAAAACCAAAAATAATAAATATGCCAAGTGAACCTACCAAAACAGTTACCCAGTCTAGCTTGCCGATAAAGGCCTTCGCCCCTAAAAATACTATCCCAATGGTGGCAATGGCTTTGGCTATAGGGCTGCTTACTGCTCTGGCAATGGCACAGGCTAAATCACCCACATCGCCAAATGGATAGGCTGAGGCAGAGTAAGAAAGCAAGGGAAATAATAAAATTAGTAGCCCAAAACCTATAATTGTGTTCTTGTTTTTCATAAGCAAATGATACCTTAATAAGGTTTATTTTTGGTTAAAAACCTCTACCACATCTTCTTGTAGAATAAAGTGAGTTTTTTTAGTGAAATTAAATGTTTGTTCAATTTTTTTGAAGTCTAAATCCCCCACAAAGCTAAGCCCATCATTGCCCATAATTTTATTTGCCCTAATTAGAATTAGCTCATCTATAAGATTTTCTTTTAGCAGGCTGGTTATAAGCCCACCCCCACCTTCTACCAAAAGCCTTAAATGATTAATAGATTTTAGCAGTTCTTTTAATGGTTTTTTCCCATCTAGAATAGTAAAGCCTTCCCTTGCCTGTTTTAAACTTTTAGAGATTACGAATTTTTTGGGCGAAAACTGCTCTAAGCCCTCTAGGCGGCAGGTAAGCTCTGGATTATCTTTTCTATAGGTTTCGCCACCTATTAAAATAGCGTTATTTTGGGATCGGAGCTTGTGGGCGTAGTTTCTTGCCAGCTCACCACTTATCCATTTAGAATCACCATTTTTGGTAGCAATTTTGCCATCTAAAGAAACAGCAACTTTTACCGTAACAAAGGGCAGGCCTGTTTCTATGAATTTAAAGAAATCATTATGGAGTTCTTCTGCCTGATTTTTTAAAACGCCACTTGTAACCTTAACCCCTGCCTTTTCTAGCTCCTTTACGCCGGAAACTAGCGGGTTTTTATCATCAACCCCAATTACTACTTCTTTTATTCCAGCCTCTATAATTGCCTTAACGCAAGGGGGGGTTTTGCCATAGTGGGAGCAAGGTTCTAGCGTTGAATAAAGGGTTGCACCTGTATTGCTGGTTGCCCTGTTCAAGGCAATGGTTTCCGCATGGGGCGTGCCACCAAAGCCAGTGTGAGCGGTGGCAAGAATTTTCCCATCCCGCACAATTACAGAGCCGACACTTGGATTATTGCCGGTTTGCCCCTTGGCATTTTTCGCCAACTGAATGGCTATCTGCATAAATTTTTCGTGCATGTTTTTGTTCATTTCTAATAGTTATCCCCCCTTTTTGGTAGAGGAATGCCACTTTTTATAGGATATTCTGGTTGTTCAGAAAAAAAGCCCCTGCCTACTAGCTCTTGTTTTTTGTAGAAATCTTTTGAGAGAAGATTTTTTTCTGCCATGTCTAGCAGGTTAGCTACGCTATTATTCAAGTTGCTAACCGCTAAATCTTTTGCACTGGCACCATTTCTATCTAGCGCAAAGGGGTCAGCATTTTTTTGTAGCAAAATATTTGCCAAATCATAAGGGCCAAAGGCAGAAACTAGATGCAAGATATTCACCCCATTTTTATTTCTGGTGTGAATATTAGCCCCATAATTAATAAGGTGTTGAACCATATTCCAGTTTTTATTCATGCCAGCCAGCAACATTGGCGTATTGCCATCTGTATCTATGGCGTTAATATAGGTATAGCGTGAAAGCAAAGTATCTACCATCTGGTAATTATTAGCAAGGCCAGCTAAATGAATGGCGGTTTGAAGCCTTGAATTCATTAGGTTTACATTAGCCCCACGCAAAATTAACAGGGTAGCAATATCATTTTTATTGGTAGCAACCGCACTCATTAAGGGAGTATTACCAAATTTATTGCGGATATCAACCTTCACCCCCCTATCTAAAAGGGCTATAACGCCATTATAGGAGCCCTGCCTTATGGCATCAAACATATAGCGGTTTAAAATATCTGCACTTACTGATTTTGGCAGGTGCTGATTTTCACCATCATAAAACCTAGCGGTAATGGGGAAGGCTGGAAGGTAAGTATTTTGTGGCTCAAACAACTCTTTTCTGGCATTTAACTGTTCTTTTAAATTCTTATCAATAATTTTGCGAAGGGCGTTTCTGTTATAGAACTTTTTATCGTAAGTAATTGACTCACTTTCCTCAAATTTTTCTTCCTCTAGTTCTGCAGAGGATTTTTCATACTCTTGTTTATATTCCGCCTTTGTTTTGGTTATTAGCTCTTTGAAATCTTTATCTACTACTGGTTTTTCGATTGGTAAATCGGCATAGAGATTCCACGCACTAAGAATAATAACAATAGATAGTAGGGATTTTCTTTTCATACCCACCAAATATAGTATAAAAAAACTAAATCTCCACAAAAACCAAATCATTATCATAAACCCTTATTCTTTTGCACAAAAGAGCGGGGAATAGTTTAGGAAAAACCTTATCTTTTAAATAGATAGCCATATTTTCTGAAGTGGGGTCGCCATCAAAATAAAACACCTTTTGCCCAGTGTAGGTATTTACAAAATCACCTAGTTTTTTATCTTTTTTATTAAGCAGAAGGTTATGATCCCAATTTTTATTTACCCAGCCCTCAATACCAGTTTTTAGCTGATAGAAGTCTATTACTAAGCCATTTTTTTCTTCTCCTGTAAAACTAGCCTCAATCTTATGCCTATAGCCGTGAACAAACTTGCAGTTTCCTTCAAAGCTCCTTAGCCTTTTTCCAGCTGAAAATTCAGTTATTATGTTTACGGATAATGGGGACATGTTTTATATCAAGGCAGTGAGTATTAGTAAAAAAAAGGGGTCATTGCGAGGAGGCTGAAAGCCGACGTGGCAATCCACAACAAAGGTTTTTCTTGCAACAAATATCTGAAACCCAAGCTCTATCTCGTTTATGGATTGCTTCGTCGCTTCGCTCCTCGCAATGACGAATTTTCCATTATTTCTTATATTTAGCATTTTTTTAGCATTACAAATCATTTTCCTCTACAAATTCCTTATCTAACAGCAAAGGAATCATGTTTTTAATCTTATATTTTTCGCTACACTCTGCGCAAGATAAAAAATATTCATCTAAATCAAGATGTAAATCACCCCCACACTTAATGCACATTAGTATATCTAGGTAAGATTCTAATAGAGAGTTTGACATGTTATTTATTCCCAATAAATATTCTATCTTGTAAACGAAGGTCTATGTATTTTAGGTCTTTTTCTAAAATAGCGTCTCTTTTTTGTAGTTTATATAGCTTATGCCAAGCTTCTGCAACATTTTCTTGTGGGAGCTTAATTAGAATCATATCTTTTAGATAAAGGTTCCACCTTCTTTCAGAAACAAACTCAAAGGCGGTGATAAGATTAAACAACTCTGGCTCTTGTTTTAAATCTTGCATTAGGCTGGCTATTGATTCATTTGCCCTGTCACCAAAAATCAACGGCAGATTATTATATTGGTTTATATTGTTGTTATCGGCTTCACCCAGCACCAGCCCTTGATTATCCAGCAGAATTTTTTTATCAGTATTTACCCAAACCGCAAAGGGGGAATTTTCTTTTATTTCAATTATTAAAGTAGAGGGAAGCACCCGCCGTAAAGACACCTCTAAAACCCAAGGGATTTCTTTTATCTTATCCCTAATTTCATAAAGGGAAAAGCCGTAGATGGGCATACCTACTATATATTCATCGTTATTAGTAAATAGTTTTTTGATGATGTCTTTTTTATCTATATGAACCGTTCCCTTTATAACTATGGTGTTTAGCTTAAAGCCAATTTTACTGGTGAAGTTAGAGATTTTATCCTGAATTTCATACTTTTTATGCTGATACAAAATGAAGGACACAAACAAAAAGGCCACCAAAAAAAACAGCCTTATAAATAGCGAGAGCTTTTTTTTGTAGCCCCTAATTACCCGCTCTTTTTTGGCTGATTTGCTATCCATTAATTTAGCCCCCTTAGAACATGGGTTCTTAATTCCTCATTTACTTCTGGCTTAATGTTAAACCAGGCCTCAAAAGCAGGGGCTGCTTGATGGAGCAACATGCCAAGCCCATCAATGGCTACTAAACCCCTTTCCCTTGCCTCTTTTAGCAAATTAGTTTCTATTGGGTTATAAACAATATCATTTACAATTGCGGTTTTTTTTAAGTTTTTTAGATTAATTATAAGTGGCTCTTTACCCTTCATACCAAGGGGGGTGGTGTTTATTAGCAGATCTGCCTGTTTTAGATACTGTTCCTTTTCATTCCAATTTATAACTTCTATTTTTTCTGGTGAGATTTTAAAATTGCTGATGGCATTTTCTTTTATCTTGCCTGCCCTTATCACATCCCTATTGGCAATTATTATTTTGTTTAGGTTAAGGGAAAGGAGCGAGAATACAACCGCCCTTGCTGCCCCACCACTGCCTAATACTAGGGCGGTTTTATCTGCGAAGTTATAATTTTTTATGCCATTTTTTTCTATTCCTTCAGCCAAACTTCTGCCAAAGCCAACAAAATCGGTATTGGTGCCAAAAAAATAGCCATCCTTTATTATTACCGTATTTACTGCCCCTATGAACTTGGCAAAGGGATCAACATTTGCCATTACTTGTAGAGCCTTTTCTTTTAAAGGGATGGTTAGGTTGCAACCCAAAAAATTGTTTTTTGGCATAGAATCAAGGAAGGTTTTTAACTCTTCTGGCCTTACCTCAACTGCCAAATATTCGCCCAAAATATCATACTTTTTTAGCCAGTAATTATGAATTCTGGGTGATAGAGAATGGCTAATAGGAAAGCCCAAGACCGCTGCCTTTTTTATTTTCTGCGTGGTAGTTTTTGTTGGTTTAGAGTTGTGCATAAGGGTAGTATAAGTTAAAGTATAAAACTAATAATCTATAGTCACGAGCTTAAGGGATGCTTAAAAAGCCGATGTGGCAATCCAGCACTAAAATTCAAAAAAATGCCAAAACTAGTGTATTTATAAACTGGATTGCTTCGCCAAAAATTAAATTTTGGTTCGGCTAATGACGGTTTCTCCTAATTTATAACAATTTTCTAAAATATTTGTAAAGTTATTTATGATGATTAGTATAACTCATTTTTTTCTTGCAAGTTGGGGGTGTGGTGGGTAGGGTGTGTGGGTGGTATTGGTAAGGTGTTTACTGGTAAGGTATTTACTGGTATTTTTTATAGAGTTACAAGCAATATTTATTAACCATTTTTTTGGATATGTTTAGAGGATTGCCACTTTTGGTGTTGTTGGTATTGCTGGTGGTGGGTTTGGGTGGGTGTAATGTTTCTAATAAGGTTTCTACTCAAGATATAAAATCCGAATTGAATAAAGGTGTTTCTGGGGGTGTTTCTGGGGGTGTTTCTGGGGTTTCTGCAAAAAATAATGATAAGAATCTTAAGAAGGTATTTAAGGATGTGGGTAGTTTTTATGGGGTGGAGGGGGGTAGGAAGGTTATATATGAGGTTGGGGAGAGGGGTTTTATTGCAAGTTATGGGGTGTTGAGTGATGGGGAAAAGAAGAATTTTGGTAGTGATAAAGAGGCTGATAAGAAGGTTCCTTTAGGTAAGGGAGGGGGGAAGGGTGATGATTTTAAGGTTGCGAACAAGTCTCCGCCCATAAGTTCACCGTTAATTGAGGCTCCACCTCCAAACAATAATAAAATCAATACTAAAGCTGGAGTATCTAGCCTATCTAATCTCCCTAATTTGGGGGATGAG
>JBKCHH010000003.1:0-15375 GCA_046302855.1 Alphaproteobacteria bacterium
GTAAAGTATTTGGGTAATTCTTTTGATATCCACGGCGGTGGGGCAGATTTAAAATTTCCCCATCATGAAAATGAAATTGTGCAGTCTAGGTGCGGTTTTGGTGGCATCTATGCCAAATACTGGATTCATAATGGTATGGTGCTGGTAAATGATGAGAAAATGAGCAAATCTTTGGGTAATTTTATTACGGTGGAAGATTTAAGAAAACAAAATATTTCTGGCAATGCTATAAGGCTAGCCTTGCTTTCTACGCATTATCACAAGCCCCTTAACTATACAGAAAATTTAATTAAGCAAATGGGTGAAAAAATAAGCTATTTCAACCGCATTATTCAAGATTATACTGGTGAGGAGGGCGAGGTAAATACAGAGGCTCTAGATGCCCTTTATAATGATTTAAACACGCCTAAAGCCTTGGAGAGATTAAATAATTTGGCAAAACAAATAAACAGTGGTGAGAAAAATTTAATTCCTGAATTTTTTGCCACCTATAGCTTTTTAGGTTTTCAAAAAGAACAGGTTTTGGAAGAAGATTCAGCTTGGATTGAGGAACTTATTTTTGAGAGGGCAGGGGCAAAAAACGCCAAAGACTTTAAAAGGGCAGATGAAATTAGGGGCGTTCTTCTAAAACAAGGAATTATTCTGGAAGACTTAGCGAACGGAAAAACGAAATGGAATAAGAAGGGGGAATAAAAAAGGGGCGTAGAGGTTTAGAGGGGTTTATAAAAAAGAAACCCACGCATAAAATACTTTTGGTATTCTATTGCGTGGGTGGTGGCTTACCTATTCATCGTCAGGCAGCTCTTTCAACATAATGTAAAGAACCACCCCTACTCCTAGTACCACTACAATCGTGACAATCACGATTGTCAAGATGATTTCCATAAAAAAAGGGCGATGGAATGTAGCGTTGGGTACACCTGCCTCAAAGGTGTAAATAGGGAACATCCGCATTTTACCAGAGAGAGAGAGTTGTCAATGTAAAATATTGATTAAAGACAAGATTTCTTTAAAGTTTTAACCAAATTTTAACACACTGCCCAAAAAACCCGCCCCTTGCTGTTATGAGCTGAGGAAGTCTCGCCGAAGCTTTAGCGTAGGCGGACGACAAAGCAATCCATAAGCAAGGCAGGGCTTTGATTTCAGATACTTTTTGCAAGAAAAACCTTTGTTGCGGATTGCCTCTGTCTAGGCAAAGCTCTCGCTTGGTTCACGACTATCCATCTTAAAACTCACCCACTAATCTTCTTCTCTTCTTTCGTGTTCCTCTTGGGCTTCTATGGTCATGGTGGCTATTGGCCTTGCTTCTAGGCGTTTTAAGCCTATTGGCTTGCCAGAAATTTCGCAAAAGCCATAATCATTTGAATCTATCCTTCTAATGGCAGCATCTATTTTGCCAATTAATTTTTTGTATCTTTCTTTTTTACGAAAATCTACCATCGCGTCGGTTTCTTTGCTTGCCCTATCATATAAATCTGGCTCATTAAAGGACTCAGTTTTTAGATACTCAAGTGTTCCCTTAGATTCCTCTAAAAGCTCTTGTCGCCAAGTTAGCAGTTTTTGGCGAAAATATGATAGTTGTGCATCGCACATATATTCTTCGTCATTAGAGGGCTTATAATTGTGTGGCAGGCTTGCGCTTGAAAATATTGCGTTTTCTTGCTTAGTTAGAGTAGCTTTTTTAGCAAAACTATTAGCCATTTGTCCATCTCCTCTTGAGTTAGAAAAGTTAAGTTAGAATTGTTTAATATACATAGTAGTCTAATCGATAAAAACAACTATAATTTTGGCATAATCTCTATTGAATAATTCAATAAAAAATCTATAAGGGCTAAAAAATTATCCCTAAAATTATTCTTATGAAATATATCTCTTTAATTATTCTTAGCCTTGCAAATACAGTATTAGCTGATGATGCAGTTGCCACCCAAGCCTCAAGTGGGGCTGGGCTTAAAGGGCTAATTCCTCTGGTACTAATTTTTATAGTATTTTACTTTTTTCTAATCCGCCCCCAGTCTAAAAAACTAAGGGAGCACGCTGAATTAATTAAGAACTTAAAAAAGGGTGATGTGGTAATAACCGCAGGTGGCGTAGAGGGCAAAATTACCAAGGTGGAAGATGGTTTTGTTCTAGTAGAAATTGCAGATGGCGTGGTGGTAAAGGTGCTAAGAGCATCTGTGCAAACTACAGTTGTAAAAAAATAATGCTAAATAGTGAATCATTTACCTCCCCAATAGGAAAAATATTAGTTAGGGTTGTTGATGAGGCTATTTATAGGGTTGATTTAATTGATGAAGATTTACCAAGCGAACCAAGCAAAGCTACTAGCAGGGCAATAAAGCAGTTGGAAGAATATTTTTTAGGCAAAAGAAAAAACTTTGATGTTGCCATAAATTATAAGATTTTCCCACCTGTTGCCAATAAAATTTTGGATATAGTAAACAAAATCCCTTACGGCAAAACAAAAAATTACAAGCAAATAGGGGAAGAATTTGGCAAAAAAAACTATCAACGCCATGTAGGCACTACCTGTGCTAATAATTCCATTCCAATTATTATCCCCTGCCATAGGGTAATTGGCTCTGATGGTGGCTTGCGGGGATATATTTGGGGGCTAGAGGCCAAGCAATATCTGCTAGATTTAGAAAAAAATTCCTTAAACAATAATGAAAACTAATGCAAAAAGTAGCAGTAATTTTATTTAATTTAGGCGGGCCAGATAATATAAAATCGGTAAAGCCCTTTCTATTCAATTTGTTTAATGATAAGGCGATAATAGCCCTGCCCAACCCTTTTCGCTTTTTGCTTGCCAAGTTAATTTCTAGCAAAAGGGAACAAAAGGCCATTGGCATTTATAATCAAATTGGTGGCAAATCTCCCATTGTTGAAGAAACCGTAATCCAAGCCACGGCACTAGAAAAACTGCTCCCTAAAGGCTACAGAGTGTTTTTTGCCATGCGTTATTGGCATCCTTTTTCTAAGGAGGTAGCTAAAAAAATAGCAGAATTTAAGCCAGAAAAAATAATTTTCTTGCCCCTTTACCCGCAGTATTCAACCACTACAACTGGCTCTTCCTTCACGGATTTTCAGCTTGCCTTAAAAAAAGAGGGCTTGCAAAATATTCCTATTAAAAAAATCTGTTGCTACCCTACTAATGATGGTTTTATAGAAAATGTTGCCGAGCTTATAGGTAAGCAGATTAAGGGGTTGAAAAACTTTCGTATTTTATTTTCTGCCCATGGGCTTCCAGAAAAAATAATTAAAAATGGTGACCCCTATCAATTTCAAGTAGAATTAACCGTAAAGAAGGTGGTTGAAAGGCTTGGTATTAAGGGCTTGGATTTTGTAATCTGCTACCAAAGCCGAGTTGGCCCCTTAAAATGGATAGAGCCCTATACGGAAGATGAAATAAAAAGGGCGGGAGCAGATAAAAAAGCCATTGTTTTAGTTCCAATAGCATTTGTTTCTGAACATTCAGAAACCCTAGTTGAGCTAGATATTGAATATAAACATCTAGCCACACAAAATAGCGTAAAGAAATATATAAGAATCCCAACCGTAAGGGCAGGCGAAGAATTCATTAAAGGCTTGGCTAGTTTAGTTTTAAGCGATGAGCAAAGGGCTGTTGTTTGCATGCGTGAAAACGGTTCTTGTTTTGCCAAATGCCCGAATAAAGCTGGATTAGTTACTAGATTATTGTAATTTTCTAAAGTATTTTAGGCACAGAATATTTGGATAAAATAATATTATTTTAAAAATATATGTTTTTAGATGCCTTTGTTGTAATTGTTTTTTTTGTAGCTATTGCGTTTGTAGTGGTTTTATTTAAGCGGAGTAGTATTACGGTCTATAAGGTGCTTTTTATCGTTTCATTCTTTCTTAATTTCGCTCTTGGCTTCGGATTAATCAACTACATCATTAAAGATAGTTATGATGTTCCAGCTTATAAAACAATGAAGCAAGCGTTTGCTGATTTAGCTTTAGTCTTTCCTAAAAATACGAAAAAAGAAGAAATTATAAAAACTTGGTCACAGGCAGTTGTAAATTACCCTGATGGAGATCATATTGGTATAAGGGTTGGAGAAGTTATTTTTTATTTTAATGACGATGATTCAATAAAAGCAATAAGATCCTCTTATAAACCATGGCTCAAAGATTATGATAATCCTCAAAAGTGATTCATCCCCTTCTCTTTAATTTTTTATTAATATTTACAATACTTTTTATTTCTTTATAAAATATTGGTTCTTTTTAACAAACTGTTTAACAAACCTTTGCAAGGTAGATTCAAGTGATAAATTTAAATTCGGTTTTAATTTCTGGGAAGGAGGTTCTGCCTATAATAGAAGGTGGCAAAGGAATTGGCGTATCTAACTGGCAAAGTAGTGGTGCCTTTGCGGCAAGCAATGCAGTTGGAACCTTTTCTGGTGTAAATGGGCAAAGGTTTGATGAAAGGGGCAATATTATCCCCGTAATTTATAAGGGTAAAACTAGAAAAGAAAAGCATGATGAGCTAGTGCAGTTAGGCATTGTAGCAGGTATTCAGCAGGCAGAAAAATCTTATGAGGCCTCAAATGGCAGGGGTAGAATCCACATGAATATCTTGTGGGAAATGGGTGGGGCAGAAAAGGTTCTGCAAGGAATTTTAGAAAAGGCAAGGGGCACAATTCACGGCATTACTTGCGGGGCTGGAATGCCCTATCGTTTGGGCGAAATTGCAAGCAAATACAAGGTGTATTATTATCCTATTATCTCCTCAATGCGTGCCTTTAGAGCGCTTTGGAAAAGGGCATTTGAAAAAACAAAAGATTTGCTAGGTGGGGTGGTGTATGAAGACCCTTGGAAGGCAGGTGGGCATAATGGGCTTTCTAATTCAGAAGATCCAAAGGTGGCACAAGACCCATATCCAAGAGTAGTTGAAGTGCGTGCCTTTATGAATGAGGTTGGTTTAAACAATGTGCCTATAATTATGGCAGGTGGCGTTTGGCATATAAAAGAGTGGGAACACTGGCTAAATAATCCAGAAATTGGTCCAATAGTTTTTCAATTTGGCACCAGACCCATTGTTACTAAAGAAAGCCCTGTAACTAATGAATGGAAGCAAAAACTTTTAACCTTAAAAGAAGGCGATGTTTACCTAAACAACTTTAGCCCAACTGGTTTTTATTCGTCCGCAGTAGAAAATAGCTTTATTAAAGAGCTAAAACAAAGGAACGAAAGGCAAATTGAATATAGTGGCACTCCAACCAATATGCATAATACTGAGCTTGCCTTTGGCAAAAGGGGTAGAAAAATATACATCCGCCTAGAAGATAAGGAAAGGGCAGAAAAATGGCTCTTAAGCGGTTATGATGAGATAATGAAAACGCCCGATGACACGGTTATTTTTGTAGCAAAAAGCAAGGCGGATGAAATTATTTTGGATCAAATAAACTGTATGGGTTGCCTTAGCCACTGTCGTTTTAGCAACTGGAAAGATAGGGATGATTTTACCACTGGCAAAAAATCTGACCCTAGAAGTTTTTGCATTCAGAAGACTCTACAAAATATTATTAATGGCGAAGAGATTGATAATAACCTCATGTTTTCAGGCCACAATGCCTATCGCTTTGCTACAGACCCATTCTATGCCAATGGCTTTATTCCTACAGTGAAACAATTGGTGGATAGAATAGCTAGTGGTTATTAGGTAATAATTTCAAGTAGAAAAACTTTATAAAAGATGCAAAGAATTCTTCGCCCCTTTTTTACCGTTAGCCTATGGACATTAATAAGTAGGTTGCTTGGCTATTTAAGGGATTTTGTTATTGCCAGCAAAATGGGGGTTAGTGATTTAACCGATGTGTTTTTTTTGGCATTTCGCCTGCCTAATTTCTTCCGCCGACTGTTTGCAGAAGGGGCTTTAAACCCAGTGTTCATCCCCATGTATACCGAGCTTGCCAAAGATAAGGAGGAGGCAAAAAAGTTCGCCATAAAAATATTTTGGATAATCTGCTTTGTTCTGCTTTTAATTGTAACGGTTTTTGATATTTTTATGCCCCTAGTCTATATGGGGCTAACACCTGGAATTATTGGCACGCCTAAGTTTCAACTAGCGGTGGAGCTTACTAGAATAACCTTTCCCTATCTACTTTTTATTTGTTTATGTTCGCTAATTTCTGGAATTTTAAATTCCTATGGCAGATTTTTTGCCTTTGCCTTTGCACCTTGTATAATAAATCTTGTATTAATTTTATCGGTCTTATATTGGCCGGCTGAAACCAAGGCCCATTCACTAGCTTACGGGGTTTTACTATCTGGCATATTGCAATTTATTTTTATGATAAATGCTCTGCGTCGCTTGAAGATTTTTACTCTGCACGATTTTTTTAAGTATAAGATTTCGCTAAAAGATTCTCGAGTATCTGTATTTTTTAAAAAATTTATTCCCGCCTCCATTGCCTCTAGCGTTACCCAAATAAATTTTTTGTTCGATAATATCGTTTCTAGCTTTATTCCACACGGCATTACCTACCTTTATTTTGCCGATAGGATTATGCAGTTTCCCCTAGCCCTAATTGGCACAGCTCTTGGCGTTGCCTCCCTTCCCTTTGTTTCAAGATATGTTTATAGGAACAAAAACAGCATAGTAATAAAATCACAAAACGAACTGGTGCTTTATGGCCTGCTATTTAGCATCCCTTCAATGCTGGGCTTTATATTTTTAGGGCATGAAATTATTACCGCCCTATTTGAAAGGGGGGAATTTACCGCCGAAAATAGCTTAAATGTTTATTATGCTTTAATTTCTTTCTCTCTTGGTTTACCGGCTTATGTTTCTGTAAAAATACTCACCAACTTCTTTTTTGCCAAAGGCGATACCAAAACTCCCCTTAAAATTGCCCTAAAGGTAATTATTATAAACTTTGTTCTAAATATTGCCTTGGTGCTTTATTTTAAACATATTAACCTTCCGCCCCACGCCGGCATTCCTTTAGCAAGTAGTATTGCTAGCTGGATAAACTTTTTGCTTATTAGGCATCACTTAAAAAAGGCAGGGCTATATGCCTTGCATAAAAGATTTTTTACTGGGCTTATAGTAATATTTTTTGCCGCCTTTGCTATGGCATTGGCACTATTTTATGGCAAGGAATATAGGTTGTTTTCATCTTTAAGCATGGATATGCTGGCAAAAATTATCATCTCTGGAATTATTTATTTTGCGGTTATATTTTCGCACGATGTATTTTCTGTGCGAAAACTTTTGCAGAGGAAGGCTCGCAAGAAAAGGGTATAGAATTATAAATTACTTCCCATCTTCAAGAATAGACATCTGTCCACAGTTCGCTTAAGTCTGGCTCAGGGGAGTTTTTAGCAAATTCTATTGCTAGTTGCATCTCTTCAATAATTTTTTCATCAATCTTTTTTAGCTCTGCTTCACTAGCAAAACCAAGCTCATTTAACCTGTTCCTAAGCCTATCTATTGGGTCTTTACTATCTCTATAAAGTGAGACCTCTTCTTTACTTCTATATTTTGCAGGGTCGCTCATAGAATGCCCCCTATAACGATAGGTTTTCATCTCTAGCAGAACTGGCCCATTGCCAGCCCTTACAAAATCAACCACCTCTCTACCTTTTTTAATTACCGCTTCAACATCCATACCATCCACTTCAAAGCCTTGAATACCAAAGCCCTCACCCCTTTTATACAGGTTAGTAGTGGCAGAAGACCGCTTAACAGAGGTTCCCATTGCATACTCATTGTTTTCTATAACGAAAATAACTGGCAGTTTCCATAGGGATGCCATATTGAAAGATTCATAAACCTGCCCCTGATTAGCCGCCCCATCACCAAAATAGTTAAAGCACACATTGTTATTGCCACGATACCTATTGGCAAAGGCAAGCCCTGCACCCAAAGGAACGGAAGCCCCCACAATTCCATGTCCGCCGTAAAAATGTTTTTCTAAATCGAACATATGCATAGAGCCACCCTTGCCTTTAGAACAGCCAGAAACTCTGCCCATTAGCTCGGCATAAATAATTTTGGGATCCGTGCCAATGGCTAACATGTGCCCATGATCTCTATAGGTGGTGATTACTTGATCGCCCTCTATGGCACATTTCTGCAAGCCTGTTACTACGGCTTCCTGCCCAATATAAAGATGGCAAAACCCGCCAATTAAGCCCATGCCATAAAGTTGCCCGGCGCGTTCTTCAAAGCGACGAATACGGGTCATGGTTTCAAATAGCTTTATATATTCTTCTTTAGAAAGATTGGCGTTTTTATTGAATTTAGGTTCAAACTTGGCTACATTGCTAACAGCCTTTTTGGAAGGAATATTCATTAAAAAAATATCTAGTTATATAAAAATTATACAACCAGAAATATATAAGAAAAGCATCTTTTTTATTGCTCCGCACAATTATTTAGCTATACAAACCATTATGGAAAAAATTTACGGCAATACTAAAAATCCCAAATATATAATGTTGCTACTGCACGGCTACGGTAGCAATGCCGATGATTTAATTTCCCTTGCCCCTGAATTTACTTTAGAAGATACCATTTTCATTGCCCCCAACGCTCCGCACAGGTGCGAGCAGGCATTTTGGAGTAGTGATTCTTATCAATGGTTTAGTTTGGTTGATTATGACTTAAGGCGGATTTTAAAAGAGGTTGATGAGGCGATGGATAGCTTATCAAAGCTAGTAGCAAGTTTACTAAAAAAATACAACCTATCCTATTCCAAATTAATTATGAGTGGCTTTTCGCAAGGGGCTATGATGAGCCTTCATTTCGCACTAAATTGTGATGAAGAGATTTTAGGGGTAGTTGCCTATTCGGGCAGGCTTTTAACCAATGTTACAAAAGCTACTAACATCACCAACAACTTTGCCTTAATTCATGGCAAAGATGATAAGGTGGTGCCTTTTAAATGTTTGCAAGAGGCGGAACATGGCTTAAAAGAAATTGGAAAAAAAGCAAAAACTCTTGCCATAAACAATTTACCTCATAGTATAAATGCAGAAGGTATAGATTTTTCTAATAAATTCTTAAAACAAATAACCAAATGACTATAACAAAATTTTTAACCCTAACCCTTTTTAGTGTAATTATTATGTTCTCATTTAAAAAATATATCCATGCGGAAGGTAGTAAAGCAGACCCTAAGCAGGTGCAAAAGAAAGAAGATTTAGAAAATACTTTAGTGTTGGAGCTTGAAAATGGCAAGGTGGAGATAAAACTCTTTCCAGATGTTGCCCCAAACCATGTAAAACGCATAAAACAGCTTGTGAAAAGTGGCTTTTATGATGGCGTTGTGTTCCATCGTGTTATAGCTGGTTTTATGGCACAAACTGGTGATCCAACTGGCACTGGTATGGGTGGCAGTGGTAAAAAAATTGATGCGGAATTTTCAGATATTTCTCACAAAAGGGGCATAGTTTCCATGGCAAGAACAGCTGACCCTAACAGTGCTGATTCTCAGTTTTTCATCTGTTTGGCTGATAGCGTATTTTTAGATGGCAAATATACAGTAATTGGCAAGGTAACCAAGGGTATGGATCTGGTTGATAAGATAAAAAAGGGTGATAGGGAGAGTGGCAAGGTTTTAAACCCCTCTAAAATAGTTTCCTTAAAAATAAAGAAAGATTTAGCTACAGCTAAAAAATAGCATGGAGTTTATTTTTAACCTGTTCGAAAACATTAGTATTTACTGGTTAGTGGTTGTTTTTATCGGCATTTTACTTGCCTTTATTTTTAGCAGAGATTTGTAGGATAATTTTACAACCCCATATTATCGATAAGTCTGGTTTTGTTTAAAAAACCGGCGAAAAATATGCGGGCTTTTTTTATATCTTCTTTATTAGATACTAGCGAAAAATCTTCCTCATTTCTTATTTCAAAATAGTCTATTTTATTAAAACCTAACGTAATTAGCCTTTGTTTTTCTTTGTTCAAAAGAGAAATATCTTTACGCACCCTAACCATACTATTATATATTTCCCCAGCTAGCTTCTTTTCTGCATTAGATAGATATTGATTTCTAGAAGACATTGCCAAGCCATTTTCTTCCCTAACAATAGGGCAGGTGATTATTTCTACGCCCAAATCTAAATCCTTAACCATTTTTTTTATTAATACTAACTGCTGAAAATCCTTTTCACCAAAATATGCCCTTACTGGCCTTATTTGATTAAAAAGTTTTAACACAACCGTTAAAACCCCATTAAAATGGTTAGGGCGAAAAACATCGCACAGAACTCCTCTAGCAAAATTTTGCACCCTAACTATACTATCAAACCCATCATTATAGACATCACTAACCGTTGGTGAATAAAGATAATGCACGCCTAGTTCTTTTAAGATTTTTTCATCTTCTTTGGCAGTTTTTGGATAGTTACTAAAATCTTCATTAGCGCCAAACTGTAATGGATTTACGAATATTGAAACTACTACCTTGCTATTTTCTTTTAAAGCTCTCTCCACCAAAGATGCATGCCCCTTATGCAATGCCCCCATGGTTGGAACTAAAGCAACATTTACCCCATTTAATTCTTGTAGTAATGATTTTTTGCTTTTAATTATCTGCATTATTTCAAACTTATATTATTGTGACGCACTTTTCGCTAGTTTCTGCTTATAAAGATTATATCGCAAAAAACAATCTACTAGAAGACGAAAATCAAAAGCAAATTATTACCCTGCTAGACGAATTTTCTAAAACTATTCTGCAGAATAATAAAAGAAATTTCATAACAAGGCTTTTTAAAAAAGAAACTAAACAAGGCTTTTATATTTACGGCGGGGTGGGTAGAGGAAAATCACTAATAATGAAACTTTTTCTGAATGAATTTGAGCAAAAGCACAAAGAGGTAAAAACCTCCTACCAGCATTTTAACCAGTTTATGCGTATGGTGCATAAGGAAATAAACTCCATTAAAACTGGCTCTACGGAAGATAAACTAACCCTCGTTGCCAAAAAAATTTCTGCCAAAATTCAGCTCCTTTGTTTTGATGAATTTCAAATAAATGATATTGCCGATGCGATGATAATCTCAAGGCTTTTCCAAGCCCTGTTTGAGCTAGGTTTATTTGTAATTACCACCTCTAACATTGCCCCCAATAACCTTTATAGTGAAGGCTTGCAAAGGGAAAGATTCTTACCCTTTATAAAAATAATTGAGGAAAAAATGACCGTGGTTTGTTTGGATGGGGAAATTGACTATCGGCTACTTTCTTCGTTAATCCATTCCTTTGATTGTAGGGAAAGGTATTTTGTAGCAGATAGCAAAACAGGGGCGAATTTTATAAAATCCCTATTTTTTGAAAAAATTAACTTCGCCAAAACCAATAATTATAATTTAGATGTAGATGGCAGAAAGGTGCAGTTCACAGATGTTTTTGAACATACCATTCTAGTTGAATATGAAAATCTGTTTAAAAAACCCTTGGCAGCTAATGATTATATAAGTTTTTGCAAAGAATTTAAAAATATCTTCTTATATCACTTACCCAAATTAACCGATGAAAATTCAGATGAGATAAAAAGGCTTATTCTGTTTATAGACCAAGCCTATGAGCATAAAAACAACCTATATATTTCTGCCGAAAGTGAATTTGAAAAGCTATATTCTGGCAAGAAAAACTCTTTTGAGTTTAAAAGAGCGGTTTCTAGGGTTAAGGAGCTTTGCTATGGTAAGGTAAATTAATTCACCAAACTATATAATTCTTTTAAAGTCTCCTGTTCATTTTTGCTAAACCAGATGGCGCTTAAAATGGCAATATGATTAACTGGCAGGTTTTTAAACACGGAAATATTTTCCCTATTTATACCGCCAATTACTACTAGATTTGCCCTTGGATGAATATGTCTAAACTCATCTATTAGGCTTATGTTTGCCCTATATGCCACCTGTTTAGAGGTGGTGGGGAAAAAGCCCCCCAAGGCAACATAATCTGCCCCATCTTTTAAGGCTAGGGAGGCCCTTTCAATAGAATTATAACAGCTTACCCCTAAAATCTTATTCTGAATAGCCCTTCTGGCATCACTAACTTGCCCATCAAATTCGCCAATATGCAATCCCTTTACTAAGCCACTTAAAGCAATATTATCATTCAAAATTACCTTTACATCTTTTGGAATGGCAAGGGTTTTTATTTTCTCTAACACCTTTATAATTTCAGCGTCACTGGCACGCACCCCTGCCTTATTTTTCATTCGCAACTGAAAATATTTTATATAGCCAGTGGCTAGTAATTTTTCTAATTTTTTGAAAAAATTAAACTCGTCTAGTTCCTTATAGGTAATGAAGTTGGGGGAAATTAAATAGATGTGTTTTTTAGGCATATGATTATTTTGAATATTGCCCCCGCTCAAACCTTTTATGCATCCAAAACCATTGGTCGGGGTATTGTTTAATATATTCTTCTAGTTCTTTGTAAACCAGTTGCGTAATTTGGGCGGCGGTTTTATTTTCTTCTGGATAGATAATTAATTTGGGCTCACTATGGTAATAGCCATTTTCATCCCTATAAATAGTAAAAAATATAATTGGTAATTTATAGCGAATACCAATATCGGCAAAAATTTGGCTGGCAAAAACTTTGTTTCCAAAAAAATCCACCTCTATACCTTTACTATCCCGCTGATCAATCATAATAGAAATGGCGTTATTTTGGCTCTTCATTAATTCAACTAGTTTTCTTGCGGCACTTATGCCCTTTGGCACATAGTCTAGAACAAAGTTTTTTCTGGTTTTTTTTATCCAATTATCTAAATGGCGATTATTAATGGGGCGATAAAAGGCTACTGGTTTAGATTCTAACCTGTTGGCGATGGGTAGCAAAAATTCCCAGTTACTAATGTGGGCAGAACACAAAACCACCTTGCCGTATTTTTTTAAAGCATCTAAGTAATTTGCACTGTTTTTTACTTCGCAATATTTATCAAAATTCCTATAGATTTTGTTTAAAAAGGGAAATTCGGCAATCAATATGCCAAAATTCTGCCAGGCCTTTTTTTCTAGCTTTTGTTTTTCTATGCTATTTAGGTTGGGGAAGCAAATGGCGATATTTCTTTTTACCACCTTGTTTACAGGTAGTTTTGCTCCTAAAAAGCAAGTAAAATGCTTCCAAAAAAATCTTGAAATTTTTAGGCCCAAGAGCCTAAAAAATAAAACCAATATGGCAATTAGCAGAACTTCTAATTTATATCTTATATTTCTAGTTATTTTCATTATACTATAGTTGAAAGAAAAAAGTATAGTATATGCAATTTATCGATGAAGCAAAAATTTTTATAAAAAGTGGTAGTGGTGGGGCAGGGTGCATGAGCTTTAGGCGGGAGGCTCATATTCCCCGTGGTGGCCCAGATGGTGGCAATGGTGGCAGGGGTGGCTCAATTATTTTTGAAGCAAATAAAAGTATCAACACTTTAGTAGATTTTCGCTTTCAAAAACATTATGAGGCAAAAAATGGCGAAAGTGGCAAGGGGGCTTTACGGAATGGTAAATCGTCCGATGACCTTGTTATTAAGGTTCCGCTTGGCACGCAAATCTTTAACGAAAATGGTGATGAGCTTTTATATGATTTCATAAATGAAGAGCAAAACCAGTTCTTAAAAGGCGGTGGCGGTGGGCTTGGCAACCATACTTTTAAAACCTCAACCAATAGAGCGCCACGCAAGGCCACCAAAGGTTGGCCCGGTAATGAAATGTGGATTACCTTGAAGCTAAAACTTTTTTGCGATGTTGGTTTAGTGGGCTTTCCTAATGCTGGTAAGTCTAGCTTTCTTGCCTGCACCTCAAGAGCCAAACCCAAAATTGCCGATTACCCCTTTACCACCCTAAAACCGCAACTTGGCATTATCTATATAGATAAAAATGAATTTGTAATGGCAGATATACCGGGGCTTATTGAAGGTGCATCAATGGGTAAGGGCTTGGGCTTTCAATTTTTACGCCATATTGAACGCTCAAAAGCTATTTTGCATCTAATTGATATTACTAGAGAAGATTATATCGATGCCTATTTTCTAATTAGAAAAGAGCTAGAAAATTACAGCAAACTGCTTGCCACCAAACCAGAGGTTATAGCCCTTAATAAGATAGATCTTCTACAAGAGGATGAAATAAAGCAAAGGCTAAAGAATTTTAAGAAGAAAGTTAAGGGAAAGCAAGTATTTACCATATCCGCCGGCACTTCACAGGTGGGCAAGGATTTATTAAGGGAGCTTTATAAGCTGGGGCAGGGTTAGCTTAATAACTGTTAACTTGATTTTTATTAGAAAAGCAATATAAGCCCACAAAAATAAAATCTATGGTCGCCCTAGACTATTCATTGCAAAATAACATTGCTATTATCTCTTTCTATCGCTTTGTTAACTTGCCAGATTTTGCGGAAATTAGAAATCCGCTAAAGGAATTTTGTGCAACACACAATATTAAGGGAACTATTCTACTTTCTCATGAGGGGATAAATGGCACCATTTCAGGTGAAAGGGCAGATATTAATGCGGTTTTAGAATATCTAAATAAAGATAGCCGCTTAAACAACCTAGAATACAAAGAAAACACGGCCAAATATAAGCCCTTTGGGCGAATTAAGGTTCACCTAAAAAAAGAAATTGTGCGGATGGGGGTAGAAAATCTAGATGCTACCAAAAACGGCGAATATGTTTCTGCAAAAGACTGGGATAATTTAATTGAAGATGAAGAGGTTTTAGTAATTGATACCAGAAATGATTATGAAATAATGCTTGGCACCTTTAAAAACGCTATTTCGCCAAATACAAAGGAATTTAGGGAATTTCCCAAATGGGCAAATGAGAATCTAAACCCAAAAATTCACAAAAAAATAGCTATGTTTTGCACCGGCGGGGTTAGGTGCGAAAAATCAACCGCCTATCTAAAAAGCAAAGGCTTTGAGGAGGTTTATCACCTAAAAGGAGGCATTTTGCAGTATTTAGATGATACCCAGAATAAGAACCAAAAATGGCAGGGCGAATGTTTTGTATTCGATGAAAGAATTGCCGTGAACGATAAGCTAGAGCCATCTAGAAACATTCTATGCAAAAAATGCTCCAGCGAACTAACTATGGATGAAATCCGCTGGGGGCTAAACAACCGTGGCGTGGTATGTTCTGCTTGTAAGAAGGGGTGAGGGGTTTATGCCCTGCTTCCACTTTGGCTTTTTGAAGCAGTGAATTACTAGACCTTTACAGCAATGACGGCTTCCCATATTTAGGCATCAAAAAACCCTTATTTCTGCCTCTTGTGAGAGGTTTAGAGCCCATATTTATATTTTCCGCTATCAAAAAAACACTGGTTGCTATAACTGCCTTTATCCAAACCTTTCTTATAAAGATACCTTCTTACAAAACTGCGAACAAA
>JBKCHH010000004.1:0-29839 GCA_046302855.1 Alphaproteobacteria bacterium
TATCTGGCATTTTTTATATGCTGGCAGTAAAATATTGGGAAAGGATGAACATACCTTCCAGTAAAAAAGAAGATGAAGATAGCTTCCCCTACAAGCTAGCAAAAAAAGCCTATCAGTTTGATAAGAAAAATATCGAGAATAAAATTCTATTTTCCCGTGCCAATTTTGAAAAAAATGAGCTAAAAAAAGCTGAAGAGCTGGCAAAAGATGCACTTAATCAAAAAGAAAGGGCAGATGTTTTAGATTTGCTAATTAAAATTGAGCAGAAAAAACAGGCTCCAAATGAAAAGACAATAGAAGGGTATAGGGCAATTTTAAAAAAACTGGGAACAAAATTTGGCTTTATTTGCCTAAATTGTTTTGTAGAAACAAACGCTTACCATCTTCATTGCAATAGTTGTGATTCTTTAAATGAAATTGCTTTTGTGGATGATTTAAACCCATATAAACTTATCTCTAAAAAACATTTAGATGTTGCAACTAAAAATTAGTAATATATACAGCCATTCTTATTTTTGAAGAAATTGAACTAAGTGGTAATATATTATGAAAAAAAACATTCACCCAAATTATAAAACTCTTTTAGTAAAATTCCCAGATGGCGAATCTTTCGAAACAAGGTCCACCTATAAGGGTGATTATTTGCAATTAGACATCCGCCCAGAAGCTCACCCCGCTTGGAACAAAAACAAGGGTGCTTTTTTAAATAAAAAGGCTGGTAAGGTTGCAAGTTTTGCTAAAAAATTCGGTTCAATAGGAATGAAGGGCGAATAAAATTCAAGTTTTCTATGAAAACTCCTAAAGTAATTTCCATAAAAAATGTCTCTAAAAGTTTTGGAAAAAACTTGGTTTTAGATAATGTAAGTCTTGAGATTAAAAAGGGCGAAATATTTGGGCTAATTGGCCTAAATGGGGCTGGAAAATCTACCTTAATAAAATTAATTCTAGGTTTACTAAAAAATAAAAATGGCGAAATTAGCGTTTTTAATAAGGCGGTTGATTCAGTTGAGGCAAAAAAAACATATCTTTTCTTGCCAGAAAAATTCAATCCATCTGGCTACTTAAAAGGCAAGGAATACCTATCTCTTAGCGTTCAATATTACGGCAAAAAATACAATGTTGCAAAGGCAGAAGAAATTGTAGAAAAGTTAAAGCTAAAAAAAGATTTCCTACAACATTCCATTAAAAAATACTCCAAAGGAATGGGGCAAAAAATTGGTTTGGCATCCGCTTTTTTGGCAGAGGTTCCGCTACTTATTTTGGATGAGCCCATGAGCGGGCTTGACCCACTAGCCAGAGTATCCCTAAAAGAAGCCCTGCAAGACTATGTAAAAAATGGTGGTAGCGTGTTTTTTAGCTCCCACATTCTTTCAGACATAGATGAAATCTGCGATGAAATTGCCATTTTGCACAATGGGCATATTCTATATCAAGGTACACCAAAGGGTTGCAAAGAAAAATATGAACAAAAATCTCTTGAAAAATCTTTTTTAAAGGTGATAGATAACTAAAAATAAATTATAAAAACCATGAAACTATTAAAAATTCTTCTAATTACCTTTGCTATTATAATTCTAGCCCTGCTTGCCATATTCTTTTTCGCAAGGGATGAAATTATTACCTCTGCCATAAATAAGGCGGGCGATAAGATACTAAAAACAGATGTCTCGGTAAAATCCGTTCATTCTAGCCTATCAGATGGCTCTATAGAAATTATCAATTTTAAAATATCCAACCCCGGCAACGGCTTTGCAGGTGATACTCTAGCCAAATTCGCCACAGTTGAAGTGCAGGTTGAAAAGGCGAGCGTTTTTTCAGATGTAATAGTTATAAAAAATGTAATTATTAATGCCCCAGAATTTTATTATGAGTTTGATAAGGATGGCAAAAGCAATATAAATACCCTGCTAGAAAATTTAAAATCAGAAGTCACTACTTCTTCTGCCCATGAAAAGGCTGAGGTTAAAGAGGCAATTAGCAAAAAGGTTGTTATTAAAAACCTAGAAATTAACTCGGCTAAGGTTGCGGTTTCTTCTAAATTTGCAGGGGTTGCTTTGCAAAAAGAAATCAATATTCCAAATATTAAGCTAACTAACCTTGGCACAGAAGGTAGCCCAACTACCTGTGGCAAGGTTGCAGAAGAGTTATCTGCCGTTGTTTTAGATGGTATTACCAAATCAAGCGAATTCAAGCAACTATTTTATTTCAAAAAACTAGGTGATGATAAACTGCAAGAAAAAATCAATAAGAGTATCGAAAAACTGGGTGGCAAGCTAAACAAGCTGTTTTAGTTTTCTAATCATTTATTCCATGTGAACTGTATGCAAGCAATACAGTGTATTAAAAGGCACAAAAATATAATCTCTTGCTTCTAATTCCTTAACAAAAACAAAATCACCACCAGAAATATTATTAATATAAGGGTAGAGCGAAGGTTGTATTTTAGTTGCCTATCCACATTTATAGGATTTTTAGAAACCACCACTGTGTTAGCTAGCTTATCTTGCCAGCCCTGCACTCTAGGGCTAAAATAGGCAGCAAATAGGCCAAAACCAAAGGGGAGTAAAGCAACTATATAGCCCAAAAATCTAATTAAAAACTGCGTTTTACTTGGTTTTTTGTAAGTATCGGCATCAACAATTTTTAGGCGGAAAAGCATCTTACCCGGAGTGGCAGAAAATTTAAACCAAAATAGCACAAAGAATACGCCATATAAGGCTACTTGAACAATAATAGAAACTAAATTCCCCGCCAAAAAGACGCTACTAGAATAGTAATCCTTCAATTTAGCAGCACATTCTTGCTGGCTAACCCCTTGGCACAGGTTTAATAAATCCATTGGATTTATTCCTTTAGGTAAAATACTCTGCCAAAAAAATGATAGATAAAATACTACCAAGACTAAAAGCAAGGAATCTAAAAAGAAAGCGTTCATTCTTTCGCTAAAAGAAGCATACCTTTCATAAGGAATAACCGCCCCTTCCAAAATATTTTCTGGCTTTATTGCCAGCTTTTGAAATTTTTTTTCTACCTGCGAGCGAATAGAAAGGGCATTAGCAAAGCCAATTAGTTTGTTAGATACTGCCTCTAATTTTGAATTGTTTTTATTATCCATTGATAATGATATATTTTTAAAATAATCATATACTATAAAACTTATTATATATGGAAGAAAAAAAAATTCCCCCAAAAATCCCAAAAAAAATTGCATGCCACGATTTAGATGGCTCCTTTAGTCACAATATGGCATATTACGAATGGGAGGCTACAGGGAAATTCAAGCATCATGTTATTTGTCTGCACGCCCTAACCCACAATGGGCGAATGTTCGATTATTTGGCGAAAAACCTTTCACAGCACGGCTTTCATGTAATCTGCCCAGATATAGTAGGCAGGGGCAAAAGTGATTATCTAATAGATAAAACCCATTATGGTTATCCACTATATGTAAAAAGTGTGTTTGAGCTAATTGATAGGCTGGGCTTAAAAAAGGTGCATATTGTTGGCACCTCTATGGGTGGCATTATAGCCACTATGATTACAGGTAGCGAAAGGAACTTAAAAGAAAATATCGTGCAAAAACTGGTTTTAAATGATGTTGGCCCCTTTATCCCCAAAGAGGCGATTAAAAGAATATCTGAATATGTTGGCAAAAGGCTAGAGTTTGATGATTTGGAACATGAAAAAAGGGCTTTAAGGCTGGTGTTTAAAGATTTTGGACTATTTAACAAAAAAGAACATGAGGAGCATTTTTTTGAGCATTACATTCAAAAACTACCCAGTGGAAATTATAACTTAAATTATGACCCTGCAATTTCGCTTGCCTATATTAATAAAAGGGGCAAGCCAAGAATGGCATTTGATTTTGCCTTTTGGGAAGTGTGGGAAAAGATTATTTGCGAGGTTATGGTAATAAGGGGTGAAAAATCAGATCTTTTACTACAAGAAACTCTTGGGCAAATGTGCGAATCTAAAAATATAAAAAAAACCCTCATCATCAATGATGTAGGCCACGCCCCCATGCTAATGGAAAGTAGCGAAATTCACGAGGTAAGGGAATTTTTGGAGCGGTAAGCATAAAAACTACTATGGCTTTAACACAATTTTAACCTTAGTTCTATATCCAAACGGATATATGACCACTATTGCACAAAAAATAATTGATATTCAAGCAAATCAAGAACCTATAGGAGGAGGAAAGGGGGGGGGTGTATTTAAACTTAAAGATGGTTGGTTATTAAAAGTGGGGTATAGCCTTGCTAAAAAAATTAATAAAGGTAACCAGGCACTTGAAGATTTATCATTAAATTTAAATCTAAATATTACTCAAGCGGTTAATGGCGAGATTTACTCTTTAAATACATTTGATCCACAAGATAATATATCTATTATACAATATGTTCCCAATCAAAAACATCCTGATTTTAAAAAGGAGCAAAAAAAGATAGAAGATTTTCCACTTTCCGCTTATGTTTTATTAATTGGGCAAATGATGGATGCTATTGCTAACGGGCTTTATCCAGATTTAATAGGAGCAAATATTTTAGTTAATTATGAAGAACAAAGTTTTCAATTAATAGATAGTTTTACAAGCCAAAGAAGAGCTCTTATTAATTACAATGTTAATGAGGCTAATGGCCTTAATGACGCCTATTGTGACGCACTTTCTTTTCGGTTGACTAAATTAGGTGGTTATCGATTATATAATGCTAATGATCTCCTGATGTATCAGAAGATGTTACAAAAACTTAATCCAGCAATTACATGCATGGACTTTAAACCCTATGAATCAGGGGAGCAAGATTTAAATTTACAATTTCCACCATTTAATACAACGGACTTAGGCCTTATTACAGAAATCCCACTTTCTGCAGATATTGATACATTAATAGGGCAACTAGATATAATAGAAAAAAGTTTTCCACCTCACCCAATTTGTTATTTACCAGATATAACCGCCCAAAAAAAAAGATAAACCCCTACCCAATAGTCCTTAGCCCCCTTTTTACAATTTTTTGAGTGTGGGGGGAATGGTTGGTTTCAACTAGCCATCTTTCGCATAAATTAGTTACAAATTCTGGAGCAGATTTGCTGGCGTCATTTAGCCAGTTGCCAACGGATAGCTGAACATATTTGCTAGAATCTGCTTTCAAAGGCTCTAGTATTGGTAGGGCTAGTTCAGGATTGGTTTTTAAAATTTCTATATGTTTGCACCATACGCCACGCGGCCTTATAGCCTCACTGGCAAACCGCCGAATATTAGCAGAACTATCTAAAGCCCAGTTGGATAATATCAAAATCGCCTCATTCAAATTGTTAGCAATTTCTTCCCTTACAAACCACCAAGCATTTTCACGCACGGCTACATTGCTATCATTTGCAAGGGGCTTAATTTTCTCCAACCTTTCTTGTAAAGATATTTCAGGAATTAGTGAAATAACGCCACAAGCAAGGGTGCGAACCATATCTGATTGATGATTTTGTAATCTATCCACCCCTTTTTCCCCAAGCTCCTTAAATAAAATTTGTGATGCCTGTTTTATTTTTTTGGTGAAGGGCAAATTACTATCAATTACTTGATGTGTTGGTGTAATATTTTTTAGTAGTTTATTGATATCTATAGCTAAAAACTCAACTAAATTTAATGATTCTATCTCGCCATTATTTAGCTGTTTTAGAATTTCTGGAGGGATATTTTTTATACTTCTAGAGCCTTTTCTTTTTTGCATAGTAATATAGAAATACTTGAAAATCTTATTCATTACCAGTAAAGCACAGCAAAAAATACTTGTAAACAATGAGTAGAATAAAAGAACTAAAAACCATTTCAGAACTCTCGCAAGCCTTTTTGCTTGCCTATAAGTTATATCCGCAAATGAAAGAGGCGGAATTTATAGAAAAAGTGCAAGAGATGCTAAAAGAAAATTATCGCATATTGGGTGCAGTAGAGGGCGAAAAAATTATCGCTATAGTTGGCTACAGGGTTGGGTTGCGTTTATATTGTGGCAAGTATCTGCATATTGATAACTTAATTGTGGCAGAAGATATAAGGCAAAAGGGCTTGGCATCTGAATTAATAAAACATTTGAAAGACCTAGCAAAAAAGCACAAGTGCAACACCATTTTAGCAGATACGCAACTTGCCAACCACAAGGCACAAAAGCTATTTCTTAAAAACGGCTTTTACATGCGTGGCTTTCACATGAAGTGCGATGAGTTTTAAGAAGGCACTAAACAATTTTCTCTGGCCCGTTTTTAATATATTCCGACATTAACTTAACAAAATATTCCATACCCTGCACGGTTTTGTAATTGCCGTTTCTAATATTTACATCCACTAGATACCTTAAAAACCGTGATTTGTTTTCAAATTTTGAAGAATCATTTAGTGCCATTTGCCTTAATAACAAAATAGTAGCGTTGCGGAAATCTTTTGGCCAAGCAATATTTTCTAATATCTTGATAAAAGGAACCCTATCTTGCGATTTTATTGCCTCATCCACCACCTTTAGCTGTTGGTTGGTTATTTTACACAGGGCATATTTGAAAAAGAACATATCACCCCTACATAGTGCCTTTATCATAATAGAAAACTTTAACCTATCTGCTTCAAATAGGTGATCCACCAAATGGATAATTTTTTCCTTATCTTCGCTATTATCAATTAAGTCTAGGGTTAGTTTTTCACGCGATTCATCAACAGCGGAAGAAACAGATTCGTTGCTATCAAAAGAAACATTGGTTAAATTATACTGTTTTTTAATTACATTTTTTAGCTCATCTGAAACAAAATTTAGTAATTTTTCGGCAATTGATGGCTCTAAATTTCTTTGTTTTACTAGAGTTTCTAAAATGGGGGAAGAATTTCTAAAATCAGTAATGATTTTATTGTAATTATCATTAGAAATAAAGGCATTTTGGTTGGCAACTAGGTCTATTACAACATCTTCATTGTGCGTTTCTATTAGCTTAGTTGAAACCTTGTCAGATACTTTTTTACGGTTAGAAATTGAACGAAGGGAGGTAGTTTCTATAATTGAATCAATTAGTTGAATAATATCTTCGTCAGATAAAATATTGGAAAACTGTAGTATTGGGTTGGCTACTTCTGGCACATCATAAGCTAGTTTTAGAGCTATGTGATGGGGCAAATTTTCATTTTCTTTTAGTTCTTCCGAAATGGTTTTTCTTATAATTAATTGGGTATCGTTAGCTAGAATTTGCAAAATATCAAAAACTATATTTGCCTGTGAGCCTTCATAGGCATCATAGTTCATTAAATCGCAAATATTTTTGCAAAGGATAATTTTATTTTCAAGCGTGGGAGATTTATGATAAAGATCACTAATTTTAACTAAACTTTCCTTAAGATTTTGGTTGGCAGGTTTTTTAGTATAATCTATCATAATTTATAAACTGTAATGATGTTTTATCTTTAACTTCTATTTTTTACTATAATTTTATTCAACATCTATTTTATAATTTTAATAATATGAAAGTAAACAAAAATTACAATCTAGGGTTGTATGGCGCGTTAAAAAGGGAAGTTTTGGGCAAAACTACTATATCTATAGATAAATTCATGGATATTCTACAATATAATGTAGATTATGGCTATTATACTAATAAAAACCCCATAGGGAGGGGACAGGATTTTATTACCGCCCCAGAACTTTCTAACATCTTCGCAGAAATGCTCTCAGTTAGCATTATTTCGCACCTAAAAGAGAATATAAAACAGGTGGAAGGAGCAGATTGTATAGAGATAATAGAATTCGGGGCAGGAAGTGGTAAGTTAATGCAAGTAATAATTAATTGCTTAAAACCCTATCCAGAATTTTCTAGTAGATTGAAGATTTCTATTTTAGAGGTAAACCCCATCTTTGCAGAAAAACAACAAAATCTGTTGCAAAAAAGCCACAAAAATATTAATTGGCTATACACTAATGGGTTGCAGCCATCAATAAAAAATTATTTTAATTCAAATAATTATACGATTTTTCTAAATAATGAATTTTTTGATTGCTTACCTATAAAGCAATTTATTTTTAGCAATAATAACTGGTATGAAAGGCTTGTAGATTTAGATTCGCTAGAGTTTGTAGCGGCTAAAGAGCCTATTTTGCCTAACCGATACTTCCCTAAAAAGCCAAAAGAGAGCGATATTTTTGAAATAAGCAACTATACTTTGCAATATATTGAAGATATTGCTTTGCATATAAAAGACTATGGCGGAATGGCGTTGATAGTAGATTATGGCTATTTTTTTCTACCCAAGATTTCAACCCTGCAGGCAGTAAAGAATCATAAAAAAGTTGGCATTTTTGAACATTTGGGCGAAAGTGATGTATCTTCTTTAGTAAATTTTTTAAGCATTACAGAAAAGCTAGATGAGCTTGGCATAAAAAAATATCATATTGAAACACAAAGGGAATTTTTGCTTTCTATGGGTATGGAATTGCGTGCAGAAATCTTGGCAAAAAACTTGGATGAAGAGGGTAGGGTGGCTTTAAAGCAAGCAATCCACCGCTTAATTGATAGAGAGCAAATGGGAGATTTGTTTAAGGTGTTGAGGTTTTAACTTATCTCCCTAATTTTTCTTATCACCATTTTTTCCAGATCAAAAAGCACTAGGTCTTCATCCTGCTTGTTTAGCCTGTCTAAATTAGGGCTGTATTGTTCTAGAAAATAATCGGGCAGTTCTAATAAATGATTGGTTAATTCTGGATTATTAGTATAAAACATCGCACCTGGTATAGAATGTTCAATTATATCCTTGTAATAAGGAAAAAATTTGGTTGGATTATGAATATGAATCTTTAAAACTCTAGCCATAAAAAAATCTACTTGATTTGTAGCCACTGGAAAGGATTATAAAACAAAAAAATGAAAATTGCAATAGCACAAATTCAACTAGAGGTTGCAGGTGATGGCAGGGGCCACGAAAACAACTTCAAAAAAATTGCAGATGCCTATAATGCAACAAAAGGCAAGGCAGATATTATTCTTTTCCCAGAGCTAGCAATTACTGGCTACCTAGCCCTAGACTTTTACTTAAGGGAAGATTTTGTGCAAAAGGCAGAAGGCTATAATGCCAAAATTGCAAGCCTTACAAAAAACTCCAGCACCGCCATTGCGGTTGGGAATATTGTTATAGCTAATAAAAAAATCTATAATGCCGGGCTAGTTTTTTTTGAAGGTAAGCTAATCCATACTCAGCTAAAGGTTAATTTGCCCAATTACGGCGTTTTTAAAGAAAAAAGGCATTTTACAAGTGGCGAAAAGCTAAAAACCTTTGAGTTTCTTGGCAAAAAAATCCTCTATCTAATTTGTGAAGATATGTGGGGCAATGATGCTTTAAAACTGGCAAAAAATAGTGATGTGGTTTTGGTTTCCAATGCTTCACCCTTTGAAGTAGATAAGCCTGTGGCGAGAATAGAACAGGCTAAAAAATTCGCCACGCCATTATTCTATGCCAACCACGCAATGGCAAATGATGATTTGGTTTTTGATGGCAATTCTTTCGCCACAAATGGTGTAAATACAGAAATGTTGCATGGCTTCAAGCAAGAAATTAAAACCATTGAAATAAATAAAATAAAAGAAAAACCTAATAATTTAGATGAGAACTATCAAGTATATTCTGCCTTGCAGCTTGCCTTAAAAGAATATGCGAAAAAAAATGGCTTCGAAAAGGTTTTAATTGGGCTTTCTGGTGGCATAGATTCCGCCATAACAGCACAGATTGCCGCTAAAACCTTAGGAGCAGAAAATATTTTGCTTTACTTTTTGCCATCAAAATTTACCTCCAAAGAAAGTCTTGCGGATGCCAAACAGCTAGCCAAAAATATTGGCGTTAAGCTAAATAAGATTTCAATCAAAAAGCTAGATAGAAACTTTAGAAAAACTATTGGCAATGCTGGCGATTTAACCCTGCAAAATCTACAGGCAAGAATTAGAGGGGTATTACTAATGGCAATTTCTAACCAAACTGGTGCCTTGCTTTTAACTACTGGTAATAAGTCTGAAATTGCGGTTGGCTACTGCACCCTTTATGGTGATATGTGTGGCGGTTATAACTTGCTAAAAGATATTTATAAAACAAAAGTTTACAGCCTTGCTAACTATATAAATAGGGAAGGGGAGATAATCCCACAAAATATTATTACCAAAGCACCAACGGCAGAGCTAAAGCCAAACCAAAAGGATTCAGATTCTTTGCCAGAATATGAAATATTAGATAAGATTTTACACCTATATATAGAAGAGGGCAAATCTAGCCAATTTATCATCTCACAAGGTTTCGTAAAAGAGCTGGTGGATAAGGTTATAAGGCTAATTAATTTAAGCGAATATAAAAGAAGGCAATCTGCCCCCGGCCCCAAAATCTCAAGCAAACCCTTTGATTCAGACTGGCACTACCCAATTTCTAAAAGTTAGAGTGGCGGTTAAACTCTCACCACAAAAATTCCTACCTGCCAGTTGGCGAAAACCTTGCCATACCTATTGCAATAAGCTATTGATAATTCATCTAGTTTTTGTTTTCCTATAGCATTTTTACGAGAGGTATTTTTATTACCCCCACCAATAGTATTGATGGATTTTAGTAGCTTAAAAATATTTTCATACTCATCTATAATATTGATATTTTTTGCCTCTATAGGCTTAAAATTCGCCTCACTTAGCTTCTCTAAAATCTGCTCTAATGAATAAAAGCTATTGATTTTATTATGAATACCATTTTCGGTGAAGATGTCTTTTAGTTCTTGTAAAGAACCATCTAAAAAAATGGAAAAAATAAAATAAGAATTTGGTTGTAGAACCCTTTTTATTTCAGCAAATGCCCTATCTAAATTTACCCACTGCAAACATAAGGAGGAAAGGCACGAACTAAAAGCATTTGGTTTAAAAGGCAAATTTTCGACATCACCACAAATAACCGGCGAGTGTTTTTTTGCCACCTCACACATTTCGTAAGATATATCTAATTGAATTAGATTGGCTTTTAACTTTTGGGCTAAATAGCCCGTGCCACTGCCAATATCTAAGATTTTTTTTGTGTCATTGAGGTATGGCTTTGCTTCCAACAATAAAATCTCCGCCACCTTTTTTTGCAGAATAGAGTTTTTGTTATAGTTTTTGCTAGACCTTGAAAAGTCTTTTATAACCAGCTTTTTATTTAACATTGCACTAAGTTAGCTTGGAAATGCTTGAATAGCAATCTAGGCGGATAGTCATTGCGAGGAGCTGAAAGCTCCGTGGCAATCCAGTAATAAAATTCAAAAAGTATGGATTATAAACTGGATTGCTTCGCCAAAAATTAAATTTTGGCTCGCAATGACGAATTCCCCTGTTATTTGCTAAGATGCTAATAAAACTATACCAGTATGTTTTCAAGTTAATTTATCAGCCCTTCTTTGGCTTATCTATAACCAATTTACCTTCAAAGCCGTAATGGTTTGGTGCCATTTCTGAAAGGATTATGCGAACATTTTCTGGCTTTACATCAACCGTTTTACAAATTGCCTTAGTGACTTCTGCCACTAACGCCCTTTTTTTATCATCACTTCTTCCTTCCATTAAATGAATTTGAACTATTGGCATAAAATTAATGAACTATTTGGTTAGGTTTTATATTTAAATTATTGTTTTTAATGATATTGTTTTCTGGCTTAATAGTGGTTATTTCTTTAACCTCATCTATTATATAATCATTTACCCTGTTTTCCACTAATAAAACGGCACGGGTAATGGCATTTTTGAAGCTAAAAGAATCTGCATTGCCGTGGCTTTTTACCACCACCCCATCAAGCCCTAAGAACATAGCTCCATTATAGTTTCTAGGGTCAATTTTCTTCTTTAAGCCATTTAATATAGGTAAAGAAATTAGCCCTGCTATTTTGGTAAATATATTTTCATTAAAGGATTTTTTTATGTAAAAGCCACATACCTTGGCCGTGCCTTCCATAGTTTTTAAGGCAATATTGCCAGAAAAGCCATCAGTTACTATAATATCCACCTCTCCCTTGCCTAAATCGCTACCTTCCACAAAGCCCTTATAGTTGCTAGATAAGCTAGATTTTTTTATAATCTCCGCTGTTTTTTTTACCACTTGCGTTCCCTTTTCTTCCTCTGTGCCAATGTTTAGCAAACCAATAGAGGGTTTTGAAATTTTTAGCACCTTTTTAGCATATATTTCTGCCATTATGGCAAATTCAAACAGGTTATTTTCAGAACATTCTGGGTTTGCCCCTAGGTCTAAAAACACTAGGTCTTTGCCCATAGTTGGCACTAAAGAACATATGGCAGGCCTTGAAATTCCATTTAAGGTTCTAAGAGTTAAAACGCTCATCGCCATTAATGCCCCAGTATTGCCGGCACTAATAAAGCAATCAGAAAGTTTATTTCCCCACAGTTCATTTTTTTGTTTTAGAGATAATATGCCAAGCCCCATACTGGTGGTTTTTATTTTTCTAATGGCTTGCGAGGGCTTATCGGTGGGTAGAATTTCATCCGCTACATCTATTACTGTAGCAAAGCTGTTAAGGTTTGGGTAGATATCAAAATATTTGGCTAGCTTTTTGTTATCGCCAAAAATGCGGAAAGTAAGGTTGTTGGCGTTATTGGTGTTGATAAGTTCTTCTATATAAAGGCTAATGCCAGCCATTACTGAATCTGGAGCGTTATCCCCCCCCATTGCATCCACCGCTACTATTATCTTTTGATTTTTTTCAACCATTCACCACTTTAACAAACATTCATTAAGGCACAAGTTAACTTTAACCCTTTGCTTTGTAGATTGTCAAGAAGTTTGGTTTATAGCTGTTTTATTTTTTTGGCACAGATATTGCAAATATCATTTCCATAACCGCTTAAGGTATTTTTAAGCGATACGAAGGTAATAAAACAAAAACCTAGGAAGGGGTATAATTTATGTCATTAACCAACGCCTTGTTTGCCAGTGAATCTGGTATTAGATCTAACGCTAGGGCAATCGCCGTATCGTCTGATAACATTGCCAATTCTAATACTATTGGTTTTAAAGGTTCAACTGCCTATTTTAAATCTATTGTAGCAGGCAGTACCAATACTGGAACAACCTTGGGTGCTGGTGTTTCTGTAACCAAAAGATTAAATTTTGATCAACAGGGTGCCATAGTTTCAACTGGCGTTACTACAGATTTAGCCATTACCGGCAAAGGTTCTTATGTGGTGAAAAAAGATAAGGCTGGGCCAGATGCAGGCTTTTATTATACGCGTGAAGGTTCTTTTAGAATAAACCAGTTTGGGCAGTTTGAAAATGCCTCTGGCTACATTTTATATGGTCATCCTTTAGATACTGAAGGTAGAAGACCCGGTGAAGCAGGCAATATAAACACTACCGATTCCACTCTACTTGATTCATTAGAGCCAATTACCCTTTCTAATGTAATTTCTGCCGCTTCTGCTACCACGAAAATTAATTTTGGCGTAAATTTAGATGCCAAAGAACCGCAATTACTAGGTGCTTTTGATATTATAGACCCGCAAGTTCCACTAAACGATAAAATAGCTTGGGATGAGATTATACAGGGTAATAATGATTTATCTTGGGAACAGGGAACAAACGATGCCTTTGGTAATCTGGGCGTGGGCGATCAACTAACTTTATTAAGAAGTGATGGGCAAACCATTAGTTTTGAATATGGTGGCTATGCTACTTCTAATATTGCCTCTGTAGCAACACCTATTTTTGGTGCAGCAGATGCTGCTACTGAATTTGCTTTAGGTCCAGGTACAGCTAATGATGGGCAGGGCTTTACCATAACCCCAACTGGTGCCTTTGCCTCCAATGCTGTGCAAACCTTTAAGTTTCAAAATGATGATCCAAGTTTGGATGAGGGCGAGTTTAATTCCCTTGACACCCTAGTGAGTGCAATAATAAAAACGTCTAATGGCTTGCTTACTGCCAAAAAAATTGCAAATGGAACTGGAGTAAGTATTTTAATTTCTGCAACGGATGCAAGGCAGGGTTTAAATTTTGCTAATATTAGTGGTGCGGGACCAAACTTTACAGGCGTATTTGGCTTAGCGAATTTTGATCCTACCGAAACTGGCTTGCCTCGTTTTAATACCTTAAAGGGTTTAAATGAGCAGTTAAATGATACAGATTATTTTTACGCCACGGTGCAAAACCCGACCTTTGATTCTACCTTAAAAATTGGCACTAAAGATCCGAAAGGTTCAATACAGTTTACAGGTGTTGATTTGACCCCTGCTACTCCGCCAGCTGGGTTTAATTTGTTAACCTCACTTGGTTTTAGTATTTCAGCTACTACTCTTACCCCTGCTTTCACGGGAGCAAACAATGTAACAAGTGCACCTTCAGAAATTGTATATGATGTAGCAGATATAGATAAATCAATAGCATCTGGTAGTATTGATGCTAATTTTAGAAAATCAATCCGAATTTATGATTCCCTTGGCACAGCCCATGATTTAATTTTAGCCTATGTAAAATTAGGGCAAAATAAATGGGGGGTTGAATTATTTGCGGCTGATAAGACTGAAATTAATACTTCCCAACTAAATGGGTTAATTACTACCGGCGAAGTTGAATTTAATGGGGATGGTAGTATTAGAACCCTAACCCCAAGCCTGCTTAGCCCCTTTAATATTACTTGGAAAAATGGTGCCTTGGCTAGCACCATTAGCCTAGATTTAGGCTCGGTTGCAGACCCCCTAAATGGTGGTGGCTTAACCCAGCTAGATGGTAAATATACGGTTTATCAAGATAAACAAAATGGCTATCCTGTAGGTTCATTACAGTTTATAGATGTTGATGCTACTGGAAAAATACTAATTAACTTTACCAATGGACAATCCCGCTCTATTTATCAAATTGGCTTGGGAGTTTTTTCAGATGAAAATTCTCTAACCCCCCTTTCAGATAATGTGTTTCAAATTTCATCTGATTCTGGTGAGGTAAATGTTTACTCACCGGGTGAAAATGGTGCAGGACTAATAGAGGTAAAGGCTTTAGAGCAGGCAAATGTTGATTTATCAACCGAGCTAACTAGAGTAATTGTAACGCAAAGGGCTTTTCAATCTAACACCCGTATAATTTCTGTAGTAGATAAAATGACCGAAGATTTAGTTAATACTTTAAGGTAGTAGCTAAGTCGTCATTGCGAGCGATAGCGTAGCAATCCAGTTTATAAGCCTTATTTTTTGAATTTTATTTACTGGATTGCCACGGGGCTTTCAGCCCCTCGCAATGACGGAAATGCTAGCTACCCCACCATATCATCAGATAGCTTATCTAAAGTAGTGTTATCTAATACATTGGCGATGGCGTTTCTAACTTGAAGCATTAGGGCTCTAATTTCACAGGTTTTTTCATCCGCGCAATCATCACATTTGCGGTAAGCGGTAACCGAAGCACAGCGAATAGGGGCAAGCGGACCATCAAAAATTCTAATTAAATCCCCAATTTTTATTTCTTCTGGCTTTTGCGATAAAAAATAACCACCAAAAATGCCCCTTTTGCTATCAACCACGCCATTATGCTTTAGCTCTAACATTATGCTCTCTAAAAACTTTTGTGGAACATCTGCCCTTTCAGCAATGTTTTTTATGGATAGCATCTCGTTCTTATTCCTATACACAACCATTAGGGCTCTAAGCCCGTATTTAGATTTCATTGTAAGCATAACACTTTATCTAAGATAAATTTTTTATAAAAGCAATAAACGCCATAATTCTATTATTAAACTTCTTGCTAGTATAGCAAAAGATTATATTTTTTACAGATACAAGAATAAAATATAATGCAGATAAAACCCAGCATAAAAATTGCCATTGTTTTGGCTATTTTGTTTCATCTGATAGTGTTTCTTGCCTTTAAAGGCTTTTATTCAAGTGAAAAACCAGTGGCTATAAAAGAACCTGAACCAGTAAAAGAAGTAGTGGTAAGGGTGCCAGAACCTACTGCAATTCCTGCCCCAAAAGTAGAAGTAAAGCAACCAGCCGAACTAAAACTAGAGCCAATAACAGTTTATTCCACCAAGCCAAACCTATCTGAAGAGATAAAAAAAGACCTAGATAGAATAGTAAAGGATAAAATTAATGAGATTGATGTGGATGAGGCATTAAGGGATCAAGTAAAAGATGCTCCAAAAGATATGCCAAAGGAGGCTCAAAAACCAACCACTCCCTCAAGCGAAACCGAGATGATAAAAATTGTTCAAGGCTATCATCAAGCAATTGGCGAACATTTAGAAAAGCACAAGGAATTCCCAAAAGAGGCAATAGAGGGTAGATTAAATGGTGATGCCTTAATTTGGATGAAGGTTGCCAAAGATGGGCGAATTTTAGAATTTGAACTAAAAGAGCGAACGCCATACAAAATTTTAAACCAATCAATTTCAGATATGATAACCAAATCTAACCCATTGCCAGCCTTTCCAGCTGGCTATCCAGCCGAAGAGTTTGATGAATTTACCTTTCCAGTGCATATAAACTATGAAAAGTTCCAGTAATTTTTTTGGGAAGATTAATATACTAGTAGAAAATAAACTCTGGCTAAAAAAAACCTCTAAACCATTCATAAAGAATGTTGCAAGCCTTGTGTGTCAAGAGCAAGCAAATGCCCTTGCTACTTTCAAGAAAAAAGAATTCAACTTAGTGCTAAGCGATAGTGAAAGAATAAAGGGCATAAACAATCAGTTTCGCGGAAAAAATAAAGAGACCAATGTTTTATCCTTCAGCTACATTCATGATGAATCTTTTGATATTTTGGGCGAATGTATCTTTTCTTTAGAGGTAATAGAAAATGAAGCAAGAGAGCAAAACAAAAGTTTTGAACATCACTTTGCCCACATGATAATTCACGGCATATTGCATATTTTAGGCTATGATCACGAAAGATCTAATGCCGAGGCAAAAATTATGGAGGGGGTAGAAATAAAGTTATTAAAAAAACTTGGAATTAAAAATCCATATACTATACTATAAGTTGTAATAACTTATTTTTTACATTGTTAGATAATTTAGGTAATCAAGAAGAAGAGCCGCGAGAGGAACAAAAACAACAAAAAATTCCGGCAAGCAGGAAAACCCAAAAAACCAAAAGTTTCAGGGGTATTTTTAACAACCTTGCCAAAAGGCTAAAAAAGCCCCGCAAATCGCAATCGCTTAAAAATACTATTAAAGATGCTCTGGAAGAAACAAAAAATCAAATTGGCGATGCAATTCCGCAAGAAAGGGTAATGCTAGAAAATTTGCTTTCCTTCAATGAAAGCAATGCAACTGATATAATGGTGCCAAAACCGCAGGTATTTGCCATAGATATTAATACTTCCCTCTCTAAGGCTAAAAAAATGCTGCAAGGCAATAGCTTTCATACCAGAATTTTGGTTTTCAAAGATAAAATTGATAATGTGGTGGGCTTTATTCACATTAAAGACTTAATAAGGCTAGTTCTGGATGAAAAAATTGACGCCAAAAACTTTGCTATTGAGAAAATTATCAAAAATATTTTGTTTGTTCCGCCCTCTATGAAGGCACTTAGCGTATTTCTAAAAATGCAATCGGCTAAGGTTCATATAGCTGCCATTATAGATGAATATGGTGCCTTAAGTGGCATTGTTACGGTTAATGATTTAATGTCCCTAATTGTGGGTGAGCTTGAAGATGAGGTTGATAGTGATGGCAATATGGTTCTAGAGCAAATTAATAAGGGTGTATTTGAAGTTTCTGCCAATTATGAGCTAGAAAAACTAGAAAATGAATTGGCAATAAAAATTCACGATAGTGATGATAGTGATTTTAACACAATTGGCGGTTTGGTTTTCCAAAAGCTAGAAAGAATCCCCGTAATTGGTGAAGTGTGCCGGTTTGAAGATAAAACCGAAGAGGCTACTTCTAATGGTAATGGTGGTAATGGAAATGGTAAGGGCAGAGTAAAAAAATACATCGAGCTTGAAGTTTTAAGGGCAGACCCAAGAAGGGTGCATAAGTTTTTGCTAACCATTAGGTAGGTTTTGGCATAATGAGGCATAAAGAAAGGAATAATTGAATAATCTAACCCTAACTTTTTCTCAGCACGCTTCACTAAATCACTTCTTAAACGGATTTGTTCTGCCCATTTTATTAGAGACGGCACCTCCAGCACCTTTTGCGGCGACATCAAATACCTTTTGCGTTGTATCACTTATCGCACCAATTTGTGAATCGGCATCGCTAAAAGCGCGTCTAGTATCGGCAAAGTCGGTTAAGGCATAGGCTATGCTCATCATATCTTTTAGAACACCATTTATCACAAGCAAGGTAATGGCAATTAAGGCAAGCCCAACTAAAAACTTCATAATCTTTGCCAAATCAGTAGGAATGGGTAGAGAAAAAATACCGCTACCAATAGCTTGATCTTCTGCATTTAGTGGGGTAACATCTACTGTAGTATTGCTTGGTGCATCAGCTAAAAAGCCAGCTTCCCTTGCACATATTTCTGTAATTACGCAAGGATCAGTTATAATATGAGTGTGGGGAATTTTAATTTTAGTTCCATCTTTTGATACAAATTCAATCCGTTCGGTTAAACTCCTAACAATTTTTCTACAGTCAAACTCATTTACATAAGATGGATCAAAAGAGCTTCCAGACTGTTGCAAACCTTTCCTAAGATTTGGGCCAATATTAAGGTTAGAACATGTGCTAGCAATGGTTGGTGAAAAATATTTACTAGGATCAACTGTTTTGTTATTTTTCCAAGCATTGTCATATTGTCTATTTGCAACTGAACATAGATTAAAAAAATCCGTTCCTGGTACTGGCATTCCATTAGCATCTAATATTGGGTTATAGAAGGTTTGTGAAACAGCAGTTATAAAGACTTCACAATCACGAACTCTATCGGCAATGTTAAATTTTACATTTGTGCTGGTAGATATTGGAGAACCTTTGCCACCAATACCATACCAATCCTTAATGGTTTGCTTTATAGCATCTTTCTTTTGCTGATCAGTTAGTTTAGAGTTAGCATTTATTTTGGTAATTTCGCCACCAACCTGATTTTCTATTTTTTTCCTAGCAGAATTATCTATGCCATTAAACACCTCGTTTCTTAAAGGGCAGGCTTTTTCTGTTGCCGGTATTGATGGTATTTTTTGCGTGCAACCAAGTGTATTGGGGAGGTTTTTCTTATCAGTAGGGGGGGTGCTAGGTGTTCCAGAGCTAGAAAAATTGCATATATCAAAAGAAAACTTTTTTGTTAAAGCAGCCCTAGCGCCAGTTAAATTTTGTTGAGCCCTACCAGTGGTTCCGCCAAAACAAAATTTCTTTAGAACATCGGTTGGTTGAGGGTTTGAACAGGCAGGAGCCTTATCTTTTATTGCACTTCCAAGAAGAACTTGCGATTGAACAACGCCGGCGGCCTTAGTGCCTAAATCATCAGCAACTGCCTCTGTAAGGTCAATTATTCTACCTGGTGCCAAAGTTCCTGTATCAAAAACAGGAGCATAGGTAAATTTGCAGTTTGCTTGATTTATAACCTTAGTTACTTGACCACAATATTTTTTTTCTTGTCCTAATTGATCGGCATCTCTAAGTGCTATATGATAAGAATCTCTAAATAATTGTTGCGCTGCTACCCCATTAATGCCACCACAAGCAACACCGTTAGCATTATAAAACCCAGGTCCATACCAAGATGCCCCCCCTTTCTTTTCATCTGGAGTGTCTAAAACTTCAAAATCGCCACTGGCACCACTTATCCACCCCATAATATTTTGCAGGCTTTCTTGGGCTACTACATAAATATTTTTTCTATCCTTGGCATCATTTTCTACTTGATAAACCGTATCTTTAAAACTGCTAAAAAATTGCCCAAGCATAAATATACAGAAACTAACCACTAGAGTCATTATTACGGGTAGTAAAATATTGGCTAAAAGGGATTGAATGTATTTTTTAAATGGTTCCTGACCAATTTTAAAAAACCATAAGGTGCCAAAAATAGGGAATAATGATAATAAAAGGCAAGAGGTTATAAAGGTAATTAAAAAATAGGCAAAAACTCTAACTGCTATAAAAAATAAACCAATTGAGGCACCAACAAACCAAAATACAAATTGAAGCCCCCAACCAGCACCTAAAAAAAACAAAACAGTCCCCAAAATTACCACTAAGCCATTAATCCACAATATCTCCTTTATTACACATTCTAGAGAACCAAGAACGGTTTTAACGGTACCTGCTTTACACATAGAGTCTGGAAGTAAAGATAAATTTGGAATTACGCTTCCCATACCTTCCGAAGTAATCCCACTAAGCCCTATTGAGGCAGAGCGGATAAAATTACATAGTTCCCAAAGTTGGGAGGCAGAAAAGCTAATGGCAAACACAATGCCAATTTTTCCGATTAGAATAAAAAATTCTGGCGTTAGCTTTGCCTGTGAGGTTAATACCTTAAACCCCAAAAACATAAAAGCTATTGCGGTGCCAAGAATTACCAAATCATTTAACTGCTTGCCAATATTTTCATATAGATAGCCAATGGCAACATCAAAAGCTGGCACTAATATACAAAAAAAGGTTGGTTCAAAAACGCCATTTAAACCGGGGGTTTTAAAGGGGTCTTTAGCACAAGAAACTCCTTGTAAAGGCTGATAATCGGCAGGTAGTTTATATGCTACGGCTTCAGAATAATTAGGGTTTATTAGCAAATAAAATAAAGCCCCAATAAAGGCAAAAATAAGGGCTAACTTGGTTATTCTTAGCTCTTCTTGTTTGGATATAAATTGCGTTGCTGGCATCATAAATATAAACTATTTAGCCTAGTTCTATTTGCAAACCTTTATTTTTAAGGCTTATAATCAAAAAACATCCATTAGCAATATTTCTGCTTCTTGTGAACTATTTAAGGCAAGTTTAAGTTCCGCTTCTTCCTCCACAAAGGCAGCGTCGCCCTGTTGTAGAGTATAACCGTTGATTATAACAGTTCCATTAACTATCTGGATATAAATTTTTCTTATCTCTTGTGGCTTAAAAATAGCAAAGGGGTGCTTTTTATCTAAAATACAGCTAAAAATACTTATGTTTTGATTAATAAAAACAGCGTCCTTATCGGTTGGCGAAACTATACATTTAAACTTGCCTAATTTTGCCTCTTTTGAAAAATGCTTTTGCTCATAAGATGGTTCAAGTTTTTTCTTTTTAGGGAAGAACCAAATTTGCAAAAAATGCACCTCTTCCTTTTCAGATGGGTTATATTCGCTATGGGTAATGCCACTGCCTGCACTCATCCTTTGCACATCACCAGATACAATTACCGAGCCATTGCCCAAAGAATCTTTGTGTTCCAGCTTGCCAGAAATTACATAAGAAACTATTTCCATATCTTGATGGGAATGTGGGGCAAAGCCACCTTTTGGAATAACTCTATCTTCATTTAGCACCCTTAAAACGCCGTAGTGAACAAATTTGGGGTCGTGATATTCACCAAAAGAAAAGCTATGTTTTGAATCTAGCCAATAGAATTGGTTGCTACCCCTATCCTCAGATTTTCTTAGTTTTATCATAAGAATTTGGGGATAATTATTTGGCTATTAGAAAAAATTTGGTTGGCAATTTTATTGGTTACTTCAACTAAGTCATAACTATAAATGCCAAAGTAAATATTTGCTACTATCAAAATAACTATAGTGGCTTGCATTAAAAAAGGCACTTCTTTGGGCGCTTCTTTATTACTGTTAGAAAAATATAGTGGCTCAAGTATCCGCCAAGCATAGACAAGTGAGGTAATGGAGAAAATAATAATCAATATCATTAACGAATAATGTTCACCTTTAAACAAATTGGTAATTAAAATTAGTTTAGAAATAAAGCCCGCCGTGGCAGGTATTCCACATAAACTAGCTAAGCCTATAACTAGCCCTATAAAGGTAATGGGCATGGTTTTTCTAATTTTTATAAACTCTGAAATCTTTAGATTTTTTGTTCTGTAATAAATTGCACCCAGAGAGCAAAATAATAATGCCTTGGCGAGTGCATCCGTAATTAAAAACAGTAGGCTGGCTGAAAATAAATTTTCTTGCCCAATGGTAAGGGCTAGAATAATAACGCCAATACTTGCTATGCTAGAAAAGGCTAGAACTCTCTTGGCATTATCGTGAAAAAGGGCAGAAATGCTACCGGCAAAAATGCCAGCAATGGCCATAATTATGAGTGTTTCTTTTACCCCAACTGTATTTAGGCTAAAGTTTATGCCAAACAGAAAGAAAGAAAATCTAATTAAAAGATAAATGGCAATTTTAGTTGCCACAGAAGCCAAAAAGGCAGAGATAACTGATGGCGAATAGGTGTAAATTCTAACCAACCACATGTGAAAAGGGAATAGGGCGATTTTTAAAATTATCCCCATCAATAAAAAGGCAACGCCTACAATTATTGCCCTAAAGTTATTTACTAAAATTAGTTTATTTTGAATATCATCAATATTTAGCGTGCCAACTGTTATGTAAATATAGCCTATTCCTATTAGAATAAAGGTGGCACCAATTGTGCCTAAAATTAAGTAATCATAAGCTGCTTTTAAAGAGTTCTTGTTATTACCAAATGTTGCAAGGCTGTAAGTGGCAAGCGAGGCAATTTCTATAAATACATAGATGTTAAAAATATCATTACTTAAAGTAATGCCAGCTAGCCCTGTGTAGCAAAGTAGTAGCAGGCAATAAAATCCTGAAATTTTATTTGGTTTCACTTCATCCCTTACCGAATGGAAGCTAAAAAAACTTATCGCAAAAAATATAGCAGAAAGTAATAACAAAAAAGTGCTGGATAAATAATCTGCCCTATATTCTATACCATAAGGAGCATCAAAATTGCCAAAAACATATCTTATTTCACCTGCTGAGAAAACCTTTTGGAACAATAGGTAAGAAAACACTAGGCTAGCTAAGGCACTTGCTAAATATATTAAGTAAGAGGCTGTTTTATTATTTATTATAACACACAAAACTGCAGCAAATATTGGGATTATTACCGGAAAAATAATTAAATTATTCAACATTTTGCTAAGATTAAGAAAAGATGATTTTTAAAAAGAATACAAAACTAATTTAAAAATACACGAGTTTATTTTTTGGGAATAATTTAAAACCTCTGCATAATAACATTTGTATCAAAAAAAAGCAAAAGTATTTACTTAAATTAAAAATTGCTATATGATTAACGGATTGACCTGCATATATTTATGAATTTAAAAATTGAAAAATTTGGGAACAATTATGCCATTATAATTCCTGCCAGGTTATTAAGTAAACTTAATTTAAAAGAGGGGGATAGCGTAAACCCGCAAGAATTTTTAGAACAAGCAAAGGAACTAAATTTACAAATTAAAATTGCTAAAGAAGTAATTGAAGAAAATAAAGAATTATTAAAACTTCTTGCCTAAAAACTATGCAAGAGCCTATTTGGATAACAAAAGAAGTAGCTCTGTTAATTCACGATATGCAAATAGAATTATTTGGCGGTTTAGCAGGAGTAAGAGATGAAAAACTTTTAGACTCTGCTGTATTTAGCCCTCAAAATCATTTTCATTATGATAAGAAATCTATAAATATTTTTAAATTAGCCACCTCTTATGCCTTTGCCATTAGTAGAAACCATCCATTTATTGACGGGAACAAAAGAACCGCAATAGTGGTATGTTTAACTTTTTTGAAAAGAAACGGGTATAATATAAAAGCGGAAACAAATAAAGCCTACAGCTATATAAACGGGCTTGCTAGTGGAGAAAAAAACCAAGCAGACTTTGAAACTTGGTTAAAAGAAATTTCTAGTAAAAATTAGTTTTTTTACCACAATGCCCCATAATGTCTGATTATAAGCTAAATCACACCCCTATAAACTTCTGCAACTTTTCTTGCATTTTGTTAAGGCGTAGATTTAAATTGTCTATATCTTCCCTACTTACCCTTACCGTTTGCTCTTCGTTTTGCATATCAAGCAGATCTATTTGTCCACTTGATTGTAGCTGTTTAATTTTTCTAAGTTCAGAATAGGCTTCATTTAGCTCATCCTGCAGTTTTATGGAAGACATTACCATCAAAACATTTTCAGAGGCATTGGCAATTGCCTTGTTTAGCTTTATGATTTTTTCTGATACTTGGCTGGCAAGCCTTTTTAATCTATCTTCCTGCCCAGCACCGCATACCAGTTTATAATCACGAACACCTATTTTTACTTCAACTGTCGGCATATTTTTTTATTTTTACTATACTATTATATAAAGAATCCATTTTTTGCAACGCTTTTTGGCTATTTTCCCTTAAACGATGATTTTCATCATTGCTTGCAGAAACTTCTGCCTCAAGGTTAGCAATTTTTTTGTTTAAAACTTCAATTTTATTTTCGTAAAGGTCTTTAGGAAAGCCACTTGATAAATTTTCAAGCAGGCTATCTACAAACTTTTCTAGCTCATCCACCCTTTGTATTAGTAAATTAAACTCATCCATAGCTTTTAATTTAATTAGTAATCGCTTATGATTATTGAATAATTTGATAAAAAACAACTAAAAAAGTTTTTATTTTATAATTTTTTACTTTAATTAACCTAATTGAAACAATTGAAGAGCAAAACTATTTTTGATACTTCCAATATTAGAAATTATCATTATTATAAACCCTTTTGGAAAAAAAGTAGATGATTAAACTATTTAAAAAAAGTGAAAAAGCAGCAGAGGTGGATGTTAGCGGGGTTTTTATAGGTGGGGCTAATTATTCTGATGAGGTGGATGAAGTTATAAACAAAGCTAGTGGGCTTAGCATTACTCCGCTTGAAAATAATTTTACGGAAAACCTTATAGGCTTTGCAAAAAACAAAAAAACTGCTTTAAGATTTTCAATTATCCTATTGTTTTTAACAATTTTATTGATAGGTTCTGTTTTTTCTTTGCAAAAAAATCATTTTGAAAAACCAGAAAAAGGGAATGATAAGGGAAATAATTTAGACGACCTATTAAAAATCTTACAGAAATAAACCATGAAAAAAATGTTTAGAATTATATTATTTGTTGCGTTGTTTTTTTCTAGCAATGTTTTTGCCGAAGAAAAAGTAAGCGAGAAAACAAGTAAAAAAAAGCTCACTATCATTACGGGAAGTAGCACTGGCACCTATTTTATTTTCGCTAATGATATAAAAAAGGCTCTAGCAAACCTAATGGATATTGATATTAAAGAATCAACTGGCTCCATTGATAATATAAGAAGAATTTCCACAGTCGATAACAATGCCTTGGCGGTAGTGCAATCAGATGTATTTGGCTTTTTAATGCGTTCCAAAGAAAATGAATCGAAGGGGCTGGCAAGCAAGCTATCTATGATATTTCCTCTATATGTAGAAGAGGTTCACATACTTACCAAAAAAGACATAAAATCTATTGATGATTTAAAAGGCAAGGTGGTTTCTGTGGGTTCAGTTGGTAGTGGTAGCTGGCTAACGGGTACTAATTTGTTTAATATTTTAGATATTAAACCATCAAAAACCCTCCGCTTAACTGCAGAAAAGGGTATAGTGGCAGTGCTAAGTGGGGAGGCAGATGCGGTAATATTCGTTGGTGGCAAGCCAGTAAAGGTTTTTGAAAATTTGGCATCCCTGGCGGAATATAAAGAGTATGCAAAAATGCTAGATAAGGTGCATTTTTTGCCAATAGAATCGCCTAAGTTGGAAAAGGAGTATATAAAAACTAAAATCACTAAAGAAGATTATCCTTTTGTAAGAAGAGAAGTTTCAACCATAGCCGTAATGTCTATTCTAATAGCCTATGATACCTTTCCAGATAAGGGCGGTAATTCAACTGTTAAGCAAAAGTGTGAATTGATAAAAGAATTTAGAAGGCTTCTTTCGAGCAATCTTGATAAGCTAAAGAAAAATGGTCATAAAAAATGGAAAGAGGTCGATATTAATGCCGAAGTAGGTTTTTGGAAAAGAAGCGAATGTGCATCTGAATCTTCTGGCGTTACCGATTTAGAAAATGAATTTTTGCTTGAAATATCTAAATAATTGAGTCTTTATAGGTTTAAATTATTCTTATATGAAAAAATTATTTGCTATTTTAACTATTCTTTTAATTACGGCTACTGCACCAGTTAGGGCAGAAAGTATAAATCCTTGCTTAAAAGCCTTCCGCATGGTTGAGCCAAACGCTTTTGAACTGTGTAAAGATATGGCGGAAAATAAAAAAAACCCGCTAGCTCAATATGTTTTTGGAAATATCTATTATTTTGGTTTAACTCCGGATAAGCAAAAAGATTTCAAAAAGGCGCAGTATTGGTATAATCAATCAGCGGTTAATGGTAATCTTGAAGCCACCTATTCGCTAGGGGTTTTGTATGAAAATGGGCAAGGTGTGGAAACAGATTATGGCAAGGCATTTAAATGGTATCTTTCAGCAGCGGGAAAAGGGCATCCCACCGCACAGTTTAATGTGGGCAACCTTTATGCTAAAGGGGCCGGGGTAAGAAAAAATCCACTGCATGCTTTTAAATGGTATAAAAAGGCAGCTAATCAAGATTTTACTGAGGCGCAAGTTAACATAGCCAATGCTTATGTAAGGGGTGTTGGCATCAAGCGAGATTTTATTGAGGCTTATAAATGGTATCTAATAGCAAAAAACAAGGGCAACAAACAGGCAGGGCAAAGTTTATTATCCCTAACCCAAACCATGAGTCCACCAGATATAAAAAAGGCTCAAGAAGAGGCCAAAAAGTGGAACCCCGTATTTGAATATAAGTTTGACGAAAGCAAGTAGCTTTTCTTTCTTATTAATACAAACTATAAGATAGGGGGGTTATTTTCCATAATATACATTATACGACTTAATTATAAATATTCAAAAGTCTTTAATATTTACTTTATTGATAAAAAATATTATCAAGCCCCACTCTTTTAACTCAAATAATTATGTATTATTATTCCACGCGTGGGGAAAATAAAAGACTCTCTTTTTTTGATGCGGTTTTATCTGGAACGGCAACAGATGGTGGGCTTTATATTCCAGATCACTTTCCACATTTTTCAGCAAAAGAAATAGACTCGTGGAAAAACCTTCCCTATGAGCAACTAGCCTTGCGAATTATAGAACCTTTTGTTAATAAAGAAATTCCACGCAAAGACCTGCTTGCGATACTAGAAAAAACCTATCTTTCTTTCCATGATGAGGTTGTAGCCCCCCTTATTCGTTTTAATGATAATTTGAGTATTTTAGAGCTGTTTCACGGGCATACACTGGCTTTTAAAGACTATGCCCTTTCTTTTTTAGGCAATCTGCTGGAATATATATTAGAAAAAACGGGTCAGAAAATTGTAATTGTAGGCGCAACCTCTGGCGATACTGGCAGTGCCGCCATTGAGGGCTGTAAGCATATAAAAAACGCCACTATTTTTATTATGCACCCTAAAAATATGGTGAGCGAATTTCAACGCAAGCAAATGACTACGGTTGATAGCCCAAATGTTTTTAATATTGCTTTGCGTGGTAGCTTTGATGATTGCCAAAACTTTGTAAAGGCATTTTTTGTGGACAATGAAATAACTAGTAAAACCAAGCTAGTAGCGGTTAACTCTATAAACTGGGCAAGGATTTTAGGGCAGATGGTCTATTATTTCTACGCCTACTTTCAAGCGGTAAAAAGCAATAGTGAAAAGGTAAATTTTATAGTGCCAAGTGGTAATTCTGGCAATATTCTTGCCGGATTTTATGCCAAAAAAATGGGGCTAAATATTGGCAAGCTAATTTTTGCCACTAATAGTAATGATATTCTACATCGTTTTATTAAGAATAATGATTACTCCATCCGCAATTTGGTGCCAACCTGCTCACCTAGTATGGATATTCAAATATCCTCTAATTTTGAAAGGCTGGCTTATGAATTTTATTTGGATACGGCAAAGATAAAAGAACTATTTGAAGGCTTAAAAAAAACCGGCAAATTGAACATAAGCAAAGAAATTCATCATGAAATGACTAAGAGCTTTTTTAGCTACGCGGCGGATGATTATAATATTAAAGAAACCATTCAAAAATTCTATAAAAAATATGGCTATATAGTTTGCCCACACACGGCAACTGCCATTAAGGCGTATAATGAATTACATAAAACAATTGGCGGAAACAACATAGTGCTTGCCACCGCTCACCCTGCTAAATTTGGCGAAACTATTGTGGATGCCATAAATAAAAGCCCAGAAACACCGGATTTTTTAAAAAACCTCTATTCCAAAAAAGAAAAGTTTAGCGAGCTAGATAGCAATTACCAGCAAGTTAAGGAGTTTATTTTGGAGCGGGTGTAAAGCCAATCATTTAAAATAATTATACAAATTTAGGCATATCGTCATTGCTATGGACGCGTAGCGACAAAGCAATCCATAAACAAGGCATAACTTGGGTTTAAGATATTTTTTCTAAGAAAAGCCATTTTTGTGGATTGCTTCTTCACTAAAGCTCATCGCAATGACAGCGAGTATTAAAAATTGGTTAAAACTCTAAAAAAATCTTACTTAAAATCAATATTTTATATTGACAACTCTCTCTCTCTGGTAAAATGCCCTTGTTCACCTTTTTACCTCCCCCAACAGGGAGAACCAATCATGAATGACAGAATCATTCCTTCATTTGAAGAGTTTGTCTTACTAGCATCACCTCAGCAGGCGATACTAGTGACGGGCTACCGAGCAGCTCTATTGCAAGTGGGCTACAGTTTAGTAAGCTTCTCTTACAAGAAGTCTTGCGAAAAGAGCGGGGCGTGGGAATTGACACTAATGTTTGAAAAAACGTGGCTAGGTTTTACAAAAACCTTTACCTGCTGATCCCCAAGCGGTGGGGAAGTGCTTCCAGCGCTCCCTCACTGCCCACCCCTAAACATTCTCCTTAATAAAATCTCTAATTACTGGAACCACCTGTTCACGGTATTTTCTGCCACTGAATATGCCGTAATGGCCTGTGTCTTTTTGCAGGTGATATTTTTTCTTTTTGGCGGGAATATTTTTGCAAATATCAAGCGCGGCTTTGGTTTGCCCCACGCCAGAAATATCATCCTTCTCCCCTTCTACCGCTAGTAAGGCACAGTCGGTAATTTTGGATGGATCAATTTTTCTGCCCCTGGAAATCCAAGTGCCTTTAGGCAGGGCATGTTCTTGAAAAACTAACTTGATGGTTTGTAAATAAAATTCAGCTGGAATATCCATAACCGCTAAATATTCATTATAGAATTTTTTGTGGGCCTCGGCACTTTCGCCATCACCATCCACCAAATGAGAAAACAAATCGTTATAGGCGGTTATGTGGCGATCTAAATTCATGGTCATAAAGCCAGTTAATTGCAAAAAGCCCGGATATACCCTTCTTAAAAACCCTGGATAATTAAATGGAACGATAGAAATAGCATTTTCTTCAAACCAATTATAGGTTTTTTGCTCGGCAAGTTTGTTTACCTCAGTTGGCTTTACCCTTGTATCAATTGGCCCACCCATTAGGGTCATAGACTTTGGCACCTGCTTATCCCCCTCTGCAGATAAAATACTAATTGCTGCAACAACTGGAACTGATGGTTGGCAAACAGCCAAAACATGGCACCTGCCATTAATAAAACTAATAAATTCAATTAGATAATCAACATAATCATCTAAATCAAAGCCACCCTTATAGGTAGGGACATCAGCAGCATTTGCCCAATCGGTAATATAAACATCGTAATGGGGAAGCAAGCCTTCCACCGTGCCTCTAAGCAAGGTTGCGTAATGGCCAGACAAGGGGGCGACGATTAAAAGTTTTTCTTGGTTGCTAACCCCGTATTTTCTAAA
>JBKCHH010000005.1:0-64182 GCA_046302855.1 Alphaproteobacteria bacterium
GAAGGGCTTTTTGGACACCTAAAAACCAACTTAAAAATCCATCGCGGACTATCAAAAACCAGAAAGAAAAACGCTATAAAATTCTTCCTAAAAAACTTCAAAAAAAAACCAAAATAGCACCACACTTATTTAATTATGCCAAGTTTTTCCGCTCTAGTGCACCACGCTTTGCCCTTAAGGCTTCGCGTGGCGCAGCCATCCGAAACCGTTAGGCTGAAGCAGTGTCCGTCGCAACTCGCAAGAGCGAAGACGGGCTGATGACATATGCTCTAAGTGTATCACCACCTTAATAAATTTCCAGCGTTTTTTGTTATTTCTTCAGCAGAAATTTCGCACATTTCTTTAGCATCGCTTAAATTGCCTTGCTTTTTTACTTCGTAGCTCTCTGTTCCATCTTCTGAAAATAAAATTGCCTTGAAGGAAAATTTATCGTCATCCACAATTTTGCCAATGCCGGCTAAGGGCGTAACGCAAGAACCCTGCATTTTACGAAGAAAAGCCCGCTCTGCCTTTATCTCTAAAAAAGATTCCTTATGGTTAATTTTTTCTAACATAGCAATTATATGCTGATTTTTTTCTAAACACTCTATGCCAATAGCACCCTGCCCAATGGCTGGCAGAATTTCCGCTTCTGAGAAAATATATTTTATATGGGCAGTCATATCGCTTCTTTTAAGGCCGGCAAAGGCAAGTATTGTGGCATCCACCTGCTTTTCTTGCAGTTTTTTTATGCGGGTGTGAATATTGCCCCTAAAAGGCACAATTTTTATATCATTCCTAATTCTTAGCATTTGAGCTTTTCGCCTTAGCGACGATGTGCCAATTACCGCACCCTTTGGTAATTCTTGTATGGAATTGGTATTTAGAGATATAAAGGCATCCCTTGCATCCTCCCTCTCCAAAATGCAGGCAATTTTCATTTTTTCTGGTAGCTTATAGGGCATATCTTTCATTGAATGCACGGCTATGTCTATTTTGTTCTCGCTTAAAGCATCTTCCAGCTCTTTAGTAAAAAGCCCCTTGCCACCAATGGTAGCCAAGTTTTTGTTAAATAATTTATCGCCCGTTGTTACAATTTTAACAATTTCAATTTGATTTTGCGTAAGCTCTGGATAAGCACCAAGAAGCCTGTTTTTAACCTCACTTGCTTGTGCAATAGCAAGCAGGCTGTTTCTTGTTCCAATTCTAATTTGGGCAGGGCATTTATTCACTTTTTTATTCAAAATATTAGCTTTCCTGATAGAAAGAAATGAATAGTTTGCAAGTAATATGATTATTAAAAGTTTAAATGATTTAAAAAAATTCTTAAAAAGTTTCGCCAAACAAATATCTGGTAATGAAATTATTTTGCTAAAAGGTGGTTTAGGGCTTGGTAAAACTACTTTTGTAAAGGAGCTTTTAAAAATTCTGCACCCAAAACTTAACCTTAGCGTAACTAGCCCCACCTTTACTATTTTGAACCTATATGAAGCAGAAAATAAAAAAATTTATCATTATGATTTGTATCGCATAAAATCAACAGCTGAACTTTATGAGATTGGCTTTTTTGATAATCTTGGTGAAGATTTAATTTTTATAGAATGGCCAGACTTAATAATTGATTACTTAAAAAAATCTAAATTAAAATTCATAACTATAGAGTTAAAATTTGTTGGGGAAACAAGAGAGATTCTAATCAATGGCACTTAGTGCCATGCACAAAAGGCGGATGCAAAAACAAGGTTAAAAAAGCAACCATAATTATTATTACGGCTAGAATTTTGGGCAAAATAATGGTGTTTTTTATTCTATCAATAATTTCTTTACCAACCACTCCGCTAGTTACCATAGAGGGCAAGGTTCCAATACCAAAAAAAAGCATAATAATTCCACTACTTAATATATTATAATTTTGTAGGCTGGCGGAAGTGGTAAGGGCATAAAAAATAGTGGAATAGACCATGCTGCAGGGCAACAAACCCCACACCATTCCGCTAAAAAACCAAGCTGGTTTGCTTTTGAATCTATCTAGCCTTGCCCCAATTTTGCTAACAGTTTTTTCTATTCTGCCAAAAAAACTAGTAAATAATTTTATGTTTGGCAAAAAATTTCCTATTTTAAAGGCAAGATACAAAAGGGTGAAACAGGCAATTAGCCTCAAGATACTTAAACCATAGCTTTGATTAATGTGGCCAACAAACTCTGCCCCTAAAAACCCCACCAAAATTCCAAACAACAGGTAAGAAAAAACTCTACCAAAATTATAGAGGAAAATTTTTATATAGTTCTTGTTCGCATTGGTAGTTATTCCAATGGAAGAGGCAATAGCCCCGCACATTCCAAGACAGTGCAAACTAGCTGATAGCCCAAGTATCAACCCACTTAATGCATTTAAAGCTATTATGTAGATTTCTGGTGTCATAACACCTTTCCCTCTTCCACCACAAAAACTCCGTATTTGCCAAATAGATTAGGGATGAATCTACCATCGCTAAAAAATGGTATGGTGGTTTTTCTTATTATATAATACTTGTTTAAAATTTTGTATTTCAGTTCTTTTTTTAGCAGATGATACATATCGGTAATGGTGCAAAAGTGAATGTTTGGCGTTTCGTACCAAGCAAATGATAGGTCTTTGGTAACAGGCATTTTGCCCTTAATTCCAAGATAAAATCTATTTTGAATATAGCCAAAATTAGGAATCACAATAATAACCTTGTTTGCTATCCGCATTGCCTGCTCAATAACCTGTTTGGGGTTTTTTGTTACCTGAGAGGTTTGGCACAAAATAGCGTAATCGAAGCGTTTGTTACCGTAATAATGCAAATCATTATCAGCATCACCTTGGATAACATTAAAACCTTTGCTTAATGCCTTGCCTACCTTTTCTGAATCTATATCTATGCCGTTTAGAGTAATATTTTTCTTTTTCTTAAGAAGGCTAAGCAATCTTCCCCCACCGCAACCAATATCTAGCACAGAAGAGTTATCTTCAATTAGCTTGTAGATTATTTTATGATCAGTTCTGGCTACCATTATATATTATTTTTTTCGTAATTTATGATACAAGTCGCCAAATCTTTTAACAAAACTATCGTTTAACTTATCTATTGATAGAAACAATGAAACTAAACTTGCTATAAAAATTTGTGTTTTCTTATCACTTAAATAAAATGGCAACTGATTAGAGTTTATTATAACCGTATATAATAAATCGGTACACATCATTACTGTTAAGAAAGAGGCGATAATCTCTACTAGGTCTAAAGTTCTAAAGTGTTGTTTAAGAGCTATACTTTTTATAATATTAAGAATTATCACAAGAGCTATAAAACTTAGTAAAATATATAAAAGTTTTCCCTGAAACATTTCTACACTACTTGCTATTTTCCTTCTGCTCCATTTCAGCTAATATCCAGCCCAATAAACCACCCACTAAAGCCCCAACTAAGCCCGGAATAATCATACTTCCTAAAAAAGCAGTGCCACCAGCAATAACCGCCTTGTAGGCAGTATCTTGAGTATAATCTTGATTTTTTGAAGAATTTTTCCGCATAAGCCTGTTTATAGCACAAATATTAAAAATATGCAAATTTTAAAATTATTTAGCTCAGTAGCTTGTTATAAAATCCAAAAAAATTTTTTTAGGAACATTTAAAATATCAATATCGGCAATGTTTTGTGGCTTATCATAACCAACATAAACGCCAACTACAACATCTGAATTGTAACCTATATACCAGCTATCAAAATTTTCTCTTGTGATACCGTTTATGCCAACATATTGAATTTCATTAATTGCATCCTCAAAGTTTTTATTTAGATTTTCAATTTTGTTAGTTTCAAAAAGCTGGTCTTTTTTTATGATGGTTTTATACACAGTTTCGCCTTCGTTATCCTGCACAAAATTTATTGAGGTGAGGGGAATTTTTACGCCACTATTAGCAAAAACTAAAAATGCCTCAACAATATTTAGCAAACTTTCTTCGCTAGATTTAATTACTTTTGAATCATCTAAAAGTTCTTTTGTTAACAGCAAAAAGGGATTAATTAAAGTGCCAAGTTTTCGCTTAGATAAGGCCCTGTTAAATTGGCTTTGCTGATAGTTAAAGCCACCAATAAGGGAAAGAATTTCCCCTGTTTTTGCATTTGCCACAATCATCGCCCCATTAATTATAGGAATCTGCACTGGCGTATAGGCCTTATTATTTTTCTGCACTAGAATTATATCGCCTAAAGATAGAACCTCTTGAATGGGTTTGAGTGAAGATTGCTTTTCGCCATTTTCATCTATTACATAGTTTGTTTTATAGGCTCTTTTCATCCAATCAAATTCGTTTAAAGGGATAACGGCAACCTTACCAGTGCTAAGACCAATTATTATCTCATTATTTTTTGCATCGATTCGCAAAATGGCGGCAATTTCCACATCGTCATTATATTTTAAACTGTTTAGGTGAGAAAATTTGTTTTTTAGCTCACTTTCCCACTCCACAAAATCATCCACCTTGCCAATTTTGCCTAAAAAACCAAATGATTTAGAATAGCTTACCAAGTTATCTTGAAAGGTTTTTAGGGCAAGTTTATGAGTTTTTTCATCTAGGGTAGAAAAAATACTTAAGGCGCCAGATTCTATTTTATTTTCATCTAACTTGGTTCGTAATTCTTTTAAAAGAGCGTCTCTAAAATACTGCTTATCTGCAATTAGGGGAGACTTCTGCATATTGTTTTTTATCACCACCTTTTCATTTATGGCGTTGATGAATTCAGCATCTGAAATTAGATGATTTTCACGCATCATGTGCAAAATTATATTGCGTCTGTTAATGGCATTATCGTAATTTCTAATGGGGTTGAACTTTGATGGAGCCTTAGGAATGCCAGCCAGCAGGGCTATTTCTGCAATGGTTAAATCTTCTAGTTTCTTATCAAAATATTTTTTGGCACTGCTTACCACGCCATAAGAGTTTGAGCCTAAAAAAGTATTATTCAAATAAATTTCTAAGATTTTTTCTTTAGAAAAACTTTGATTAATGCGGTTGGCAAGAATTGCCTCCTTTATTTTTCTCTCAAAGGTTTTATCTTGCGATAGAAAAATGTTTTTAGCAATCTGTTGCGTTATGGTAGAGCCACCCTGCAGGCTTCCTGTATCTAACTCTAGGGAGAGCTTTAGATTGTTAAAAATTGCCCGCAAGATGCCCTTAAAATCTAGCCCGCCATGTTCATAAAAGTTTCTATCTTCAGCTATTAAAAAGGCATTTTGGATTGCTTTGGGGATATATTCTAGTGGCACAAAGGCTCGGTTATCCCGCCCAAAATCGTCAATTAGATTATAATTAGAGGTGTAGATTTTAGAAATTTTTTGCGGTTGCAGGGAATATAATATTCTGTGGTCTGGAATTTCACTATTAAAATAGGCAATAAGCACAATTATCGTGCTAATTAACAGCAGTGCCAATAGCAAAAACACAGAGAAAATGCCTTTTAACAGACGGAATTTCGGGCGGTATTTATTGTTATTCTTTCTTTTAGGCATTTCTACTTGAACCTTAATATAGTTTTTAAGCTATGATGAGAAGCTATTAATATCAATAGTAAAAAATTTGGTTGTGAGGGCTAAATGCTAATCCTTTTCACAACCTCATCCACGCCTAAAATTTTGATTAGTTCAGAAAGGGAGGGGCCTTCTTCTATGCCAATAAGGGCTTTTCTAAGCGGAATACCAAGCTCTTTGAATTTTAGATTATGGTCTTTTAAATAGGTTTTTATGAACTGCTCTGGATTTTCTAAAAAACTGCTTTGGTGCTTTGCTAGATAATGGCTAAACTGTTGAATAATAGGCTTTTCTTGTGCAGAGATTTCTAATTTTTCAAAATTGCCTTCTATTAAGTTTGTAACCAGTTGCTTTAGCTCATTTAGGTTCTTTACTCTGTCTTTAAATAGGTTGATTGCTTGCAGAGTTTTATCATCATCTAATAGGTTAGATAATTTAGCCAAGCTATTGTTATCACTATTTTTTATATAGTGATGATTCAAAAAATGCAGTTTTTCTAAATTAAACATTGCAGGGGCGGAGCCTAAGCCTTCTAAGGAAAATAGCTCTATGGCCTGCTGTTTGGAAAAGATTTCATCATCGCCATGCCCCCAGCCAAGGCGAAGCAGATAGTTAAACATCGCTTCTGGCAAGATGCCCATATGTTTATAATCTATAAGGCTAGTAGCACCGTGCCTTTTGGATAGTTTGGCACCATCACTGCCGTGAATTAGGGGAATGTGGCAGGTTTGAGGCATGTGCCAGTTCATAGCATCATAGATAATTTTTTGGCGGAAGCTGTTGGTAAAGTGGTCATCACCGCGGATTATGTGGGTAATTTGCATATCAAAATCATCCACCACTACCGAGTGCATATAGGTGGGCGTGCCATCTGAACGAAGGATTATAAAATCATCCAGCTCTTCTGCCCGCACCCTTACTTCACCCTTTATGGCATCATTTATAACTACCTCACCGTTTAGAGGTGCCTTTATGCGGATGGAAGGCTGGACCGTTTGCTGAATGGTTTTTGATGGCTCTGCATCCCGCCACTTTCTATCATATTTATAAACTCTACCTTCTTGCTCTGCCTTCTCTCTTTTTTCTTTTAGCTCATGTTCGGTTTCGTAGCAGTAGTATGCCTTGCCTTGTTTTAATAGTTCAATAGCAACTTGTTTGTGCCTTGCTTCCGCCTGGGATTGTATATAGGCATCCCCATCCCAATCTAGCCCCAGCCATTTTAGCCCTTCATAGATGGCATTAATTGCCTGAAGAGTTGAGCGTTTTTTATCTGTATCTTCAACTCTCAGCAAAAACTTGCCATTATTTCTTTTAGCAAAAAGATAATTAAACAAGGCGGTTCTTGCCCCACCAATATGAAGATAACCAGTGGGCGAGGGGGCGAAGCGAACTGTTATATTAGTCATAATAAATAAGCAAAAAGTTTAGGCATAAAAATAAAAACGGATCGTTATTGCGAGGAGTCAAAATTTATTTTTGGCGACAAAGCAATCCATAAGCAAGGTAGAGTTTAGTTTTCAGAAATAGTTATTGCAAGAAAAACCATTTTTGTGGATTGCCACGCTCGCTAAAGCTCGCTCGCAATGACGATATGTAAAAAAATAGGGTTGCTTTTAAGAAAACTTAAAGCCAACCCTATCTTAAAGAACTTTTATAATTTATAATAAATACTAGAAACCAATTTTAGTAGCTATTATACAACCTGGTATTATAGCAGATGCGTTAGCAGTAGTATTAGCTTCATCTACATAATAGTCTGTAGGAGCAGGAGCAGTACCAACTACTGCACAATTAGCTACCGTGGCAGACATTGGGGTACTAACTACACCACTAGCAGTTGTGGCGGAAGTTACAAAAAATGTACCAGTATGCGGTTTTGCATCATCTATTTTACTATCTAAAGCATATGATTCTGAACCAGAAAGACCGCTAGTGCCAGTTAAAGCATCTACCCCCGTATAGGAATTGCTCGCAGCTACATAGGTTGGAGTTGTACCAAATATTAGATAGTTTGCGGTTGTTGTGCTACCAGAGTTTAACAAAAGACCAGAAGATTTCCTAACTTTTGCAGGTATAACATTCGCGGCATTAGGTGCAGTATCTTGTATTAAGCCAGCCAAGAAAAGCGACTGAAAAGCAACATTAGCTTCTGTTCCGGCGGTCTGTACAACACCCTCAATAAACCCATCCCCATCTGGGGTTGTTGTTGCAGCAATAGTGCTAAAAAATCTGGTAGGATTTGGTAAATCACCCGGTAAAAAGCTGTATTTTGTTTGGAAAGCACCAATTGAAGTTTTTATCTCTTCAATTTGGCGTAATTGACCCCTTACTTTTGCTTGGGCTATTAGAGCTTGCCCAGCAAGCACACCTGAAACTATTAAGCCAATTATTACTAGAACTATAGAAAGCTCTACCAGTGTAAAACCTGCCTGGTTTTTTTGTTTATTGATATTCATAAATTATTCTCCTAAAAAGGGTTGATTACACCCTACTGTTATTACAAGTATTTATATATGCAAGCTATTTTTTAGTTTATGACCTTCAATTACAAAAAACACCTCCATCACCTTTGGTTACCATATAGTAATGGGGTTGATGAGCCGATTTTGCAACCTATCAAAAGGGCAAGGGGCGTGCATTTAACCAATTATAAGAATGAGAAGATAATTGATGGCATTTCTTCTTGGTGGTGTGTATCGCACGGGCATAACCATCCACACATTGTTAAGGCTATAAAAAGCCAGCTAAAAGATTTTTCGCACATTATGTTTGGCAACCTTGCCCATAAGCCGGCTTATCTTTTGGCAGAAAAATTAATAGGGCTAATTGGTAGTGGTATTAAGAGAGTATTTTATAGTGATTCCGGCTCAGTAGCGGTAGAAGTGGCGTTGAAGATGGCGGTGCAGTATTATACTAATCAAGGCTTTGTTAACAAAACAAAATTCATTCATTTTGAAAATGGCTATCATGGGGAAACCCTTGGCGCAATGAGCGTATCACAAGGTTTTGGTAATTTTCAAACTAGCCTTGGCAATTTTGTTCCGCAAAACTTTTGTTTAAAAATTCCAAATTCAGATAAAGATTTTGCTCAGTTTGAAGAATTCTTGCATAAAAACCACGGGCAAATTGCAGGGCTAATTATTGAGCCTTTGGTGCAGGGTGCTGGTGGTTTTAAATTCCACAGCAAAGAAACTTTAGAAAAAATATTTAGCATCACCAAAAAATACGATATTTTATTTATTCTAGATGAAATTATGGTGGGGTTTTTAAAGCTGGGCAAAAGCCTGTTTGCTTTTCAGCAAACTAATATTCAGCCAGATATAATATGTTTAAGCAAGGGTTTAACTGGCGGAGCATTGCCCCTTGCCATTACTGCTGTGAGGGAGGAAATATACAAACAGTTTTCATCAAAAGATGGAGAGAAAACCTTTAATCACGGTGGCACCTTTATGGCAAACCCGCTTGCCTGTAGCGCCGCCATTGCCTCACTTGAATTGTTTGCAGGGGAGAAAAGAAAAAACCAAGTGGCAAAAATTGAGGAGCAGTTGAAATTAGGGCTGAAGCCCAACGCCAAAATCAAAGAAATCCGCATTCAGGGGGCAATTGGCGTTCTGGAGTTAAAAACCAGCAACCCAAAAATAATCCACAAATTAAGGGAAAAGTTCTTGTATGAACAGCTGGTGCTAATTCGCCCCTTTGCTAATGTTATTTACTTAATGCCTCCATTTATTATAAGGGAAGGGGAACTAGAAAAATTAATCAAAGCCATATATAAGGTGCTTGATGAAATCTAAAAACAAACAAATAGCCATAATTGGTGCTGGGGCTTGGGGAACGGCAATAGCCAATGTAATTTCTAACAATCTTGAGCAGGTAAAAATTTGGGCATTAGAAAAGCAGGTGGCGGATGAAATTAATCTGCATCACAAAAATAGCCTCTATTTACCAAATATTATTTTAAACAAAAAAATCATAGCATCTAATATCTTAAAAGAAATAGTTGATAATGTAGATTATATATTTTTAGTAACCCCTTCTAAATTTATAGAAAATCAGGTTATAGAGTTAAAGTCAATAATTCCACCCAAAACGCCAATAGTAATTTGTAGCAAGGGGATAGATGAAAAAACTGGCGAACTGCCCCACCAAATAATATCAAGGCACTTAAAAAATCCGCTACTGGTTTTAAGTGGACCATCTTTCGCCAAAGAGGTTGCAAATGGCATCTATACAGAAGTTTGCTTGGCGGGCAGTTCCACAAAAATTGCTACTGAAATAAAGGGCTATGTTGAGACTAAAAGTTTTAAAGTTAAGGTTACAAAAGATTTAATTGGGGCAGAAGTTGCAGGGGCGATGAAAAATGTAATAGCTGTAGCCTGCGGTATTCTAGATGGCAAAGGTGAGGGGCAAAATACAAGGGCGGTTATGATAACCAATGGTTTACAAGAAATGGTTGCAATCACCAAAAAAATGGGTGGGGCAGAAAAAACCATCTATAACCTTTGCGGAGTGGGTGATTTAGTTTTAACTGCAACCTCCACCACTTCTCGCAACTTTTCTTTCGGCGTGGAGCTGGGCAGAGGCGGAAAAAAATCCATTATCGAAAAACAAAAAAAATCAGTTGCAGAAGGAGTTTTTTCTTGCTACGGCTTAATGGTATTGTGTAAAAAAATTAATTATAACTCAAAAATTTGTGAGTTTGTTTATGAATACCTTCAAAAAAATTAGCCTATTTTTTTCAATATCAATTATTTTAAGTTCTTGCTTAGCCCTAGCCATTGGCGGTGGGGCAATAGTTGCCACCAATACCATTAAAGAGAAATCTTACGGACAATCTTTAGATGATGCCACCATCAAAACAAAAATCACCACAGAGCTAGTAAATAAAATGGGTAAGTACTTCGATATTTATCTGGATGTAAATGAAGGTAATGTGCTTATAACCGGTGCGGTTATAAGTGCCGAAGATAGTGCCAATGCAGAAAATATTATAAAAAACACGCCTAATGTGCAAAGAATTTTTAATCGCTTAGAGATAGGCAAAAGCAGAAGTATTGGGCAAAAAACTAGCGATAAGCTAACCTCCGCCAATCTTTCCCGCAAGTTTTTGTTTGATGATTCGGTTGATTATATCAATGAGTATATAACCGTGTATAATAATAAGGTTTATATAATGGGTATTGCTAGAAGTGAGGCGGAACTGAACAAAATCATTGGCATCGCTAAGGCAGAAGACGGGGTGGAAAAGGTTGAAACCTTCGTTAGAATTGAATCTGGCTATGTAAAACCGAAGGTGAATAATAAGGTAAATAAGGGTGAGTAGCTGTAGTTCTTATGACCATAATTCTTGGAATAGATCCGGGGCTAAATAATACTGGGCTTGGGCTAATTGATTTTGATGGCAATAAACTTGCCTTTATAGCCAGCCAAACCATTATCAATAAACATTCCCTTTCCACTAGCGAAAAGCTAAAAAATTTAAATGAGCAACTAAATTTGTTCATAAGTAAGCACGCAACTAATGAGGTAGCGATTGAAGAAACATTTGTGAATGTAAACCCGCTTACCTCCTTAAGCCTAGGGCAGGCAAGGGGGGCAATAATATTAACTATCGTGTTAAATAATTTGCCTATTTTTGAATATTCCTCTACTAAGATAAAAAAATCGGTAACCTCTTCTGGGCGGGCATCTAAAGAGCAAATTTCTTCTATGATAAAATTTTTTCTCCCAAAGGCAGTTTTTGATTCTGAACATTCAGCTGATGCCTTAGCTGTAGCCATTTGCCACGCTAATAACTCTAATTTAAGAAAATATGTTCGCTAAACTAAACGGCATTGTAGATAGTGTAAAAGATAATGAGCTTATAATAGATGTAAATGGCGTGGGCTATGTGCTTTCCTGCTCTATTCTAACCAGTTCAAAGTTGGAGCTTGGCAAGCCAGCCAAGGTTTTTGTTCATACGCAGGTTAAGGAAGATGCTATTGATTTATTTGCCTTTTTTCAAGAGGAAGAAAAGGAGTGGTTTTTGCTTCTAAACCAAGTAAATGGCGTTAGTGGCAAAACGGCAATCAATATACTTTCGCAAATTTCTTTGAGCGAAATTGCCTATTCCATTCAAAATGAAGACAAAAAAATACTGCAAAAAATTTCTGGTATTGGCGAAAAGCTGGCCGCCAGAATTATTCTGGAGCTAAAAAATAATAAAAAAGTTAAGCTACTACTGGGTAGTATGGGGGCAGAAAGGGTTGATGGCGGCAAGCTAGCTTCTAACCTAAATTTACAAGAGGTTGAAGTGGCATTAGTATCTTTAGGCTACAAGAAATATGATATAAATCAAGTGCTTAACAATTTAAGTAAAGAGGTAGCAGATTTTAATAAAATCCCCACTTCGCAACTAATACGCCTTGCCTTGCAGAGGTTGAGGTAGGTTAAAACTCCGCAATCGCGTGCAGGGCAGAGGTATAAGATGAAATTCCAAGCCCACAAATTACACCATTTGCCGCGCGGGATATATAAGAAACCTGCCTAAAGTCTTCTCTTTTAAAAATGTTAGAAATGTGAACCTCAATAATTGGTTTTTTAAAGCTAAGTAAAGCGTCCATAATTGCAATTGAGGTGTGGGTGTAGGCCCCTCCATTAATTATAATTCCATCAATTTTGCCAATAGAATCTTGAATCTTATCTATAATGCCACCTTCACTGTTAGATTGAAAGAAATCAACCTTAAGCCCCAGCTCTTTTCCAACCGATTTGCATTTTTTCTCGATACTTTCTAAAGTAATTGAGCCGTAAATTTCTTTTTCTCTAATATCTAACTTATTTAAGTTAGGGCCGTTGATAATTAGTATGTTTTTCATATAATAGTTCTAAAGTGGGAAGAATTATTACACCAAAAAATTGTAAATGTCAAAAAAAGGGATAATATTATTTAGAAATGACCTTAGGCTGTTTGATAATCCAGCTATTTTTCATGCCGTGAATGAAAATAGCAGGGTTGTATTTTTATATATTTTAGATGAAGATTCAGAAAATAAGTGGCAGATGGGTTCTGCCCAAAAGTGGTGGTTGCATAATTCTTTAAAGGCACTGGATGAATCTTTAAAACAATATGGGCAAAGGCTAATACTAAAAAAAGGCAATACTGAAAAAATATTAAGAGAGTTAAAAGATGATGATACAACCATCTATTGGAACAGGGTTTATGAGCCTTATTTTATTAGTAGAGACAACTACTTAAAAGAAACACTCGAAAGCAAATCTTATAATGCTAGCCTTTTATATGAACCTTTTGAAATAAAAAACGGTAGTGGCGAATATTACAAGGTCTTTACCCATTTTTGGAAGGCGTGCCTTGCTTTAAACAAAAAGTTTTTCACTTATAAGATTCCACCAATTCCATCTCTACAAGAAAATATAAAATCAGATAGGCTGGAGGATTTTAATCTTCTACCAAAACGCAATTGGGCTGATGGCTTTGGCGACATTTGGGTGGCGGGTGAAAATGGGGCAATAAAAAAGTTTGATAGGTTTATTGAATTTGGGCTAAATAACTATGATGGCGGAAGAGATTTGCCTGCTAAAAACTTTGTCTCCAACCTTTCCCCTCATCTGCATTTTGGCGAAATTTCGCTTAAGTATATGCTGGAAAAGTTGCAAGCCCTTCCCCCAAGCAACCACATTACCAAATACATTGCTGAGCTTGGTTGGCGAGAATTTTCGTATCACCTGCTTTATAACTTTCCACAACTTCCAGAGCAGAATTTTAGAAAGGAATTTGATAAGTTCCCTTGGGTTAGCGATGCTAATTTGCTAAAAAAATGGCAAAGGGGTGAAACTGGCTACCCCATAGTAGATGCAGGCATGAAGGAGTTGTGGCTTACTGGCACTATGCATAATAGGGTGCGGATGATTACCGCCTCTTTCCTAATAAAAGATTTGCTGATTGATTGGAGGGAGGGGGCAAGGTGGTTTTGGGATTGTTTGCTGGATGCAGATTTGGCTAGCAATTCCGCCTCTTGGCAGTGGGTGGCAGGCAGTGGAGCAGATTCCGCGCCATATTTTCGCATTTTTAACCCCGTGCTACAGGGTGAAAAAAATGATAGTGATGGCGAATATGTAAAAAAATTCTTACCAGTTTTGGCAAATATTCCTAAAGAATTTATCCACAAACCTTGGGAAATAGGCGAGACAAGGCTAAAACAATGCGGTGTTATTTTGGGAGAAAATTATCCCCACAGAATAGTTCTGCATCAGCAGGCAAAGGATAGGGCAATGGCTGGGTATAAGGGGATGAGGGGTTTGCCATGATTTTTACGCTACTAAAATTTATTCCTTTAAAAATAATTATATGGTGATAGTAATAAATCTTATGTTGAAATTAATTTTTTATATTATAAAAGCGAAAACTATTTAAAAACTGAACTTAACTAAAAGGTAATAAAAATGAGCGATATAGAATCTAAAGTTAAAAAAATTGTTGCTGAACACTTAGATACAGACGAAGATAATGTTCGCATTGATTCTAATTTTGTGGACGATTTAGGTGCCGATTCTCTAGATCAAGTAGAGCTAGTAATGGCTTTTGAAGAAGAATTCGATATTGAAATTCCAGATGATGCCTCCGAAAAAATTCTTACAGTGGGTGATGCTGTAAGGTATATAGAAGCTAATTCTTAAACTAACCATAAATGGTTCATCAATTAAGAAGAGTAGTAGTAACCGGTATTGGGCTTGTTACCCCCTTAGCTTGTGGGGTTGAACATACTTGGAAAAAGCTAATTGCTGGCGAAAGTGGGGTGGGGAAAATTACCCGTTTTGATGCCTCTAATATCTCTGCTCAAATAGCGGGGGAAGTGCCTTTTGGTGAAGAAGACTGGCAGTTTAATCCGGAAAGAGCCTTTTCTAAAAAAGATATCAAAAAAAATGACCTCTTCATTCAGTTTGCCATGCATGCTAGTGATGAGGCGATTAAAGATTCTGGCTGGTTGCCAGAAAAGGAAGAAGATTTCAAAAGAACCGGCGTTTTAATTGGGGCTGGTATTGGTGGCTTACCCGCCATTGAAGAATGTTCGCTAATTATGGAGAGGGATGGCTACCGCAGGGTTAGCCCATTTTTTATCCCTTCTGCCTTAATAAATTTAAGTTCAGGGCAGGTTTCTATAAAATATGGCTATAGAGGCCCTAACCACTCAGTAGTTACCGCCTGTGCCACAGGCGCACACGCTATTGGTGATGCTGCCAGATTAATTCAATTTGGTGATGCCGATGTTATGATTGCAGGTTCAAGCGAAGCAACCATTTGCCCAGCTGGCATAGGCGGTTTTGCGGCCGCTAGAGCCCTTTCTACAAAATATAATGATACTCCACAAAAGGCATCTAGACCTTGGGATGATGCCAGAGACGGCTTCGTAATGGGCGAAGGGGCTGGAATTGTGGTATTAGAAGAATATGAACATGCCAAAAAAAGAAATGCCAAAATATATGGCGAAGTGGTTGGCTATGGCTTATCTGGCGATGGTTATCATGTAACTGCTCCACACCCTGAAGGTAGGGGTGGGTATGATGCTATGTTTAACGCTATGAAACGCTCTGGGCTAAATACTTCCGATGTAGATTACATCAACGCCCACGGCACCTCTACGCCACTTGGTGATATTATAGAGCTAAATGCGGTAAAAAAACTATTTGGTGCTAGTTCTTACGATTTGGCAATGTCTTCCACTAAATCTGCCATTGCACACCTGCTAGGTGGGGCTGGTAGCGTGGAGGCAATCTTTTCAATTCTTGCCATGCGGGATGGTATAATTCCACCCACCTTGAATTTAGATAACCCATCTGAGGGTTGCGATTTAAACCTTGTTCCCCATAAGGCGCAGGAAAAAAAGGTAAAGGTGGCAATGTCTAACTCCTTTGGCTTTGGTGGCACTAATGTGAGTTTGGTATTTAAGAAGGTTTAGAGTGGTTTTTGTGGGGGAAGAAAAGTGGGCCCCTTGTAAGGGGACCCACGGTTAGTTCTTCGGTCAGTCGCCCTAAAAATTAGGGTTGTTATTGTAGCAGGACGTTAATGAGAAGGTGCGCCTGCCTCCGAAGAGGGCGGTGTGTAAATTACTTCGGAAAGCTAACATAGCCTTCTTTATAATTTCGTGTTTCTGCTCATCGGGAAAGCTACCGATTGGGTCAATACGCCCATTGACGACCACTTCGGTGACATACCAATTTCCATCACTCACATTCCGACTTATCTCAAGGGTGACTTTAACTTTTTCGTGCATGATGCTGTTCTCCTTAGCTAGTGGAAGGAATTAATCAAAAGGGACACCTGCCTCCGAAGGTGTAAAAATGGAACAATAGCAGTTTAACAGAGAGAGAGAGATAGAGTTTTCAATATAAAATATTGATTTCAGATAAGATTTTTTTGAAGTTTTAACCAAATTTTAACACTCTCTGTCATTGCGAGCGAGAGCTTTGCTTAGAAAGCGTGGCAATCCACAAAAATGGTTTTTCTTGAAAAAAACGACTGAAATCTAAGCTCTGCCTTGTTTATGGATTGCCTTGTCGCTTCGCTCCTCGCAATGACGACAAAAATAATAACGCCTAAAACTTTATAAAAAATTAATAATGCAGTAGTCTTTAATTGCTATTGAATCGAAGTAAAAAACAATCCATAAACAAGATAGAACTTGGGCGTAAGGTATTTTTTCAAGAAAAAACATTGTTGTGGATTGCTTCACCAAAAATGGCTCGCAATAACCTGATAATAGCAGCTATTAATCCTCATCTCCTTCAGAATCATCATCTTCGCTATCTTCGTCTGATTTCTTTTTGGATTTTTTATCGCCATCTTTACAGGCAACTTGCAACCCATTATTTTCAGTTGGGCAGTTAGAAACCTTTAGTTCTTTTTTAGCTTCAACAGGAGCCGGTTTTGCTATAGAAGACTTGATTATAGCAGGGGTTAGCTTTTTGCTCTCACCAGTAAAGCCTTTGAAGAACTTTTCAGTTGTTTTAACATTGCTTTTTACCCTTATGTTTAAACTACCATTATCTTCTTTATTGCTAAAGGCGTGAACGAACATATCTTTAGTTTTGTAATCTTCTGGTTTCCAATCTAGCACAATATCGCCAAAATAGTTCACTTGACCCTTTTTAGCAACAAAGCTGTAGCCTTCTATGGTTTTGTTTCTTTCTAAGTGTTTAATAGAATAGCCCTTGCCAGCTAAATTACAGTGAATTTTAGTGAAATCCACATTGCCAGCCGGAGATTCTATAATCACATAATTATTTTTGGTTTTATAAACATTTACTTCGCCAGCGGTGCTAGTAAAGGTATAGTCGCAACCGTTTTTGAATTCAGTTCCGTTAGATGTAAAATCTTTAAAGTTAGTAGTTATTTTTCCAACTGAAACCACTTTGTTTTTTGGTGTTTGTGATAAATTGTATTTATCAATTTTAGAGCTAGAGCAGGCAGTGAATAAAAATAGAGATAAAACCAATATTAAAAAACGCATAAATTTTTCCTAAAGTAAGTTGTTAATTGTATTGCCTAATAAGCCTTTTGTTTGTAATTGCAAGCACTAAAGCTATTGATATGAAAAATAAAAACATAGTGTTGGCAGGTTTGGGGAGCTTTTTGGCTCTGTTAATTCTTGGGTTTTTAAATGATATAAGTTTGCACCCTTTACTGGTTGCATCTTTTGGTGCATCGGCAGTTTTGCTATTTGTAGTGCCAGATGCCCCCTTTTCGCAACCAAAGAATGTAATTTTTGGGCATCTTATCTGTGCTGCCATTGGGCTAATATTTGTGGAGATTCCTTTTAACCCCATTTTTATGCAGGCATTGGCTCTTGGCGTTGCTATTATGCTGATGATGGCTTTTAAGGTGGTTCACCCAGCCTCTGGTAGCTTGCCTATTATAATTTTCCACACCCACCCAACACCCTTGTTTATTCTATTCCCTGTTTTTAGCGGAACTATTATTTTGGTAGCTACGGCTTATATTTATAATAAGGTTAGAAAATAATAAAAAAAGCCGTCATTGCGAGGAGCGAAGCGACAAAGCAATCCACAAACAAGGCAGAGCTTGGATTTCAGATGCTTTTTGCAAGAAAAACCTTTGTTGTGGATTGCCACACTTCGAGCAAAGCTCTCGCTCGCAATGACCTCCGTCGAATTAACAAATAATCCTAAAAACTTAAAATATCCTTTTCCTTATCATGGAAAAGTTTTTCAAGCTCGGCTATATATTTATCGGTAAGTTTTTGCACTTGGTCAGAGCCTCTACGAAGATCATCTTCAGTTATTTCATCTTCCTTTTCTTGTTTTTTGAAAAAATCAATAGAATCCCGCCTAATGTTGCGAATAGCAATCCTAGATTCCTCTAAAAACTTAGAGGCAATTTTTACTAGCTCTTTTCTTCTCTCGCCACTTAGTTCTGGCATTGGTAGGCGAATTAAAGTGCCATCTACCACTGGGTTGATGCCAATTTGTGAATCTATAATTGCCTTTTCAACCGCCTTTATATTTGCCTTATCCCACACCTGCAAAGAAATCATTCTTGCTTCTGGCACAGAAATGGTTGCAACATTGCTAAGTGGAGCTGGGCTACCATAAACCTCAACCCTAATATTATCAACTAGGCTAGCAGATGCCCTGCCGGTTCTAAGCCCAGATAACTTTTGCTTAAAAAAAGCAACTGCTTTTTGCATTTTTTCTTCTGTTTCTTTAAGGCTATGGATTGTCATAAGACTTGCCCCTTATTCAACGATGAAAGCGGCTGGCTCTTCAAATATTTTTCTGCCATTATAATAGCCATCTGGCGAAATTTGATGCGGGCGAGAAAGCTCCCCCGAAGTAGCGTTTTCAACCAAATTCACTGCCTTTAAAGCATCGTGAGATCTTCTCATGTTGCGACAAGATTTAGACTTTTTCTTTTTTGGAACTGCCATAAAATTTAAGGGTTAAATTAATATTTTTTTGTTGATATTTTAGTTAAAGTGTGTGTCTCTATACATTATAATAAACAAAATTCTACTATTTTTTTACTATGAAAAAAATTATTTTATTACTTACCATTTCTGTTTTATTTTCTGCCTGTGAAAAAAATGTAAAAACGGGCTATATAATCGACCCCCTAAAGGTGGATCAAATAAAGGTGGGCAAAACAAAATCAGATACTGTAAGAAAAATTCTTGGCACACCATCTTTTGTTTCAACCGCTAGTAATTTAGAATGGTATTATGTGGGTTCAGACCTAAAGCAAAAGCCAGTTACCAAGCCAAAGCTAACTAAAAACACCGTGCTAATAATAAGGTTCGATAAAAAAGATGTGGTTTCCTACATTAGCGAAGAAGATAATATTAATAAGGTGCGGGATATAAAATTTGTGCAAGAATCCACCAAAACTGAAGGCAATAGCACCACCGCCGTTGAGCAGTTCTTAGGAAATTTAGGTAAGTATAACACTGCTGATGACAAAGACAGCAAGTAAAAAATAATTTCCCTCTTGAAATAATTTTTTATCATCCTAAATAGACCATCCAAACAATTAAAAGGAGAAAAAACAATGTCTATAAGACCATTACATGATAGGCTTTTGGTAAAAAGGCTGGAAGAAGAAACCAAAACATCATCTGGTATTATAATTCCAGATTCTGCCAAAGAAAAACCAACTAAAGGCAAGGTGGTTGCCATTGGGCATGGTTATAGAAATGAAGAAACTGGCAAATTTACCCCGCTTGATGTTAAGGTGGGTGATGTAATTCTGTTTGCTAAATGGGGTGGCACAGAAGTAAAATATAATGGCGAAGAATTGCTTATCTTAAAAGAAAGCGATGTTCTAGCTGTTGTTGATGAGAAGAAATAATTAACTAAACCAAACAATAAACAAAGGAGAATAAAAACTATGTCTGCTAAACAAATAGATTTCGGTGCGAAAGCAAGAGAAAGAGTGCTAGAGGGTGTAAACATTCTAGCTGATGCGGTGAAAGTTACTCTTGGGCCAAAGGGAAGAAATGTTCTAATTGAAAAGTCTTTTGGTGCGCCAAGAATTACTAAAGACGGCGTAACTGTTGCCAAAGAAATTGAACTTTCTGATAAGTTTCAAAATATGGGTGCGCAAATGGTTAAGGAAGTTGCCAGCAAAACTAATGATATTGCGGGGGATGGCACTACAACCTCAACCGTTTTAGCAGCTGCCATTATTAATGAAGGGGTAAAAAGGGTTGCCGCTGGTATGAATCCTATGGATTTAAAAAGGGGTATAGACCTAGCCGTTGCGGTGGTTCTTGAAGAAATCAAAAAAAGAGCCAAAAAAATTAATGGTAAGGCTGAAATTGAGCAGGTGGGAACAATCTCTGCTAACGGCGATAAAGAGGTTGGTCAAAAACTGGCCGAAGCTATGGAAAAGGTTGGTAAAGAGGGTGTAATTACCGTTGAAGAGGGCAAAAGCCTAAACTTCGAGCTAGATGTGGTAGAGGGTATGCAGTTTGATAGGGGCTATATTTCGCCATATTTTGTTACAAACCCAGAAAAAATGACGGCTGTTTTGGATAATCCTTACATTCTAATTTTTGAAAAGAAACTTTCTAACCTACAGCAAATTTTGCCGGTGTTAGAGGCAGTTGCTCAATCTGGTAGAGCCTTATTAATTATTGCAGAAGATGTGGAAGGCGAAGCCTTAGCAACTTTAGTAGTAAATAAACTGCGTGGTGGCTTAAAAGTGTGTGCGGTAAAGGCTCCAGGTTTTGGGGATAGAAGAAAAGCAATGCTTGAAGATATTTCTATTCTAACCAGGGGAACGGTAATTTCTGAAGAGCTTGGCGATAAGATTGAAAACATCAACCTTGCTCAATTAGGGCATGCCAAAAAAGTAACGGTGGATAAAGAAAATACCGTTATAGTAGATGGCGATGGCGATAAAAAACTTATCAATGCCAGGGCAGAGCAGATTAGAAAAGAAATAGCCAACACTACTTCTGATTATGACCGTGAAAAACTGCAAGAACGCCTAGCAAAAATTGCTGGTGGCGTTGCAGTAATTCGCGTGGGTGGTGCTACTGAAGTAGAGGTAAAAGAAAGAAGGGATAGGGTGGAAGATGCTCTAAACGCAACCCGTGCTGCCGTTGAAGAAGGCATTGTGCCAGGTGGCGGTGCTACTCTTTTATACGCAACAAAAGCCCTTGATAAGTTAAAACCAGAAAATGAAGAACAAAAAGCTGGCATTAATATTATCCGCAAGGCTCTTGAAGCTCCGGTTCGTCAAATTGCTGAAAATGCAGGGGTTGATGGTAGCGTGGTTGCAGGTGAGCTAAGAAAAAGCCAAGACCATAATAAAATCTATGATGCACAAAATGATGAGTATGTGGATGCTTTCAAAGCAGGAATTGTTGACCCTGCTAAGGTAGTAATTACTGCCCTTCAAGATGCGGCTTCAGTTGCGGGTCTTTTAATTACCACTGAATGCGTAATTGCAGATAAGCCAGAAGACAAACACTCGCACGCCCCAATGCACGGCGGTGGCGGTATGGGTGGCATGGGCGGAATGGGTGGTGATTTTTAATCGCTAACAGTCATGAGCCGAGGGAGTCTCGCTGAAGCGATAGCGGAAGCAGACGACGCGGCAATCCAGACTAGCCTTCACCGTCATTGCGAGAAGTCTCGCTGAAGCGATAGCGGAAGCAGACGACGCGGCAATCCAGTTTATAAATACAATATTTTAGAATTTCTTTTTGAACTTTATTTACTGGATTGCTTCTGCACGAGCCTTGCTCTGCTAAGCTCATGACGATCTATATTTAGCAAACACTTCTAACCCTCCTACTTCACCATTTTTCGAACAACATTTCTGGTGCCTTCGCCTATTTTGTTGCCTATTTGTTCGTTATCACCGGTAATTATTTTGCCGACACTCTCTATACTTGCAATCTTACCGCCAAAGCCGAAAGATTGCCACAGGTTCACCATATTCTGTAGCAGGGCAAAAACAAAATATAGGCTAGCTAAAAACACTAGGAAGTAGCTAAATACATCGCTCCATTCTAAACGAACGCCACCCTCCTCTACATTCCCTTCGGTTGTTAACACTGGCACAAACAAGGTAAAGGTGCTAGCACCAGTAGTAGTAGCACTAGAAGAAGAGGCTACGCTAGATCCTGCACCCCCACCACCACCTTTATTATTAAGCACAGCCCCTGTAATGCAATTTCCTATAGGGTTTACAGCCCCGCCCCCAGTTGGGTAACATTCAAAGTGTAAATGCACACCTGTACTTCTACCCGTAGTTCCCATATCTGCTATTCTTGCCCCAGCCTCTACTATATCGCCCCTTTCCACTAAAAATTTATTTAAGTGAAGATACCTAGTGAAACCACCGTTACAATCCCACACTTCTAGTTCATTACCCGCCTTAGAACCGGGGTAATCAGGAACAAGCCTATTAACTATACCGTAAACATTAGCACAAACTGGTGAACCTTTGTCCCAGGCAAGATCTATTCCCCAATGCATTCTACCCCATCTCCAGCCATAGCCTGAAGTAAATACATGGAAAGGAGCTGGATGGCACCTATCGCTAACAGCAAATCCCTTAGTCTTTGTTGCATCTGGATTGCAATCGGTAATTCTGCATCCTGGACCAGCCTTACCGCTACCAGGCGAGCCATTACAAGTAGCCAAAAATTTCTGTTTTTCAGCCTGACTCAATCCCCCACCGCCACCATAGGCACCACTTGAAGTGGCACTGGATGATTGGTCTGAATTTTGTGTTTTGCCCCCAAGGATAGATTTTTTATCTATCTTACCTCCATTTATTACCGTCCAAGCATCACACAGGTTTTTACTACTTTTGTCTAATATATTGAAAGAAAAGAATAAAACCCCAACATAAATACCAAAAAATAAGGCATTGCCAAATATTACTATGGTTAGCGTATTAAGCATTTTTCTAAATTTTTTGAAAATGGAAAGGGGGCCAAACAATGGGAGCAAAAGAATGGTGAGCAGAAACAATAGACTTGTTCCCACATAGATAAAAAATATGTTGATGGTAAGGCGAATTATATACCAGATAATCATTATTAGTATCAAAGCTAAGGCTAAGCCAAAGCCAAAGGAAAAAAACAGCACTATAAAGAAGGTGATTATTTTAAACTCTTTTGAAAAGGCTAATTGGTATAAGTTAAAACCACTCGCACAGGCTCCCTCGCCAGAAAAGATAACCAAGCCAAAAACACGCATTATAATGGTGCTTAGTTTTTTAAATACCACCAACAAAACCCCATCTTGCGAACTGGCATAATAGGTGGGGTCATAGGCTTGTGAGGCACTAATTGCAATCCCTTCCCCTATTCCCCTTATGAACTTCATTAACTCTTCTACATTATCTATATTAATGGTGGCAAAGGCGAAAGAGGCGTAAAAAACGGTGGTGAAGAATTCTGATACTGGATTTTCTATTAAACCTAGTGAAAGCCTATAACCAAATAGAAAAATAAAAACTATTACTATAGAGTAGCTAAGTGTTTTAATAAAATCATCCTCGAAAATTATCTTTCTTACCTCCTCCATATTTCTTGTTGCCTCATAGATTATACAATGGGCAATTTTTCCTAAAAAGGGGTCGTAATAGGCAATATTATTTTCATCACCACATTTCATACTATCACCCGCCAAAGACCAGTTTAGGGCAGTATTGCCAGTGCAATCTGCATAGGCTATAAGGTTTTTTTCATTAGCCTCGTTTAGGGCTTTTATTTTAGCTTGAATGGAAACAAGTAGCGATTGGTTATTGTTCTGCCTAGCTATGTCTTGTTGCTTGGCATAATCTTCCATTGTTTTAGCATAGGCCGTCATATCCGCCTTTGCCTTATTACATTGTTCTGGAGTGGGAGGGGTGGTGGCACCAAACCCAAAACTTGGCATTAAAACCAGCAGCAAGCATAACAGTATATATTTTATAGAAGCTCTTATCATTGGCCAAAATCTATAATAAAAAGAATAACTACCTGAATTTATAGCAGTTTTTTATGAATAAATTATTATAAAGCTATAGAATCTTAAAGTTTTTTATCACTTCTTTTCTTCGCTGTAAAGGTTTAGGATATGTAGTGGTTTTTAGTAAGGGGAATAAAAGCAAACAATCGTAATTGATGTAAAGGTGTAATGCCAATAAGTATAAATAAGTATCCAAATCTAGGTATATCGTCATTGCGATGAGCTTTAGCGAAGAAGCAATCCATAAACAAGGTAGAGCTTGGGTATCAGATATTTTTTCAAGAAAAACCATTTTTGTGGATTGCCACACTTCGAGCAAAGCTCTCGTTCGCAATGACGATTTCTAAAAAAAAGGCGAACCCTAAACATTGTATGTTTAAAGCCCGCCCTTATTCAAAAATTATCAGCAATAATTAGTTGCTTTTTTTAGCAGAAGACTCAGCCTTTTTTGCAGCAGAGCTTGCACCATTGCTAGCAGCAGAATAGCCATTTTGTAAATTGCTAAAGCTACTTTGAGCCTGTTTGAAGAACTCAGAAATTAACTGAGAAAAATCATTAGCAGACTGAGACGCTTGCTTAGAAAGGCTTTCTAAAACTTGGTTATTAGCTTGAGCCACTTTCGCACCAATGCTACTAACATCGTTAGCTAGTTTTTCAGAAGATTGTTGAAATGTTCTAGAAACAATTGCGGCAGCTTCTCTTGGGTTTTTTGAAGCAACTATTTCTTTAAAGGCATTTAAACCTTCATCGGCATTAGCTTGCAAAGTTTTTGCAATTTGATTAAAATTGTTTTGGCTGTTTTCAACCACTACTTCCATAGCTTCTTGAGCAGTTGCAACATTTTGCTTTAAGAACTCTTGAGCCTTTTGTTGAAAAGCGTTATTCTTGCTAGAATTTTGTGCTTGGCTGAAAAAACCCTGCACATTATCTTGCCAAGATTGGTAGTTATTTTGGAACTGTTCTTGAAAATTTTTTCCAAAACTAAAAATATCATTGTAGTTAGCCATTTTTCCCCCTATTTAGGTGTTAAAGTTTACTCTAACATTATATAGGCTTAAACTTCTATGGAGTCAAGAATTATTTTGTGCAATGCAAAAAATATAAAGAGATATGCGTATAAGTAGTGGGCTTTTAAAAGGAAGGAAAATCTCTTCCAAACTGCCGAATAACAAAGAACTAGAAGGCTTTCGCCCAACTTCTGGTAAGGTAAAACAGGCTATTTTTAACATAATAATTCACAACCAAAATTTTCCTGATAGGTTTTTACAAAGTGCAAATGTGCTAGATTTATGCTGTGGCACAGGCTCACTTGGTATAGAGGCAATTTCACGCGGGGCGTTAGGTGCCACCTTTATTGATAATAATATTGAAATTCTAAAATTAGCTGAAAAAAATGTGGCCCATTTAGGGGCAGATTACGCTAAAAAAGCCAAGTTTTTACGCATGGACGCCTTTGAAATTCCACCCAAAAAGCCCACCCAAGCTGGGTTTGATTTAATTTTTTTAGACCCGCCCTATAAAGAGCCTAAAACCTATATTCTGCCTAACCTTATGGTTGATACTGGCTGGCTAAATAAAAATGGTTTTATAGTTTTAGAAACCAATAAAAGTTTTGAGATAAAAGAATTAAGCCCCAAATTAAAACTGCTGATTGAGAAAAAATACAATAACACTAAGGTGTTTATTTTTGGGTATAATCTTCTCTAACATAAACTGGCTCTATGTTATTGGTGGTAAGATGTTGAAACTTATGATAAAAACTTATCATATCTTTGGCTGAGAAATCTATTTCATCAAATTCATTTGCATCTTTTAATGTTATTTCGCTGATTGCCTTCAAATTCTTATCAAATTTTTGATGAAAAATTTGCCCCCTTTTGGCATCTTGCTTTATTTCTATTGGGTTTAGCCCATCGTATAATTTGAATGCCAAAAGTTGTGTTGAGGTTATTCCTATCAACTGGGTATTCATAGCCAGCCTAAAGCCTATGGCGGTTGAAATGGCAATTCTAATTCCGGTAAAGGTTCCGGGGCCTAAATTTACTAGAAGTGTTTTAATATCTTGGTGCTTTAGATTAGTTTTTTTTATTAACTGATTGATTTTTAACATCAAAACTTTGGAGGTATTTTCTTTTATTGCAGAATCTGCATCTTCAATAACCTCGCCATTATTTTCTATAGCTACTGAATAAATAGAATGGGCGGTGTTAATGGCTAGGAGCATAAACTTCTTCTAATGAACCTAATAAGATTAACAACCAATAAACTATCCAACCAAGGTTTCTTTTGGCAGTTCCACTAGAACACCGGCTGATTTTAAAGTATCGATAGCCTTTTGAGAAGCGTTATCTACCTTAATGGTGAACTTTGTTTTGCTTTTTATTTCGCCACGGGCAAGCAGTTTAATGCCATCTTTATTATTAGCCACAAGACCTAGCTTTTCTAAGCGAGTAGAATCTAAAGTATCCCCTGCTTTTATTCTACCAGATTCAAGCAGACGATTTAAATCATCTAGGTTGATTACTTCAAATTCTTTGCGATTATAATTGTAGAAGCCCCTTTTTGGTAAACGGCGGTGAATTGGCATTTGCCCACCTTCAAAACCATTTATGGCAACGCCACTTCTTCCCTTTTGACCCTTACCACCACTTCCGCAAGTTTTACCTTTGCCAGAACCAATGCCACGCCCTACCCTTTTAAATTTTTTGTTAGAGCCTTCGGGTAATCTTATTTCATTTATTGCTAATCCCATAATTTTTACCTTTTTTAAGTTATTTTACCACTTCTAGCAGATGCTTTACCTTTTCTATCATCCCTCTAATACAAGGATTATCAGGAAGGGTTTTAGTTCTACCAATTTTATTTAAGCCAAGACCTTCTAAAACATAGGTTTGGCGAATGTTTCTTCTAGCTGCACTTCTAATTTGCTTTATAGTTACCGTTTCCCCAGTGTGAACTTTTTTAGTTGCCTTGACATCAGGTTTTACAGATGTTTTTATGGCTGGCTTTACAACCTTCTTCTCAGCCTTCTTTTCAACTTTTGTTTCAAGGGGTTTTTTATTTAAAGATTTTTCTGTCATAATTTTTGCCTCTATTTTTTATGCTTTTCTTTGAGCTAGAATTTCAGTAACCGCCTTGCCTCTTCTTAAAGCCACTAGTTTTGGCGGGTTAATTGATTTCAAAGCCTTAAATACTGAATATATCATATTGAAAGAATTAGAAGATCTGGTTGATTTTACTACAACATCTTTTACTCCCAAAGCATCAAACACTGGGCGAAGTGGCCCACCTGCAATTACGCCCGTTCCAGACGGAGCAGAGCGAAGAACAACTCTACCAGCCCCTACTTTACAGGTTATATCGTGGTGAATGGTTCTGCCTTCTTTTAATGAAACCTTAAACATCGATTTTTTTGCAAGCTGAGTGGCTTTTATTTTTGCGTCCATAACCTCTTTAGCCTTACCCTTACCAAACCCTACCCTACCCTTGCCATCACCTACTATTACTAAGGCTGTGAAGCTAAATCTTCTACCACCCTTTACTGTTTTAGAGGTTCTATTTACCGCTACCAACCAATCTTTTAAACCATCATCTTCCCTATCATCACCATCTCTTCTGCCTCTTTTTTGTTTTTTTGAAGCAAATTTATCGGCGTCGAAAGATTGTTTGGCAGCCTCATTTGCAGCCACTTCTTCAATAGCTTCCGCAGTGAAAAGCTCAGCAACTTCCCCTTCCGCTAGATTTTCAGTTTCGATTAAGTTTTTTTCTTCTACCATTTTTCCTCTTTTTTATATTAGAATTTTAAGCCTGATTTTCTAGCACCTTCCGCCAAGGCCTTAACTTTGCCGTGAAACAGATATGCACCCTTATCAAACAATACTTCTTTTACACCCCTTTCAAGTGCTTTTTTTGCAACCACTTCACCCACTTTTTTAGCAGATTCTATAGTAAAGCCCTTTAAGGAGTCTCTAATTTCTTTAGTTTTAGTAGAGGCGGCAGCTAGTGTTACGCCCTTTTCATCATCAATTACTTGAGCATAAATATGCTGGTTAGAACGAAAAACGCTAAGGCGAGGCTTGCCATAAGCTACTTTTTTTAGCTTAAAGCGAACCCTTCTGGCTCTGTTAATTGTATTTTCTTTCTTTTTATTCTTAAACATAATTTTTATTTTAAATGTTATTTCTTTTTACCTTCTTTGATTCTTACATATTCACCAACATAGCGAATTCCTTTGCCCTTATAAACTTCTGGCACTTTTATTTTTCTAATTTGCGAAGCAATTAAACCAACCTCTTGTGGGTTAGCACCTTCAATAACCAATTCAGTTGGCTTTGGAGTGGTAATTTTAACTGTTTTTGGGAATTCATATTCAACTGGATGGCTAAAACCAACATTTAAAATCAGTTTATGCCCTGCAACCGAAGCCTTATAACCAACCCCCTGTAATAGCATTTCAATTTTTACGCCATTAGTAACGCCAGTAATTGCACCTTGAATTACGCTCCTGCCGGTTCCCCAGAAGGCTTTATCTTGCACCTTATCATGCAATGGCAAAACATTAATTTTATTACCAGCAATATTTACCTTGATATTTTTAGGCAATCTAACCCTAGCTTCACCTTTTGGACCCTTGGCAATAAAAAATTCGTTTTCAAGACGAACTTGAACATTAGAGCCAAACTCCACTTCTTTTGCACCTACTCTAGACATTTTTTCCTCAAAAATATTTTATAAGTTATTAATTAAAATATACTGCAAATTATTTCTCCACCTAAATTCTGCTCTCTGGCCTTATAATCAGCCATTACACCTTTAGAAGTTGAAACAATCGCTATACCTAAACCATTACGCACCTTTGGCAACTTATCTTTAGTTGAATAGATGCGAACACCTGGTTTAGAAATTCTTTTTATATCTTGAATAACGGCATCGTTATTATAGTAAGAAAGGGTTATTTTCAAAACTTTTTTGTTTTTACCCACTTCTTCTTCAACGAAATCTTTTATAAAACCTTCTTCTTTAAGCACTTGCAAAACATCTTTTTTGAATTTTGATGATGGGCTACTTACATAAGCAAGCCTTGCATGCTGACCATTTCTAATGGTGGTTAATACATCTGCTATTGGATCTGTTAACATATATTTCCTCTACCAACTTGATTTTGTTAAACCGGGAATTTCGCCTTTATTGGCAAGATCCCTTAATGCTAGCCTACAAATGCCAAACTTACGGTAGTAAGCCCTTGATCTGCCAGTTAATTCGCATCTATTTCTTATTCTGGTTTTTGCTCCATTTCTAGGCAAATCAGCTAATTTCATTACTAGATCAAACCTTTCTTCCATAGGAAGTTTTTTGTCGTAAATTTTTTCCTTCAATGCCAAGCGTTTTTTCTCAAACTTTTTTGACAGTCTGATTCTTTTTTTGTTATTATTTATTGTGCTTTGTTTTGCCATATTTTTTATTAGTTGAGGAATGGAAAGTTAAATGCTTCTAATAATGCCCTTGCTTCAACATCATTTTTAGCGGTTGTTACAATACTAATATCTAAACCACGAATAGCACTTACATTTTCGTATGAAATTTCAGGGAACACAATCTGCTCTTTAATGCCAAGGGAATAATTGCCCTTACCATCAAAACTTTTGCCATTTAGACCCCTAAAATCTCTAATTCTTGGCATAGCGATATTTACTAGCCTATCTAAAAATTCATACATTCTGGCCTTTCTTAAGGTAACAGCACAGCCAATTGGCATGCCCTGCCTTAATTTGTAGGTGGCGATTGATTTTTTGGCTAATTTTACCTGTGGTTTTTGCCCTGCAATTGCAGTTACATCTGCCACGGCTAGATCTACTACTTTTTTATCTTTCACAGCTTCAGAGCCGACACCCATATTGATGGATATTTTTTTGATACGAGGAACCTGCATAAGGTTAGTATAACCAAACTGCTCGGATAGTTTCTTTACCACCTCAGTATCGTAGAATTCTTGTAATCTTGCTTTATATGCTGTTTTTTTCATAAATTTTATTAGTCAATTATTTCTCCAGAAAGTTTAGCGAAGCGAACTTTTTTACCATCTTCTAGAATTTTATAGCCAATTTTAGTTGGCTTTTCTTCTTTAGGATCAAGATATGCAACATTAGAAATAGCAATTGGCATTTCTTTTGAAATTACGCCACCTTGTGTTTTCATAGATGGTTTAGAATGCCTTTTTACTTGATTCACACCCTCTACTAGTAGCTTTCTTTCTTCCTTGATAACCTTTAGAACAATTCCTTGCTTGCCCTTATCTTTACCAGCAATAACTATTACCTTATCGTTCTTTTTTAGTCTTAATTTTATATTACTCATAATTTATAGCACCTCTGGGGCAAGGGAAAGAATTTTCATAAACCCTTTGCTTCTTAGCTCTCTTGGAACTGGGCCAAAAACCCTAGTGCCAATTGGTTCATTTTGTTTATTTAAAAGAACGGCGGCATTAGTATCAAACTTTACCGTTGAGCCATCTTTTCTTCTAATTTCTTTCTTGGTTCTAACCACTAAAGCACGGTAAACATCACCCTTATTCACTTTAGTTTTAGGAAGAGCCTGCTGAACAGAAACTATAATTATATCGCCGATGCCACCGGTCATTTTTCTAAAGCCACCAAGCACACGGAAGCACTTAACCTTTTTAGCACCGCTGTTATCTGCCACTTCAAGAACGGTTTCTGAATTTATCATAATAATTATCCTTTTATTTCTTGTGTTACGCCCTTAGCCCTACCAGAAGAAGCAATCACCAACCACTTTTTGGTTTTTGAAATTGGCCTACTTTCTTCTATAGAAACTAAATCCCCTACCTTATATTTATTATCCTCGTCGTGAGCATAATATTTTTTAGTATCGGTAATAATTTTTTTGTATAGCTTATGAGCAAATTTTCTTGTTACCTTAACAGTAACAGTCTTATCGCCCTTATCGCTTACCACTACACCATGTAAAACTTTTTTTGACATATTTTTTATTTCTTAACTCTTTTTTTAACTCTTGCTTCTTTTTTAGAAACCTTTTTTTCCACCACTTCAATTCCTTTTTTTAGCTGGTTAAGCCTTGTGATAGCCTTTGCTACGGTTTTTCTATTTTTAGAAAACTGGGTAGTATCAGCTATTTCACCAGAATTTTTTTGGAGGCGAAGTTTATATAACTGCTTTTTAGTGTCAAGCACAATTGTTTTTAGTTCGTCTTCGCTTTTATTTAAAAAATCATTGAATTTCATAAATTATACCACTCTTTTTACAAATTTAGTTTTTATAGGAAGTTTTGAAGCTGCCAAATCAAAAGCACCCCTTGCCACCTCTTCACTCACCCCTTCAATTTCAAACAACACTTTGCCGGGCTTTACTCTAACTGCCCAGAATTCCACATTACCCTTACCTTTACCTTGACGAACCTCTAAAGGTTTTTTAGAAACTGGCACATCTGGAAAAATTCTTATCCAAAGTTTACCAGTTCTTTTAGTAAACCTTTGAATGGTAGATCTGCAAGCCTCAATCTGCCTTTCAGTAACTCTTTCTGGCTCTAACGCCTTCAGAGCGTAGGTTCCAAAGCTAACCTTGCTACCAGCATAGGCTAGACCATGAATTCTGCCCTTATGAGCTTTGCGATATTTTGTTTTTTTAGGTATCATAAGTCCTCTATTTTATTAATCCTTTAATTCTTTTTTCGTGCGAATAGGGATCGTGAGCGGCAATCTCGCCCTTATAAATCCATACCTTTACACCAATTACGCCATAAGTAGTATGAGCTTCTGAAGTAGCGTAATCAATATCTGCCCTTAAAGTATGAAGAGGCACCTGACCTTCTCTATACCATTCCATTCTAGCAATTTCAGAACCATTTAACCTGCCAGAACAGTTAATTCTGATGCCCTTAGCACCAAACTTCATTGTGGTTTGCACCGCTTTTTTCAGAGCCTTTCTAAAAGCAACCCTTCTTTCAATTTGCTGAGTGATAGAATCTGCAACAATTTTAGCGTCCAGTTCTGCTTTTTTAATTTCAACTATGTTAATTTTTACCTCATCTTTAGTAATTTTACCAACTTCTTTTTTGATGGCATCTAAATCAGCCCCTTTTTTACCAATTACGATACCGGGTTTTGAAGTAAAAATTACTATCAACATTTTATTGGAAGATCTTTCAATTATCACCCTACTTACACCAGCGTTTTTTAGCTTTTCAGTGGCAATTTTTTTAATTTGAAAATCTTCGTGCAATTTGGTTTTATACAGTTTTTTTGCAAACCATCTTGAACTCCAAGTTTTGTTAATTCCTAAACGGAAACCTATTGGATTTACCTTCTGACCCATACTATACAGCCCTCCTAGCAGTTGCTTGTAATTCTGTTACTTCAATAGTTATATTGCTGAAAGGTTTTCTTATTTTAAATGCCCTACCCCTTGCACGGGTGTGGATTCTTTTCATTACCAAACCCTTGCCAACAATAACTTTACTAATTACCAAATTATCTATGTTTAGATTATGATTGTTTTCTGCATTGGCAATAACTGATTTTAATAGCTCTTTTACTGGCTTCGCGATTCTTTTTCTAGAAAAGTTTAGCTGCGTTAAAGCATCTGCCACATTTTGATTTCTAATTAGCGCTGCCACTAAATCTAATTTTCTAGGTGAAGTGCGAAGAAGTTTTAAGGTTGCAAATGCCTTTTTTTCGCCCGCCTTACTTACATTAGCTACCCTTTTATTTTTGCCCTTTCTTGCTTGCTTTTCAGCACCAGTAAGTTCTTTTGTTAGGGGCTTTGCTTCAATTACTTCATGCTTGTGATCATGGCTGTGACCGTGAGAATGATTATGATTATGATCGTGGCTATGGTCATGCCCGTGGTCGTGACCATGATCATGGTGATGACGGTGATCATGCCCATGATGATCTTCATGATGATGAATAGGGTCTTTTTTATTTAACTCATTCACATTTTTTAAATGCTTATGATCATCATGCGAAGCCGAATGAGGAAAATTGCTATCTGTTTTTTTATCCTTTGTCATAATTATTTTTTAGCTGCGGTTGAAGCGGCGGCTTGTGCCATCACTTTTTTATCGTTAGGCGTATGCCCTTTGAATATGCGAGTTGGCGAAAATTCACCAAGTTTATGCCCTACCATCTGTTCTGATACCAAAACAGGCACATACTGTTTACCATTGTAAACGCCAAAAGTAAAGCCCACAAACTGAGGCAATATGGTAGATCTTCTAGATCTAGTTTTAATTACCGAGTGAGTGTTTTTTGCGTTAAGTGCTTTTTTTAATAGATGGGAATCTACAAAAGGCCCTTTCCAAACTGATCTTGTCATAATTTTATCCTCTATTTCTTATGTCTAGATTTTACTATAAAACGGCTAGAAAGTCTTCTTTTATTTCTAGTTTTTAAACCCTTAGCTGATTGACCCCAAGGCGAAACTGGGTGTCTTCCACCTGAAGTTTTACCTTCACCACCACCTAGTGGGTGATCAACCGGATTCATTGCAACACCACGCACAGTTGGGCGAATACCAAGCCATCTGCTTCTGCCCGCCTTACCAATGGTTTTATTCGAATTATCTAGGTTAGAAACCACGCCAATGGTAGCGAAGCAATCCCCATGAATTTTTCTTAGTTCGCCAGAGCGAAGTTTTACCAAAATATAATCACCATCCCTACCAGACACCTGTGCAAAGCTACCAGCAGATCTTGAAAGAACCCCACCGCCACCAACTTTTAGTTCTAGATTGTGGATAAATGTGCCAACTGGAATATTTTTCAGTGCCATAGCATTGCCAACCTTTATATCAGTTGTTTCATCTGCTATTACTCTATCTCCAGCCTTTAGTTTATCAGGTGCTATAATATAGGCAAGCTCACCTGTAGATTCATACTTGATTAATGCTATATAGGCTGTGCGGTTAGGATCATACTCAATCCTTTCAACACCTGCAAAAACGCCACGAACTAAGCGTTTGAAATCTATAATGCGATATTTCTTTTTATGCCCACCGCCCTTATGACGAGTAGCAATAGTTCCAGCATTTCTTCCCTTTTTTCTATGCACATTTAGGGTTAGAGATTTTTCAGACGAACCTTTGTAGAGTTCAGACTTATCAACCGCAATATGCCCCCTAGTGCTAGGAGTAGTTGGACTGTAATTTTTTAATGCCATAGTTTTTTCCTATATTATATTGATGCGGTTAAATCTATTTGCTTAGTTCCAGAAATTGTAACGATGGCTTTTTTATAGCCACTTCTAACCCCAATTCTGCCTTTAAATACTTTAGTTTTTGGCCTTTGATTTAAAATATTTACTTTAGAAACTTCAACGCCATAAATTTTCTCTATTGCTTCCTTCACGCTAGCCTTATTAGCATTTGGAGCAACTTTGAAAGTGGTTTTAGAAAGTTGGCTTAAAGAAGTTGCCTTTTCAGTAATGATTGGCTTAATAATTAAATCGAAATATTTTGGTTTTAAATCAACCTCTTTCTTTTTTTCTTTCGCTGGCTTAACTGATTTTTTAGCCTCTATTTTAGCTTGAACCTTAACCTTTCTTTTAGTTTTTGCTTCAACTAAATGTGGGTTAGCTTTAAAATTAGCTTCTTTAACCAATTTTTTTGTTCTATTTTTTATTTTGATATTCTTTTTCATAAACTTTTAAGCTACCTTTTTAGCTGATTTTTTTACTGAAGATTTTTTTGCAGATGACTTCTTGGCTGGCTTTTTCTTGCCTTCGTTTTTTGCCTCAGCTTCTTTTCTTGTGGCAATTTTTTTGGTTTTTCTTTTATTTTCTTGCTCAGATTTTGCTTTTTCTACTTTCTTACCAGCAATACGGTTAAAACCAGTAATTTTTTCTTCTATAGATTGCAAAGCCTCTTTAGTTAAAACTACATTCCTACAACGCAAGATGGACATTACATTAATTGCCTTTTCTTCTAAAAACCTAGTATTTTTTATGTTGCGAACTGAAAGGTAGAAGTTTTCGTCCCTTTCTTTATTGCCCACAAAAAGTATTTTGCCCAAATTTAGTTTCTCAACCTTTTTCGCCATATCGTTAGTTGCCACCTTATCTAGCTTAAAGCTATCAACCACTATAACATTTTTTGAAGCAACCTTATCAGAAAGGGCGTGTTTTAAGCCCAAAATTCTAACTTTTTTGTTAAGTTTAATTGGATTATAAATTTTATGATAAGCATGCGCTAAACCACCGCCACGCATTTGAGCTGAACGAAGCGAACCCTGCCTTGCTCTGCCAGTCCCCTTTTGTTTCCACGGCTTTTTGGTTGTTCCCATTACATCTTTAATGCTTTTGGTTTTTTTAGAACCATAGTGAGAATTAGCAAACTGCCAGTTGTAAACCCTTGCAATCAAGTCTTTGCGAACCTTTAAGCCAAACACATCTTTATTTAGCTCAACTGAACCTTTTTTATCGCCATCTAAATTTATTATATCTAATTTCATATTATTTCTTTAACTGAACTTGTTTTTTTGTTCTTTTTGCAACATCTTTAATTACCACAAAAGAATTTTCAGAACCAGGCACCGAACCCTTTACGCCTAGTAAATTTTTTTCAGCATCAATCAATACAACTTTTAAGTTTTCAACTGTAATTTGATCGCAACCGTCATGACCTGCCATTTTTTTGTTTTTGAACACTCTACCTGGATCTTGCCTTTGTCCAGTTGAGCCATGCGAACGGTGAGAAATTGAAACACCGTGTGAGGCTTCTAACCCTGCAAAGTTCCATCTTTTCATAACACCAGTAAAGCCCTTACCTTTTGTAATGCCAGTAACATCTACCTTAGAATTTAATTGAAAGTGATTGGCAGAAATAGCATCACCCACCTGCGGTAGAGTAGAATTTTTAGAAACTCTAAACTCCTTCATAACTTTTTTTGGCTCTAATTTAATTTTGGCGAAATAGCCCTTTTGTTGATTGTTTAGCTTTGATGTTTTTATATCAATGGCACCAACCTTAACATTAACTTCTGTCTCTGATTTTATATCAACAATTTCCAAAACTTGATTATTAGCAAGTTCAAATAAAGTAATTGGCACCGCATCCCCATTATCTTGAAATAGGGAGGTCATACCTAATTTTTTTGCTATTATTCCTACTCTTTTCATATATTTACGCTACATCTAAAATTTTAACATCAACTTCCACACCTGCCGGCAAATCTAAGCGAGATAAAGCATCTAGCGTTTGTGTGTTTGATTCTAGTATATCAATTAAGCGTTTTTGCGTTCTTATTTCAAACTGCTCTCTTGATTTTTTATCCACATGCGGGCTTCTGTTTACTGTAAATACTTCTCTTTTTGTTGGAAGAGGTATTGGCCCCTTAGACTTAGCCCCAGTTCTACGAACAGTTGCAATAATTTCACGGGCAGATTGGTCTATCAACCTATAATCAAAACCTTTCAGTTTTATTCTTATTTTTTGCTTTTCCATAAATCTGCCCTAAAATTTTTATAAGTTGTTATGCGATAATTTTAGTTACCACACCAGCTCCAATTGTTCTGCCACCTTCACGGATAGCAAAACGCAAGCCTTCATCCATCGCAACCGATGCAATTAGCTCAACTGAAAACCTTGTATTGTCTCCCGGCATTACCATTTCCACACCTTCTTTTAAGGTTACGGAGCCAGTTACATCGGTAGTTCTAAAATAAAACTGTGGACGGTAGCTTGTAAAGAAAGGAGTATGTCTTCCACCTTCTTCTTTGCTAAGCACATAAACTTCACATTCAAACTTAGTGTGCGGAGTAATTGAACCAGGTTTTGCTAATACTTGACCTCTTTCAACCTCTTCTCTTTTAGTTCCACGAAGAAGAATGCCCACATTATCACCAGCCTGACCTTCATTTAATATTTTACGGAACATTTCAACGCCAGTACAGATAGTTTTAATAGTTGGTTTTAAGCCAACAATTTCAATATCTTCACCAACTTTAATTTGACCCTTTTCAATTCTACCAGTAACAACCGTACCCCTTCCTTCAATTGAAAACACATCTTCAACTGGCATTAGGAAAGGTCTATCAATATCTCTTTTTGGTTGTGGAATGTAAGAATCAACTTGGTTTAAAAGCTCACGAATTGAATCTTCACCAATAGCCTTATCCCTTCCTTCAAGCGCAGCTAAAGCCGAACCCTTAACGATTGGGATTTTATCTCCTGGGAAGTTATATTTAGTTAAAAGGTCTCTTATTTCCATTTCAACCAGCTCTAAAAGCTCTGGATCAGAAACTTGATCAACCTTATTTAAATACACAACAATGGCCGGAACGCCAACCTGCCTTGCAAGCAGAATATGCTCACGCGTTTGTGGCATAGGACCATCAGCTGCATTTACAACTAGAATGGCACCATCCATCTGGGCAGCACCGGTTATCATGTTTTTTACATAGTCTGCGTGACCTGGACAATCCACATGCGCGTAGTGCCTTTTTGGAGTTTCATACTCCACATGCGCTGTATTAATAGTAATACCCCTTTCCCTCTCCTCTGGAGCAGAGTCAATTTGATCATAAGCCTTAAATTCACCAAAATACTTAGTGATAGCGGCAGTTAGCGTAGTTTTTCCGTGATCCACGTGACCTATGGTTCCTATATTACAGTGTGGCTTATTTCTTTCAAATACTGCCTTATTCATAAAATTAATACTCCTTGTTAATGTTAATAGTTTAACCACCACTTTGCTCTTTTGGAGCGGGTGATGGGAATCGAACCCACCTAGCCAGCTTGGAAGGCTGGAGCTTTACCACTAAGCTACACCCGCTAAACAATTAAAAATTAACTGTTCGCCCTTAAAGCATGACTGGATTTTTCAAGTTCTTCTTAAAAAATTTTTCTTATTTTATAAGAGTTAGAGTTAGTTAAACTATTAAGCTAGATGGTGCTTTTGCCCCAGCAAAACCCAAGTAAAAATAGCCCTAAAACCTAAAAATTAGATGGCGGTTATAGTAGATAAAATTATTATTGCAATAGCTTTTTTTGGACTTTTTTGTGGATTTTTTGGGGTTTCTAGTGGTTTTTCTATAGTTTTTTGCCAAGGCTAGAAGAGATAACTTGAAAAATAGGTTTGGGTGTATTATGATGTTTCCCTAATTGACATCTAGTCACCTCAGCCCTAAGAAATTAGGGTCGACTAATTTTACCTAAACAACAGTTTTTTAAATTTTTCACTTCTTTCTTTATAAAAAAAAGAAGGAGGGGGGCATTTTAGCCATCCTCCTACGCAACCGCAACCTTAACGCTTAGGTTTAACGCTTAGTTCGCTTTCTAAGCGCTCTCATTTTCATCACAGACCGGATGAAAAAATAGAGTAGCACCAGCTTTGTGAGCAGCGCTAAAAAAAGTGAAGTGACCAAAACGGTACCTCGAAACATGTGAACACCCCTATTCTACCCTACGAAAAAAAAATCAAGAGTAAATTACTGATTTTATGCAGAAAAATATGGGTGTTTTAACAAATCTTTAACAAAGCTCTCTCTATTTCTTTATTACTTCTTTTGTAGCAGTAGGGAATGCCCAAATCTTGCAACTCACTAATTTCAGTAATTAGGGGAATTTCGCCAAAAAATGCCACCCCTTCTTTTTTGCAGAAAACCTGCACATTGCCATTACCGAAGGGGAATAACTTCTTGCCCGCCACTTCAAAAAAGCTCATATTTTCTATTACACCAAGCACTGGAACCTCTAGCTTGCGGAGCATTTCTAAGGCTCTTTTTACATCTATTAACGCCACCTGCTGTGGGGTAGAAACCAAAACTACGCCACTAACATTATAAGTGCTAAACACGGTTAAATGAATATCGCCTGTGCCGGGGGGCAGGTCTAAAATTAAATAATCACAATCATCCCAACTTGCCTGCACCATTAATTGCGAAACGGCTTTTGAAACCATTGGTCCACGCCAAATAAGGGCAGAACCCTCATCCACCAGCATTGCCATAGAAAGCACCTTTACCCCATACTTTATAAAGGGAATGATTTTATTATCCTTAATGTCTGGCTTTTTACTTAGCCCAAAAATTTTGGCTATGGAAGGCCCGTGAATATCTAAATCTGCCAAGCCAACCCTATAGCCCTGCTTTGCTAAAGCCACAGCTAGATTAGCTGCTACAGAAGATTTCCCCACCCCACCCTTGCCACTTGCAACCGCAATAATTTTCTTTACCCCCTCTATATTTTTTTTGTTAGAAGAAATTTCCAGTTTATTAGTAAAAACAACTGAATTGTTAGCAAAGTGATATTTTTCTTTAACTAACTGCTCAATTCTTGCTTTTAGCTTGTCTAATAAATTTTTATTTTGAGAGTCTGTTTCAAGTATTATAATTAAACGATTGTTATCAAAAGAAACTTGGCTTTTTAGCAAACTTAACTGCTCAATTTCTTTTTTTAATTCTTCCAACTTTGCTTGCATAATTATAAATTTTATTTACATAACTAATAATATCACTTTTAAAATAAATGAAAAAGAAAAAGAAATTTGCTAACCAACTTATCCATTCATTCGCTACTGGGCCTTGGGGTAATTCAGGGGGTAGCTCTGGTGATAATAAGCCCAAACAACCAGCTAAAGCTATTCAAGAAAAGGGTAAAAACTTTTTTGAAGAGTTAAAAAAGAAAAAGGGCGAATTCGGCGGAAAATTTTTAAAAGACGATGGCAATAAATCGCTTATAATCTTAGCTATTATAGTGGTTGCCTTTTTATGGCTAATAAGTGGGCTTCATGAAGTTGATGCTGGCGAGCAAGGTGTTGTGCTTCGTTTTGGGGCTTATGATAGGTTCGAATTGCCGGGGCTTCGTTACCACCTACCATACCCTATTGAAAAGGCAATTATCGTTCCCGTAGAAAAGGTGAACACAGAAAATATCGGCTACGGTCAATCTAAAAATGTGCGTAAGTTTTTCGCTAACAACCAAAATACAAAAGAAAATTCAGTTGAAAAGAAAAACATAGCGGTGCAGGAAGGCTCGATGCTAACCTTTAACCGCAATATTGTGGTAGTGCCTTTTGCGGTAAACTGGAAAATTAAAGATGCCTATTCATTTTTATTCAACACCAAAGACCCAATAAATACCATTAGAAGCGTTGCAGAAAGCTCAATGCGGGAAATTATTGCTCAATCTAAATTCATCGATGTAATTGCGCAAGGGAAAGAAAAAATTGCCGATGATGCCAAAAATCTAATGCAAAAAATTTTAGATGACTACAAAACTGGCATTCAAATAACGCAAGTAAACTTAACCGATGTTCAACCTCCGGAAGAGGTAAAGGAAGCAATGGATGATGTAAACGGCGCTATTCAAGATAGAAACAAGGCAATAGAGCAGGCAAAGGCTTATAGGAATGATATTATCCCACGGGCAAGGGGGCAGGCACAACAGGTGATTGAAGATGCTAAGGCCTATTATGAAAAGGTAAAGGCTAATGCAGGTGGTGATTCTGAAAGGTTCCGCCAGATATATAATGAGTACAGAAAAAATCCAGAAGTAACTAAAAGAAGGCTATATATAGATGCTATGGAACAGATTTTTACTGGTTCAGAAAAATTAATCTTAGATAAAAAAGGTTCTGGTGGCGTAGTGCCCTTTCTACCGCTAAATAATTTTGATAACTTTAACAAAGCAACCACAGTACCCAAATGATAAAGCCTAGAAACATAATAATATTTATAATATTGGCTGTAGTGCTATTTTTATTTTCAGGCTCACTATTAATTGTTCGCCAAACAGAGCAGGCTTTGATATTAAGTTTCGGTCAACCCCTTAGAATAATTAATGGTGTGGATGAAGATAAACCCGGCATCTACCTAAAAAAGCCATTCTTTTTAGAAACAGTAGTAAAGTTCGATAAAAGAATTATGCATTTTGATGCGGATGCAAAGCTGGTTTCAATATCTGGTTTGAGTGTTGGTGGCGATTTAGATTCTTCTAACAAGGCAAAAAAGAAGGTGGAAATAGAAAAACTGGATGAGAAAAAGGAAGAAAAGAAAGAAGCCAGCAACACTAATATTACCGAAGATGTTAACACTTCTCGTATTATTGTAGATGCCTTCGCCAAGTATAGAATTAACAATCCTTTAGATTACTATCAAGCAGGCTTTACTGATAGCACCCTTAGAACTAGGCTGGATGCAATTTTAGAATCTAACCTAAGAAAGGTAATAGGCACAATTTCTTTAGATGATTTGCTTACTTCAAAAAGAAGAGAAGTAATGGAAGAAATAAGGAATAAAATCAACGCAGAGCTTAGCAAAAACAAGGATGATAAATCTAAAAACAGCACCTCTTTTGGTATAGAAATTGTTGATGTTCGCATAAAAAGGGCAGATTTAGTGCCAGACAATTACTTTCGCGTAGTAAATAAAATGAAAGCAGAATTTGAAAAGGCTGCCAGAGAATTTAGAGCACAAGGGGCGGAAGAGGCTCAAAAAATTACCGCTGAAGCAGACAAAGAAAAAACTATTTTACTAGCAGAGGCTGATAAAAAATCAAAAATCCTAAAAGGGCAAGGCGAAGCTGAAGCTACAAAAACCTATTCTGCCGCCTATTCTCTAGATAGAAACTTCTACGAATTTTATCGTAGCCTTGAGGCCTATAAGAACTCATTAAAAAGCACTGATACTAAATTTATTTTGTCTCCAGATAGTGAATTTTTAAAATTCATGAATAAAAATCGCGATGGCGAATAAGAAATGACGAATAGAAAACAAAAACTCTTTAACTTTCTTCTTACCCTTGCCCTATTTTTTTATTCATCACCCCTATTTGCCAAAGATTCAATTAACGATGTTCTATTTAAAATAGAGCCAACAATAGTTACCCTATACGCTTATGGCGATAATAACTTTAGCATAAAGCGGGAAGATTTAATTCAAAAATCTTTCGGCAAAATTCAAGTGGATCACTTTTTAAATGGCTATACCGACCAATTAACTGATCCTGCTGATAAGTTTGATGAAGAAAAATTATCTAAAATAAAAAATTATCTAGGCACAGGCTTTATTATAGACGCAAGTGGCTATATTCTAACCAACTATTCCATTATAAAAACTGATAGTAAAATTAAGGCAATAATTGAAGGCAAGGAATATGATGTAGATACTGTTGGGGAGGATAGAAAAACCAATTTATCTCTACTAAAAGTAAAGGAGCTTTCTAACTTTCCAAGTATTGGTATTGCAGATTCAGATGCGGTAAAGGTTACCGATGAGGTTTTTATAGTAGCCAACCCCTTTAATATTGGCACCTCTGCCAGTAGCAACCAAATTAGCTTCCGCCCCAAAGTAATGTCTGTGGGGAATTGGGAAGATTTTTTCCAGCTTTCATCTTACACCTCTATCTACTGCGGTGGTGCACCTTTAATTAACAATGCGGGTGAAGTAGTTGGCATTTGCGATCCAAGACTTGAGAATAAAAATAACATTGGCTTTGCCATTCCCTCATCCGTAATAAAAATCTTCTTAGAGCATGTAAAAAAAGATAGGCGGATGAAAAGAATAAATGTGGGCTTTAAAGCAAAAGATATAGATGATTACGATATTTCTAAATACGGGCTATATTCAACGCAGGGGCTAATTATAGATTCAGTAAAGCCTGCAACCCCAGCTAGTGATTTGGGTTTAAAGCAAGGTGATATCATAACCCGCTTTAATGGCTTAACTGTAAAAAATAAATATAGTTTTGAGCAGATTTTGTCATCCATTCCCGTTGGCTCTAGGGTGGATGTTGATTTCATAAGAAACAGCAGGGTTAGAACCCTTGTAATGTCTATTCAGGAATTGGAGCAAAAGGCAAATGTTTTGGCTGAAATTAATAAATCTAAAAAAAGAGAGAAACCAAAAACAAAAACCATTCTTGGGCTTGTGTTAGAGCCAATTACCGAAGAGTTAATAAAGGAATATTCTCTTGTGCAAAGCTCTAAAGGCTTGGTGGTAACGGCCGTAACTGCTGGCTCTCCTGCTGAAACTAAGGGTATTAAATCAGGCGATTTAATTATAAAGGCAGATAGCACTGAACTAGAAAAAACAGAGGATTTATCTACCACCCTAGCTGAAGCAATAAAGGGTGGTAAAAGCTCTGTTCTTCTACTAGTTATCCGCAAGGAAAGCAGCTTTTTTGTAGTGATAGATGTGAAGTAAGAACCCCTAACCATTGTAAAGTCGCCATTGCGAGGAGCTTTCTCAAAAAAGCGACGCGGCAATCCAGTAAATAAAATTCAAAAAATATACCAAAAATATTGTATTTATAAACTGGATTGCTTGCGTGCCGCCTCGCAATGACGCGGTTTTGCCCAAAAATAAATCTTCGCTTACAAATCCACCCTCTCAAAAAAACTAAGTTGCGTTCTGTAAAAGGTGAATTGGCGTTTGGCGTAGTTTCTGGTATTTTGCTTGGCTTTGGTAATAGCATCTAGAAGTGAAATTTCTCCATTTAGATATTTTTTAATTTCTGGCACACCGTGCGCGCGCATTATGGGGTAAGAATCATCTAGGTTTAATTCTAGCAAGCCCTTCACTTCCTCTATCACCCCCCCTTTAATCATAGAATCAAACCGATTATTAATATTTTCGTAAACCACCTGCCTATCAACATTTAAAAATAGTGGAGTAAAGTCTTGCAAAGGAAAACAAGGATTATCTTCAAGTTGCTGAAATTTACTAATAGAAAAACCAGTTTCAATCACCACTTCTAACGCCCTTTTTATGCGTTGCGTATCGCCTGCCTTTAGTTTATTTGCCATTAAAGGGTCTAGTTTTTGCAATTCCTCTAATTGATTGATATCCTTCACCAACTCTTTAGTTTTATTAGAAATTTTTGGAATATTACTAATGCCAAAAATAAGTGATTTTATATACATGCCAGTTCCCCCCACCAAAATTGGCGTTTTGCCAGAATTTAAGGCGTGATTAATTTCTTGCAGAGCCTTATTTCGCCAACTAGCAACTGTGCCTATTTCACTGGCATTAAGGTAAGAAAATAGCTTATGAGGATACATCTCTAGCTCTTCACTACTTGGTTGATTGGTAAGAATTGGCAGATTCTTATAAGATTGCATGGCATCGGCATTAATTATTACCGCCTGCTTAAAGTTTTTTGCCAATTGGTAAGAGAATTTTGTTTTTCCGCTTGCAGTAGGCCCAAAAATGATAATAATTCGCGAAAATTTCATAAAGAATAAGGTATATCAATGCAGGTATTAACAGCAGTATCTAACCCACATCTTACTAAACTAGATGGCACACAAATCAACCATATTACTGATATTATTAAGAAAAATGATGGAAAAATACTAGATATCGATGCCTTAAAACAGCTAGAAGCCTTTGAGATAAGTTTTTCTACCCTCAACCCCGCCTCAGTAGATAAGATTTTTATAGAGATGGAGAAATTTAAGCAACTAAACCTAATAGACTTTGCCATTCAAGAAAAAACTGATGATAGGAAAAAAAAGCTCCTTCTTGCCGATATGGATTCTACCATAATAGAGCAGGAATGTTTGGATGAAATGGCACTGCTAGCTGGCATAAAAGATAAAATCCAGCTAATTACCGAAAAGGCAATGCGGGGCGAAATTAACTTTGAAAATGCTTTAATTGAGAGAATAAACTATCTAACTGATGTTCCTGTAAAAATAATGGAGCAGGTCTATGAGAAAATAAAAATAAGGGCAGGTGCCAAAAGTTTGGTAAATACTATGAAGGTAAATGGCGCTAGAACAATTTTAATTTCTGGCGGCTTTACCTTTTTTACCGAAAAAATTGCTAATGCCGTTGGTTTTGATATTCAAAAGGCAAATGTGCTAGAGGAATCAAACGGCATGTTTACCGGCAAGGTAAGAATGCCAATTTTAGGGCCAAATGCAAAGCTGGAATGTTTAAAAATAAACGCCAAAGAGCTTGGAATTTCTATCAAGCAAGCAATAGCCGTGGGTGATGGGGCAAATGACTTGGGCATAATTCAAAATGCTGGTATTGGGGTTGCATTTAAAGCCAAGCCTATAATCCGCAACGCCACTAAATTTAGAATTGATTATTGTGATTTAACTGCTTTACTATACTTTCAAGGTTATAATAGCTACGAGATTCACTATATAAATTAACTATTTATTAATCTCTATTGTTATATATACAGAAATTAACTAAATGCTTCAGGTAGTGCCATGCTATATCTTTCTAGAAAAATAGGGGAAACGATTATAATAAATGATAATATTGAAGTTACCGTTATTGATGTAAGCGGTAAAACCGTAAAGCTGGGCTTTGTTTACCCAAATACTGCCAGCGTTTTACGCAAAGAAATTCACGAAAGAATAAAGGCAGAAAATGAATCTGCCAAACTTTCTAACAATAGTGATGAAAATATTCAAGAAATTCAAAAGGCGTTCAAAACCCTAACCCTACGCCGTAAACAACAGCAAGAAGAAGAAAATAAGTAGGCTGAAAGATTTTTAAAAGTGAGGTTAAAAGACCCCCAGCGGTTGCTGGGGGGGGTAGTGGGGGTGAGCTAGGCTTTCTTGCCTAACTCATCAAGATGTGATAGAGAACGGCAGGGGGAAGCGAAGCGTTATGGCCGTCCCTTGTTTTAGGACGGTATACGACCCCCGTTCTGTTCTCATACACCCGGGAGAAGCACTGGCTTCTGTCAAATCCTCAATCAATTGACTGAGGATTCTTGCGTCGCAGGTGAAGTGCGCTTGTAGGACTTGTAGGCGACCCATTGTGGGACTCCGTAAAAAGGTGGACAATAGCATTTTAGTAGAGAGAGAGTTGTCAATACAAAATACTGATATTTTAAAAGAAAGTTTTAGGTTTTTAACCAAATTTTAATATATGATTCAAGTGGTAACAAAGGGGCTTGGCATATTTTTATTGCTAATAATTACATCTTCTAATATAGAACCCATACTTTTAAACTTAAGTTTATTTCTATAGTTTACCTATTCTACGGGGTAGAGCAGTCTGGCCTTATAAGTTTTTTCCTTTAAAAAACTTATATAAATTAAATTTGCTACCAGACTTTTATCTCCCTCGTGTTATTACCCGTCGCGGGGTAGAGCAGTCTGGTAGCTCGTCAGGCTCATAACCTGAAGGTCATTGGTTCAAATCCAGTCCCCGCAACCAATCTAAAAGTATAATTAAAAAAATGCGGCGCGTTTTAAGAATTTTTTAAGTTTGATTTTCTACCAACCCTTAAATCTTCAACCCATAAACTTGCCACCGTTTATGTGCAAGGTTGTGCCAGTTATATAGGAAGATTCTTCTGATGCTAAAAATAAGGCACATCTGGCAATTTCATCGGCCTGCCCTAGCCTTTTTACCGGAACAGAATCAACAATATGTTGTAAGATGGTTGCATCTATTTTTGCTACCATATCTGTTTCTACATAGCCCGGTGCTATTGCATTTACAGTAATTCCCTTAGTAGCATTTTCTAAAGCCAATGCTTTTGTGAAGCCAAGAATTCCAGCCTTTGAAGCACAATAGTTAGTTTGCCCTATCTGCCCAGTTGAGGCGTTGATTGATGCCATGTTAATTATTCTGCCAAAGCCCTTCTCCCTCATAGATTTTATTACTAGGCTTGATAAATTAAATACTGAACCTAGGTTGGTATTTATTACCGCATCCCAATTTTCTCTTGTTTGTTTGTGAAGAAAGCCATCCCTAGTAATGCCAGCGTTATTCACTAATATTTCGATAGAGCCATGCTCTTCTTCAATTTCTTTCACCGCCTTTTCACATTGAGAAAATGAAGAAACATCCCACTTTTTTACTATAATCCCAGTTTCTGCATTAAACTTATTTGCAGATTCATCATGGCTTGCATAGTTGGCTATTACCTTGTATCCACTTTCTTTAAACAGTTTGGATACTGCCTCGCCTATTCCTCTTGTGCCGCCTGTTACTAAAACTAATTTTTTGCTCATATTGCTACCATAGGTTGTTATTTGTGAACATATTTTCTTTTTACAAATTCATCAACAATTTTTATGAAGTCTTGATAAATATTTTCGCCCCTTAGAGTGTGGGTTTTTTTACCATCAATAAATACTGGTGCAATGGGTGATTCTCCAGTGCCAGGCAAGCTAATGCCAATATCTGCATGTTTACTTTCTCCAGGCCCATTTACAATACAGCCCATTACCGCCACCTTCATATTTTCCACCCCCTTATATTTTTTGCTCCATTTGGGCATCTGCTCTTTTAAATAGAATTCAATATCTTGTGCTAATGTTAAAAAATATTCTGAAGTGGTTCGCCCACAACCTGGGCAAGCAGTAACTGTTGGCAAAAAAGCCCTTATGCCAAGCGATTGCAAAATTTCTCTAGCAACCTGCACCTCTTTTGTTCTATCGCCATTTGGTTCTGGAGTAAGTGAAACCCTAATGGTATCGCCAATGCCTTCATTTAATAAAATAGATAGGGCAGCAGATGAGGCAACTATGCCCTTTACCCCCATTCCAGCCTCTGTTAAGCCAAGGTGAAGGGCAAAATTGCACTTTTTTGCAAGCTCCCTATAAACCTTAACAAGGGTTTGCACCTTGCTAACCTTGCAAGAAATTATAATCTTATCTTCACCTAGCCCATACTCCATAGCCTTGTTAGCAGAAATTATGCTAGAGGAAACTAACGCCTGAACCATTACTTCATCGGCTGGTTGTGGATTTTTTAACCTAGCATTTTCATCCATTAGACTCGCTAACAAGGCTTGGTCTAGCGAACCCCAATTAACTCCAATCCGCACTGGCTTGTTGTTTTGAATGGCAATTTGAATAATTTGAGCAAATTGCTTATCCTTTTTTTCTCCAAAGCCAACATTTCCGGGATTAATGCGATATTTATCTAATAGCCTTGCCGTTTCTGGATATTTTTCTAGCAACAAATGCCCATTATAATGAAAATCGCCCACTATGGGAACGGGAATGTTGTTTTTTATAAGCCTTTGTTTTATTTCAGGAAATTTTTGAGCCGAAGCCTCATTATTCATGGTAATTCTAACAATTTCGCTCCCCGATAAATAGAGTTCTTTTATTTGTTGATAGGTTTTCTCAACATCACTACTATCAGTATTGGTCATGGATTGCACCACGATAGGATTATTACCGCCCACCCAAATATTTCCAACCTTCACTGCTATAGTTTTATGCCTTAACATTTATATTTACTGATAGTTAAAATTTAGTAGCTTAAGGGTTATCTATGAATAAAACTTTATACATAATATTTCTGCTGACCATTTTCTATGGAAATATAGTAAAGGCAAGCGCGGATTTGCAAATCCCCCGATTTGTATCTTTAAAATCAGATTCCGCTAATGCACGGTTTGGACCCGGTGCTAAGTATGACATAAAATGGCAGTATATAAAAAAGAATATGCCTATCGAAATTATTGCAGAATTTGAAGATTGGCGTAAGGTTCGTGATGTGCAGGGCGATGAGGCTTGGCTTCACCGTGCTATGCTAAGTGGTAGAAGAACCGCAATCATAACAAATAAAACGCAGTTTATAAGAGAAAAGCCAGATGAAGATTCAAAGCCAATAGCAAAACTAGAGGTGGGGGTTAGCGGTATTTTAAAATCTTGCCAAAAAGATTATTGTTTATTTTCTATAAGAGGTTATGAGGGCTGGATAGGAAAAAAATTCATTTGGGGCGCTTATAAGGACGAAACCTTTTAAAACTAATTTTAACTAATATTTTATGCGAAGAATTTACCTTTATGATACTACTTTAAGAGATGGCGCCCAAACCAAGGGGATAGATTTTTCCTTAACCGATAAGCTCTCAATTATAAAAAAACTGGATGGATTTGGCATAGACTATATTGAGGCTGGCTTTCCCACTGCTAATGAAACTGATGATGCTTTATTTGCTAATTTGCCAAAAACCAAAAAATCTAATATCGTAGCCTTTGGTATGACCCATAGGGCAGATGTTAAGGTTGATAAGGATGAGCGGCTAAATAAGCTCGCAAAACTAAAGGCTAAAAAAGTTTGTATTTTTGGCAAGTCTTGGGATTTTCACCTAAAGGAAGATTTAAAAATTTCACCACAAAAAAACTTAGAGATTATAGAAAATTCCGTTTTATACCTTGTGCAACACAAAAAAGAGGTAATTTTTGATGCTGAACATTTTTTTGATGGTTATAAATCCAACCCCTCTTATGCTCTGCAGGTAATAGAATTAGCCTTTAAGGCGGGTGCTAGATGGATTTCTTTATGCGATACTAACGGTGGCACCTTGCCTAATGAAATATTTGAAATCGTATCAAAAGTAAGCCGTGTAATTGATGGGGAAAATTTGGCAATCCACTGCCATAATGATACAGAAAATGCGGTTGCCAATTCACTTTCCGCCATTCAAGCCGGTGCTTGCCAAGTGCAGGGAACAATAAATGGTTATGGGGAAAGGTGTGGTAATGCCAATTTAATTTCCATAATCCCCTCTCTAAAATATAAAATGAAGCTGGATGTTGGTATAAAAAATCTAGAAGATTTAAGCGAAATTTCGCAGTGGTTTGAAACCAAGCTAAATCAAGCCCATATTAATAATAGACCCTATGTTGGCAAGGATGCCTTTGCTCACAAGGGTGGTGTGCATGGCTCAGCGGTGAAAAAAAATCCCAAACTTTATGAACATATAGAGCCAGAATTAATAGGTAATGAAAGAGAGGTGGTAATTTCTAACCAAGCAGGCAAGGCTAGTTTTATTGAAAGGCTAAAGGGCGTGGGGTTGAAAATAGACTTCGATGCAAAAGAAAATAAAGCAAAGCTAGAAGAATTAGTGAGGCTTGTAAAAAATCTAGACCAAAAGGGCTACGCTTACGATAATGCTAATGCCAGTTTTGCGATTCTAGCAAAAAAGCACTTCGACCAGTTAAAAACCTTTTTTGAGCTAAAAAACTTTCGCGTAATTGTAGAAAAAAGGGTAAATGCTAATGGGGAATTGGTTACCTTTTCAGAAGCCAAAATTAAACTAAAGGTAGGTAAAGAAGTTATTTTAGATATGGCAGAAGGGATTGGACCGGTAGATTCAATATACAAGGTATTATCTAAAACTTTAGTTAATAAGTATAAAATATTGAATAATATAAGTTTAATTGATTACAAGGTTCGCATAATTACCCCAGAAAAGGCAACGGAAGCAATCACCCGTGTGGAGATAGTATTTTTAAATAACAAGACCAATAAAAACTTTACCACCATTGGCGTATCTGAAAACATAATCGATGCCTCTTACAACGCCATAGCCGATGCCTTTAACTTTGTTTTGGGGTGATTATGGGGAGCGAATACTAGGTGTAAAACCATAAACGGTAGCTCATTTAAAACAAGCACAATGGTTCTATTTCAATTCAACAGAGCCGAATTTCATATATTAGACTTCTTTCGTAACTATAAGTATCTCCCCTGTTTATTGCATTGATTTTAAAAGACTTTTTGAATAATTTTTACTTAATAATTTTTTGAAGAAAAATTATATGCCCGCCCCTAATTTGCTGAAGGCAAATAGGGGCAGTGGGGGCGGGCACTTCTCAAAGGTTTTTTTTTAAGAAATAGCTTAGGTTATGAAAGAAGTCTATTACTCCAGTCCGCCTTCGCCAAGGCTTCGGCGAGACACTCGCTTTTGCAACTCCGCACCAAAGGTGCGGGCAAAATCGGTGGTGGCGCAAGAAACTAACTCAGCTACTCATGCTGTGTATTTTTCCCTGAGAACAGGGAAAAATACAGGGAAAATTCAAATTATAGCATCATGTTTTAGTATAGTTCTTAACAAAACAAAAATAACTACAATTTAACCTCTAGTCTATATAGCCAACATCTTAGTTTTTAAGTTCGTTTAATTTTTTATACCATTCCCAAGGGCGCTTGCCGCTAAAACTTAATTTCTCTACTTTCTGGAATAACCGGCAATATAAGTTGCGATGGGTATTCTTTTGTGTGAAAAATTTTCTGCTTGGCAACTTTTGATTTAGTAGCAGTAGGTATGAATTCCCCCGTATTAAGGTTGCGATCATAGCGGGGGAAATTGCTACTTGATACTTCCAGCCTTATTTTATGCCCTTTTAAGAAAACATTACTGGTTGGCCATAGCTCTATTTCAATTTTAGTGGGCGCATTGCCATTAGATGCTTTGTAGGTTTGGCGTAATATTCCATCTGAAAGATTATACGCCAAGCCATCGGGGTGAACATCTACTAGCTTTGCGGTGAAATCTGTTGATGGCGCATCGGTTGAAACGTAGAGTATGGCTTTAATTGGGCCCGTTACCTCAATTTTTTTAGATAACGCTGCGGTGGTGTAGACCAACACATCTGGTCGTTCTTCAATTGTATTTTGAAGTTCAATTCCTGCTCTATTACTTAACATCGCTCCCCCAGCTGTAGGTACTGGATTAGTGGGGTCATAAATATATGCATCATGTTCAGCTTTATCGTTAGTTGAAGAAATACTCAAAAAGCCATCACCATTTAGAGTGTTCGCTTTGCCGTTACTGTGCAGATAAAATGGAACATATTTTGTGCGAGCTAATGGCCACTGGTTTTCATCACGCCAGCGATTTTCCCCCATAACAAAAATCTTTACCTTTGGCATATTTAGTGGCGCGTTCGTTATACCCAGCACATAATCAAACCATGCGATGCTTTGGGTAACGCTTTGACTTCGGTATGGCACTTCTTCATTTGAATTTGGCAGCTTTACAGATTTAGCATGTCCCCACGGTCCAATAACTAGGCGTGTTTCTTTGGCAACAGATGGTTTCGCCTTGGTGGCAATGGTGCTAAAATCTTCAAGTTGCGTGGGCAAGAATGGATCAAACCAACCAGCCATAAGTAATACGGGGGCCTGAATTGTTTGGGCTCTATGCTCACCATCAATTTTTTTCCAATAATCATTTTTTTGAGTATTTAATGCCCAGTCATTGAAGAAATTCGTATCGCCAATAGCTTCATCATCAGCTTCAATAGTCGGCAAGTGATTTACACCACGGTCTAAATCTTTAAGATCAACATCCCTATCTTTTTTGCCACGACTGCGTATTGCCCAATTGATAGCGCTTTCCAGCGAGAAGGCATTTCCTGGATAAAACATTTTATAAAAATTGCTGCTGGCAATTTGTATAAAAAAAGCATTTACGCTTGGATTTTTTTGATCAGCAACTGCCCACTGGGTATAGCCAAATGCAGAGCCACCCCACATGGCAAGGCGTCCGTTATACCAAGGCTGGCTTGCTACCCATTTAAGGGTTTGAATTCCATCTTCGCGTTCATGCATCAGCGGATAAAATTCACCGCCAGATTTATATCTACCACGTGTACCTTGTAGTACTACCGTGTAACCTCTGCTCGCCCAGTAACGCGCGATAATGCCAGAGCGCGCCTGATTACTAATGGTATCACTAAGCGGAATTCGTACTAAAATTGTTGGGGTTTTTTTAAGTCCTTTTGGGTGATATATATCCGCCACCAATTTAACCCCATCACTGGTTTTAAAGCTAATTGTTTCCTTCGTTACACTATAATCTGCTTGCCGCACACCTTCCGAAGAAAGTAAAAATTTATTTGCAACAAAATCAGTGGTAATCGCACAGCCAGAAAGCACTAAAATAACAGTTGCCAGTTTTATGGCATTGAAAGTACGTTTTGTTAATTTTAAAATGTCCAATTTAACCCCAACCCTTTGATGTTATTTTCGCCTAAATTCACCATTCCTTTTTTACCAAACATGATGGGGCTATCATTAATATCGTGTTCTAACAGGTGCGTACCATAAGCGCCTTCCTGAGCGATTAGGATGTCACGATATGCATTTGCCAAAGATATAGCTACTCGCGTTAAGATGCTGGTTTCGCCAACTTGTGCGCCGATGATGAATTTAATGCCGCGTTTCCTGCATTCTTCCGCTATATCAAGTGAGCGAAGCAACCCACCCATTTTTGAAATGCGAATGTTGGGTATCCAAATGTTGGAATCGCCTGATAAATGGTCAAGGTCTGCAATTTTTAAAAAACTCTCATCCAGAATAATTTTGCAGCCCAAATGTTCTGCCAGTGTTTTTAAGCCCACATAATCACTAATTTTTATTGGTTCTTCAACTGCCCAAAAATATTTGGCAATAGAAGATAAATAAGTGATTGCTTCATCTGCATTATTCCATAAATTATTTGCATCCAGCCTTATTTTAGCACTTGGTAGTGTGGTGCTAATGGCTTTGATATTTGCTTTATCAATAGAGGCATCACCAGAGATTTTCACCTTGAAATCATTAAAACCAATCTGAATATATTGCGCCAGCTGCGCCGCAAAAACTTTGGGGTTAGATATACCAAGCACGGCGGTGTAATGAAAGCTGCCCTGAATTTCTGGAATACCCAACACCGCTTCAATAGATTTATTTTCTAGTTTGCCAAGCAAATCAAGAATTGCCGTTTCTATGGCGCACCAAGCGGCAGGGTTTTTGTCAATAGCGGGTTGGTTGGCAGATATAAACCTTTTCAGTGAATCAATACCATCTACTTTTACTATGTCATGATGGTGGTTTGCGATAAAATCCATGCATGATTTTATACTCTCACCCGTAACATAACTGCGTGGGCAGCCCTCACCATAGACAATTACACCACTTTCTGAATAGGCTAGTGCTATTATAGTTTCTGTTTTAGTTCTCTGCGCTGATGCGTGCTTGAATGAAACACGAAACGGTATTTCCAGTTTCTTTAGTTCTATTTTTTTTAATTTCATGGCTGTATATGCTCCTGAAATGGAAATTGTACATCGGCGCGGTATTGCAATTTTATCACCTTAAATTGCCCTTCGCGTTGTCCCGCTTTAATGCAAAGTGATTTATAGGCTTCAAGCGTTCCTTTTTTTAAGCGTTTTACATCCGCAAACTTTATTCTGCCGCTTTGTGCTTTTGATAGATATTCAATATTTAGCTCACCTAGATGGGAATTTAGTTGTTGTGCGAAACTTAAAACATCAAATTTATCTGCTGATTCAATGTAAAGCGTATATGAGAAATCTTGCTGATCAGCCAGCATCATAAAGAATTCAGGCGTGATATTATGGGCTTTTGCAGCTTCGGTAGCGGCAGTAATTACTTGGCTTTCATAAAGCTTTTCACCTGTAAAACTGGTAACACCTTTGCCTTTTTGCACAAAAGCGATAGTTGGAGTATTTTGGTAACGGCCTGTAACTTCAATAATATCATTGATAAAATAGCGGTAGAGTCCATTTGACGTAGTGACGATGATGTAGTATTTTTTGCCCATCTCTAGCTGCGACAGTAGTAAGATTTTCTTATTACCACCATCCCAACTTTCCACTTGCGCAAATTCGAAGAAATTATCCTGCAATGTAGGAATACCAAGGTTACGCTCACAATCAATAGTGATAGTTCCTCTAAATTCGCTTGAAAGATAGCCCATTTCAACAATTTTTGTTTCGGGTAATAGTTGTTTTTTTAGTTTTGGTATTAATAGTGCGCAGTTACCACTTGTCCAGGTTACAACACCTTGCAAATTCGGCCATATATCAGTAAAATGCAAATTTCCTTTATTTTTTTTAAGCAATTTAAGTGCTTTTGCCCTTTGTGGATCAGGTGTAGCATAGTCTGCAAATTGCTGTTTCTGCTTGCTATTTAGCGTAACATTAAGCGCATCAAAATTGCCTGTTTCTATAAATTCTATTATTGCATCGCCTTGTTGCTGAATTATTTCGCTAAGGCGAATTAATGTGGATGGGTTTGCAGTGCCTATACAAGAAATATAATCTTCACGCATTGCAAATGCTGCCATAAGGCTATACTTTGTCTCATAATTTTCAATTTCAAATACTGCAGGTTTTAAGACATATTTTGAAAAAATAATATCTGGCATGTTTTCATAGATTAGCCCTGACATTGAGCCATAAGGCGTTTCATCACTTAAATGCCCTTCGATGGCGGGGCTGACAATAGCCAAAATTTTACCAGAAAAAATTTTAGGAATATCTCGGTACTGTATAAATGAAAAAATACGCTGGGCGCGTTTGTATGAATTAATCGTGCCTTTTAAAATAGGAATATATTTAGGTTTGCCCGTAGTGCCGCTTGTTTGTGCATACATTAGTGGTTTTTCGGGAACGATAGCGAAATCACCTGTTGTAATTTGCTTTTCAATGTATGGGCGCAAGTCTTCATAGGTATGCACGGGAACGCTTTTAATGAAATCTCCTACATTACGGATAGAGGAAAAATTATAATGCTTACCAAACTCAGTGTTTTTATTTTGTTTTAGTATGCGCCTAAAAATATCTTTTTGGCATTTATCTGGATTACGAGCATTACTAATAAGCGAACGCAAAAGAATATGCTTCACCAGCAGCATTTTTAGCCACATTAAACTATTGGTGATTTTTTGTTTGCGATAACTCATTTCGCTTTATCAATACCTTTAATAAACGGGGTTTTCATTTGGGTTATAAAGTCATAAGGATAGTTTCTGTTCAGTAGCCCAAGGTCGCCAACTTTCCTTTCTTTCGGGTAAAAAAAGGTACCGAACAAAATATCCCACACAATAACATTGTTACCATAATTACTGTTAGATTCTTTAATGGTTTTAGAGTGGTGCCAGCGATGCAGCTCAGGACCACTGATGATATAGTTCAGCCAGCCCAGTTTAGTATCAACATTACTGTGCTGAAAAAATCCTTTAATGGAATATACCACAAAATAAAGCGTCAGCACTTGTTCTGATACTCCAAGCAAGATGAATGGCAGCGCATCACAAAGAAATTGCAGTGATTTATCGATGGGGTGGAATCTGCCCACATTCAGCCAATATAACTTTTGCACCGAATGATGCACGGCATGAACACGCCAAAGCGGGATCCACATATGCGAGGCGCGGTGCAGCCAGTAACGAAGAAAATCGGCTAAAAACATCATAAGTAGCATCTGTAACCATACTGGCCAGGTGTGTGGCCATAAGCCTGTTAGTTCAAGTCCATATGCCTTTGCAAACGATACCAAATATACAGCTGTGAGTATGGTTAAAAGTTTCGGCAACACCACTTGTATAAGTAGCATGAATGCAAGGTCGGTCTTGATTTCACTGCGATTAGGAAGCCATTCTTTTCGGTAAGGCAAAACAATCTCAAACAACGTAATTAGGCCAAGCCCGCCAATAACACCTGCTGTAAAGCTGCTTAAGGTAAAACTTACCCCATAATGAATCAGTCCATAATACAGCCCAAGGCTTACCGCCATAACCGCTGGATACACCGTCCAAGTTAGAATATTTCTGATTTTGTTATTCATACGCCCCCTTTTTATTACCATTTTTATAGTGAAAATGCCCAACCAGCAAAAAGAATGATGCCAGCACGATATGAAAGAATGCAGGAATATGCGCACCCAACCAAGGGTGGCTAGTTGCAAATGTGAACCCCGCAATTAGCCGAAGCACCATCACCACAAAATAGATGCCACCCAACGCAAGCATCCATATACCTAATTTGCGCCGCGCTAAAATGTGCCCCTTTACAAAACCAGCAATTACCCAAATCATAACAAGAATAATTAGAATTTGTGATACTAGCAGCCAAGGGTAAGCTAGCTTACCACTATACCACGCCTCAAACGGCGGTAAAAAAGGCAGGTTATAAAATTTCTGGATCAACTGCACAATAACGCGGAAAACGAATAGAATAAAGCAAATGCAAAGCCAAAGGGTATAATGCGTAACAAAAGATTTCATACTTATTATCCCGTTAACCTTATTGGCTTGCTTGTATTTTTTATCTATTCCAAGACTTTTTTAATGGCAATTATATCCGATTTTCATTTTCCTCACCCTAATACGCGAGACTATTTATGAGAAAATAATTGAAAAATGAGAATAATCAACTATTTTTGAAGTTGTATTTATTTGAATGTAAAAAGAAGAAATAAGTTATGATCCCGTGGTGTATACAAATCACAATTTAATCTGATATTTTAGTTCTTTTTTTACGGTTGTGGATAAGTTTTAAGGGTAAGGGCTCAAGCATTGTTGGTCTCGAAATTTCCCGGCTGATGTTTAGCGGTACGAATAGGGCTGATTTCAAGACCATTAGTGGTCTGAGAAAAGATGCAATCGTTGAACCTCCCTGATTTCGCGCCAGTGTGACCGCAATTAAGAATATCGCTACAAATCAATTAAGTCAATTATGGTGGAGGATAGCGGACTCGAACCGCTGACGTCTTGCTTGCAAAGCAAGTGCTCTACCAACTGAGCTAATCCCCCAAAAAATAATATATTTATGTGATATATGTAGGGGGGTCTTTAAATGTAATATAATAAATAGTCAATAATAAACCTATTTATTTGTGGGGGGGGGGTGCTAAAGGAAAATCGTCATTGCTATTGACGCGAAGCGACAAAGCAATTGTCCAAAAACAAGGCAGAGCTTGGATAACAGACAAGTTTTTGCAAGAAACGCCTTTGTTGTGGATTGCCGCGTCGTCCGCCTACGCTAAGGCTTCGGCGAGACTTCCTCGCAATGACGAATATCGGAACAAAACCTAAAAAGGTGTAATTATATCAATAACTTGGTTGCCAATTCTTGGTTGCTGAACATCTGAAATTAAGCCCCTACCACCGTAAGAGATTCTAGCCTCGGCTATTCTTTCCGCATCTACCGTATTTTGCGGAGTTATGTCATCTGGGCGAACCACCCCCTCTACTGTTAACTGCCTAATTTCGTTATTCACCCTAATTTCTTGTGAGCCATATATTACCAAATTGCCATTATTAGTTACTTGGGTTACAACCGCTGCCACCTTAGTTTCAATCTTTTCTTGCCTACCAATTGAGCCTTCCCCCTTATTATCTAGGTTAGAGCTTTTGGATAACAAATTAGAAGGGTCTGGCGTGCCGGGTAGATTTTTTATCAACAGATTATTTTCTGCACCAAATAGTTTTGGAATGCCAAGTTTATCAGATTCCTCCCTTGTTCTTTCTGTTTTATTGTTCAAATCTGCCTTATCTGAAATGGCAACATTTACGGTTAGAATATCGCCCGCATTTTTGGCTCTTTTATCGGCAAAAAATTGCCTTGCCCCATCACTCCACAGGGAATTTTTCTTTATGTTTGCCTTATTATCTTGCTTGGCGGTGCTTGGCCACTTAATTGGCACGGAGGATTGCTTTTCATCTGGAATTTTAGATTCGCTCATCGGCGGAGCCTTGCCCACCCATTTTAGCCTATCTACCTGCGAAGATACGCATCCAGATAAAGATAAAGCTAGTAATATTGTTGCGGTAATAATTTTCATAAGCTCTGTTCCTTTTCAATGCTTGCGGTTAAGTTATTAGCAGAAGAAAAAACGCTACCACTTCCATCTTCATTAATTTTCACCTTAATAATTTTGCCACTATCGATATTTTTTGCATCAATTATTTCACCAACTTCTGCATTTTTCATAGCCTGCAATTTGGTTTGAATGGTTATATTGTTTGCCACATAAGTGCCAGTTATTACATCATTCTTTTTTACTAGAAATGGTCTAGTAAAATATATTGCCTTTAGCATCGCCCCTTCACGCACAGCACGGGAAGAGCTTTTGCCGATAATTTCATCTGAGGATAACATTATATCACCCCTAACCAATTTTTTTGGCATATCTGCAACCTTAATATCGCCTTCTCTTATCACTTCGCCTTTTTTAAATTCCCTTGCTAAAACAGGAACTTTAACTAATTGAACTACCCTGCCCTTTAGAGTAATTTCTTTATTTTCGCTATCTAACATTTCTGCCACGAACTCACCCTTTTTTTCGTTATAAGCTATATCTTTTAGCTGAAAGGTTTTGTTAGTGTTGCTGGCATTTTCTTCAAGGATTTTAAAAGGCACTAGATTGCTTTTACCCTTATAACTAAATCTTAACTGCGATAGTTTAAATTGATTATTGATATTAGGCACGCCCTTTTGGGTGGGGTTGATTTCTTCTAATTTCAGCAAAACTTCTGCTTGCAGAACTTCATTTAAATCTTCCAGTTTAAAATATTCCCCTTCCGCTTTTAGTTGAGTGAAGGAAAAAATTATAGCAAAAAATAATAGTAGCCTATTCATAAAAAATATTAGTTTAATTGTGATACCCTTGCCAACATTTCGTCTGAACGCTTTAGTAGCTGAGAGCAAAATTCATAAACCCTTTGTGCCTTCATCATGTTGGTAATTTCATCCACTGAATTTACATTGGATGATTCTAAATAGCCCTGTTTTAACTCACCAAATCCGGGGTCGCCAGCAAAGCCTTGAATGGGGGCGCCACTAGTTGCAGTTTCTAAAAATAGATTGTCACCTTGAGCCTCTAACCCACCTTCATTTACAAAATTTACTATTGTAATCTGCCCAATAATGGTATCTTGCACCTGCCCATTTACCTTGGCAGATACCACTCCTAAGTTATTGATGCTTACAGATATTGCTTCTGGTGGAATAGTAATTCCAGGTTGAATTATATAACCTTCAGATGTTACCATTTCGCCATTTGCATTTACTGAAAAGCTCCCATCCCTTGTATAGGCCTCGGTTCCATCTGGTCTTTCTACAATAAAATAGCCTCTGCCATTTACGGCTAAATCGAACGGTCTATCAGTTTGCTGCAAGGCACCCTGCTCTAACCTTTTAGAAACAGCCACAGCCCTTACACCCAAACCAATCTGCAAGCCACTTGGAAGCAGGGTTTCATCTTGTGAAGAATCTGAACCAGTTCTCCTTAAATTTTGATATAATAAATCTGTAAATTCCGCCCTACCCGCTTTAAAACCAGTAGTGTTGGAGTTGGCAATATTGTGCGAAATTACCTCGGTTAAAAGCTCTTGTGCTTTCATCCCTTGGGTTGCGGTGTTCATCGTTCTCATAGTTTACTCCCCTTTTGGTTAATTATTAATTTCCACCACCTAGCAAAACATCTATCGATTTTAATTGCAGGCGATGGTTATCTGCAACTAAACTGGCGATTGAGGTGGCATTTCTATTTACCTTCATCATCTCCGCCGTTTCAGAGATGGCACTTATATTTGAATCTTCAAGCATTCCTTGCGCCAAAACAAAATCTTCAAAAGCAGTGGCAACAGTTGGCTCTTCTTTTTTGTTGATGAACAGGCTAGAGGCAACCATTTCCATATTTAGTAAATTTTTGAACTTAACAACTCTAAGCTGACCTCTATTTTCCCAAGCACCATTTATTCTAGAAGTTACCATTCCTTCATCTGATATTTGAATTTCTTGATCCTCCTCACCAAAGGTTATATCGCCACCTATGCTTAATATACTGTAGCCTTCTGCGTTTGTTAGCCTACCATCAGCAGAGATGGTAAAATTACCGTTTCTTGTATAGGCATCTCCAAAGGGAGCCTTCACCACAAAAAATCCTTCGCCATTTATGGCAACATCTAGCTGTTTAGCAGTGGATTTAAGCGGACCTTGAGAAAAATCATTAACGCCTGCGTAATCTTGCCCATAAGAAAGGGTGCGTTTGCCGTATCTAGTATTTAAATGTTTATATTCATTAAACATAACATTTTTCTGCTTAAAGCCAGAAGTATTGGCATTTGCCATATTGTTTGAAACAGTATCCAGCTGGTTATAAAGCCCAGATTGGCGAGAGATTCCAACATAAATAGCATTATCTGCTGCAAAACTATTTATAGTATAGGTAAGCAGAATTAACGGAATAACAAAAAAATAGGCAAGATATTTTGTAGCTATTTTAGGTATCACCATAAGTAAAAACTATTGACCCTAGACTAAAGGCAATATCTGTGCCAAAAAATTTATTCACATACTACTCACACACCACCACCCTTTTATCGGTAATAATAACATCTAGTTTGTAATCATGCTCTTGTGGGCTAATGTGGTTGATTATTTGAAAATCATATGCCAAGCCAACCGCCACAATTTCTTCTACCTTGCTTAATGCCTGCAAGGTTGCATCATAGTAGCCACCGCCATAGCCAATTCTGTTGCCCTTTAAATCAACCGCAAGTAGAGGCACCAAAACTATATTCGGTAATAATAATGGCTTGGTAGATAAAGGCTCTGGAATTAGATGTTTAGCAGATTTGTATAATCTATCGCCCTTATTAAACTGCCTAAATTCTAGCAATTTAGAATTTTCAACTATTGCTGGGATGGAGGTTCTATAACCCATATCTTGCAATATTTCTATTATCAGTTCGCAACCAATTTCACCATTAATACTTGCGTAGCCTGCAACTGCGTCCCCTAACTCTAGCGGAAAATTGCCCATAAATTTAGAGGCAAGATTTCTTTCCATTAGCTTTCTTTGCTTATCATCCAAGGCTTTTCTTCTAGCCAAAATGGTTTGGCGGATTTTACTTTTCATATTACATATTGAATGGTATAAGTTAATTTTTAAACTTTACTCATGCAACCTTTATTTAAACAGATAAAAATAGATAATATAACCTTGGCTAATAATGTTATTCTAGCACCTATGAGTGGCGTTAGTGATAATCCTTTTAGAAGGTTAGTAAAGGGCTTTGGAAAATCTTTGGTGGTATCTGAAATGATAGCCTCTAGAGCGATGATTATGCAAACAAAAGAGTCTATGCAAAAGGCTCATTTCGATAAGACAGAATATCCCTCCAGTGTGCAATTAGCAGGGTGCGAGCCAGATGTTATGGCAGAGGCCGCAAAACTAAATGAAGATATGGGAGCCTCTATTATAGATATTAACTTTGGTTGCCCTGTAAAAAAGGTGGTGAATGGGCATGCTGGCTCTGCCATGATGCGAGATGAAGCCAAGGCAAGGGAAGTGCTAGAGGCAACTGTAAAGGCGGTAAAAATTCCAGTAACTTTAAAAATGCGTATGGGGTGGGATTTTAATTCGCTAAATGCTCCAGTAATTGCCAAAATTGCCGAAGAGGTGGGGATAAAAATGCTTACCATCCACGGCAGAACAAGATCGCAAATGTATGATGGCAAGGCCGATTGGAAGTTTATCCGCACTGTAAAAAATGCGGTAAAAATCCCTGTAATTGCCAATGGTGATATAAATTCCGTGCAGGACGCAGTGCAAGCATTAGAAGATTCTGGTGCAGATGGGGTAATGATTGGCAGGGGTGCTTACGGCAAGCCTTGGCTTATAAACAATATAGCCCATTATTTTGAAACAGGTGAGGTTTTGCCAGAACTAAGCAATCAAAGAAAAAAAGAAATTATTATAGAGCATTACACAGATATGCTTTCTTTCTACGGCACAGAACTTGGCGTTAGAATGGCAAGAAAACACCTGGGCTGGTATAGTGCTGGCATGCACTCCTCCGCTGATTTTCGATACAGAGTTATGAGAGAAGACTGCCCCACCAAGGTGAAGCAATATGTAGCTGAGTTTTTTAAGGATTAAAAATAGTTTTTACCACAAATCTCCCCAAAAAAACACATCTGTTAACTATTTATTAACTAAGTTTTTAGAAACCATAATAAATACAATCATAGGTTGAAGAAAATGGGTGACGATGAACTGAGGCAAATTAGCAACATATCAACAATATTTAACCATCTTATTTAAAATCACCCTTCCGCACTCAACTAAAAATTGTAATTTTGAATAACTAATAAAACAACAATAGGAGAGTTTATGGAAGATAATTTTAACCTAAAGCACGAAAATTCTACTGAATATGATTCTAAGCAAACAAGCCCAGAAACAGCCCTGTGGCGGGCGGTAATTACGCAGGCTTTAATGGACGCTGGCTCTTCCTCTAAAAAACAAGAAATGAACTATTCTAGGTATCATGCCAAATCTTGGTTGCAGGGCGATAGTAAAGATTTTGAACTAGTGTGTGATTTAGCAGGTTTAAACCCATATTATGTTTCTAAAAACTCTAAAAAGGCAATAGCGAAAAAATGCACTTGGCGAAAAACTAAAAAGGAAAAGGCTAGAAACTATATAAATATAATTACCCCAGATTCTATTGATGGAATTATTACCATACCTATGCAGGCGGGGTTTCCTTCTGGTGCATCCGACGGGATTTGAACCCATAACCTTTGCCTTCGGAGGGCAATGCTCTATCCAGTTAAGCTACGGATGCTTGGGTGTAGCGATAATAGCCCTTCAATAACCATAATTATAAAATAAATCTATGATTACTTTATTCGGTAGCCTTATTGGCTTTTTTGGCTCAATAATTCCAGACATTGTAAAAATATTTCAAGATAGGCAAGATAAAAGGCACGAGCTTGAGATATTAAAGTTGCAAATTGAGCGAGAAAAAACCATCCACGGACAAAAGCTAGAGGCAATTTCTCAGCAGGCAGATATTGCAGAGGCGAAAGTTTTGTATCAAACCTATAAAACAGAAATAAAATGGGTGGACGCCCTAAATGGCACTGTTCGCCCTGTTATTGCCTATAGTTTCTTTTTTCTATACGCCTTTTTAAAAATTGAACTTAGCGATAATTTGTGGACTGAGGAGGACCAAGCCATCTTCGCCGGCATCATAAGTTTTTACTTTGGGCAAAGAAGCATGTGGAAAATGCGTGGAAGATAAGTTTTATGAAAACCAACACTTACGGCATTGAAATTATTAAGCATTTTGAAGGGTTTTCTTCCACACCCTATCTATGCCCTGCGGGCTACAAAACTATTGGCTATGGGCATTTAATAAAAGCTAATGAAAACTTCACCAGTATTACTTTAACTGAAGCGGAAGAATTACTTATAAAAGATTTAAGAAAAGCAGAAAATTCCGTGATAAATTTAATCAATACCACACTGCATGAAAATCAATTTTCCGCCCTTGTTTCCTTTGTATATAATTTAGGTGGCGGAGCCTTGCAAGGCTCAACCCTTCGGATGAAAATTAATCGTGGTGAAACAAATGTAGAAAATGAATTTTTAAAATGGGTATATGCCAATGGTAAAAAATTGCGTGGCTTACTAAACAGGCGTATTGCAGAAGCGGAATTATTTGCTAAGATTGATTAAGGTTAACTAAAAAATTCTATGAAAATAATTTTTATGGGCACGCCAAACTTTGCCCGTAATATTTTAGAAACATTAATTTCTAATAAAAAAAATATTGTTGCTGTCTATACGCAAGCTCCTAAGCCCGCTAAAAGGGGGCAGGAATTGCAAAAATCCCCCGTTCATCTATTGGCAGAAGAACGCAATTTGCAAGTTTTTACTCCGCAAAATTTAAAAAATGAGGCAGAAAATATAAAGGCAATATCGCCAGATATTATTTTAGTGGTAGCCTATGGCATGATTCTGCCAAAAGAGATTTTAGAAATACCAAAATTTGGCTGTTTTAATGTTCACCCCTCTCTACTACCCAGATGGCGCGGTGCTTCACCCATAGAACATACTATTATGTATAGAGATGACTCTACTGCTTGTGCAATCATAAAAATGGAGCTAGGGCTTGATGTGGGCGATATAGTTTTGGAAGAAAAAATTCAATTGAATCATAATGAAACTATAAATAGTTTAAGTGAAAGATTAGGAAAAATTGGGGCGGATTTGTGCTTAAAATTAATAGATAATATCCGTAATATTTCACCAATTCCACAATCTAAAACTGGCATTACCTATGCCAAAAAAATTAGTAATGCAGATTATCTAATAG
>JBKCHH010000006.1:0-16287 GCA_046302855.1 Alphaproteobacteria bacterium
GTTTAAAAGAAAAACTTGATACTGCCAGAAGTGATTTTGCCAATGCACAAAGAAGGGGAGATTTTGCAAAAGCTTCTGAAATTAATTATGGGCTAATTCCAAACCTTGAAAAGCAGCTGGCGGAAGTTGAAGGTAGTAAAGAACAAAAGCTGGTAAAGGAAACGGTGACTGAGGAAGATATTACGACAATAGTTTCCAAAATCACCGGCATTCCACTAGAAAAAATGATGACGGGTGAAAAGGAAAAGCTAATTAAAATGGAAAGCTATTTGCGAAAAAAAGTAGTGGGGCAAGAAAAGGCTCTGCTTGCAGTTGCAAATACAGTAAGGCGTTCGCGCGCGGGGCTTAGCGACCAAAACCGCCCCATAGGTTCATTTTTGTTTTTAGGCCCAACTGGGGTTGGAAAAACAGAACTTACCAAAGCCCTTGCCAACTTCATTTTTGATGATGCTAACGCTCTAGTTAGAATTGATATGAGTGAGTATATGGAAAAACACTCAGTTTCAAAGCTAATAGGAGCTCCCCCTGGGTATGTTGGTTATGAACAAGGCGGAAGCCTTACTGAAGCGGTTCGCAGAAGGCCGTATCAGGTAGTGCTTTTTGATGAAATTGAAAAGGCGCACCCAGATGTATTTAATATTTTGCTTCAGGTTCTAGATGAGGGCAGGCTTACAGATTCACAAGGAAAGCATGTAGATTTTAAAAATACCATTATAATTTTAACTTCAAATTTGGGGGCATCTCACTTAGCAAACCTAGATGAGGGTGAAACTATAGATGTGGTTGAAGCCAAGGTAATGCAAGAGGTTAGGGGTGCCTTTCGCCCTGAATTTATTAACCGTATAGATGAAATTATTATCTTTAATCGCCTGTCGCGTGATGCAATGGCTGGCATTGTGGATATTCAATTTACAAGGCTGCAAGAACGGTTAAAAGCACAAAATATTGAAATTTCGCTTGATAAATCTGCCCATAAATACTTAGCCGATAAGGGCTATGACCCTATATATGGCGCCAGACCCTTAAAACGCGTTATTCAAAAAGAGCTTGAAAACCTTCTTGCCGATAAAATTCTAAAAGGCGAAATAAAAGAAGGCGATAATATTAAGGTAAAAGAAAAGGGCGGAGCTTTGGTGGTTTAGAGTTGCTCCAACAGTCATTGCGAACGAGAGCTTTGCTCGAAGTGGGGCAATCCACAAAAATGGTTTTTCTTAAAAAAAACGCTTAAGACCAAAGCCCTGCCTTGCTTATGGATTGCTTTGTCGCCAAAAATAAATTTTGGCTCCTCGCAATGACTTGGAAAAGCGTTATTGTGGTAAAGGTTCAGGTGATGGATTGCTTTTATTTTCTATAGGCTGTTGTGAATAGGGTTGAACTGAATCTTTTGCTCCGTAATATTGGCGGTTTTCACCAAAACAGTGATAATTAGCATTGCATCTATTGCCATTATAGGTGGGCATTCTTTCCCCTAAACCATAGGTGGCATTGGTTATGGTGCTACAAGAACTCAACAGAATAAGTGTAATTAGTGCTAGTTTCATAGTTTAATTTTATACCCAGCAATTATTAAGAAAAAGTTAAAATTATTTTTTATTGCTTGCTAAAACCATTTTTCTCTTTTAGAAAATTGTCTTTTTGTATTTCTTAACAATTTATTGATGGAGTTAAAAAATGGCGGCACCTACAACAGATTTTAAAGTTTTTGGCTTAAAACTATGGCAACAGGTTCTAATCGGCTTATTTTTGGGTATAATAGTTGGTATTCAATTTAAATTAGAAGCCGCTCCTTTAAAAATATTTGGCGATATATTCATAGATTTAATAAAGATGATAGTGGCACCCCTTATACTTTTTGCCCTAGTTTCTGGCGTTACTAGTATGAGTGATTCTCATAATTTTACTAGAGTGGGTTTAAAGGGTTTGTTTTTCTATTTAGGCACCGCCGTATTTGCCGTAATAATTGGTCTAGTTGCTGGCTACCTTTTTCAACCAGGAAAGGGTGTGGTACTTGATTTATCACAACTTTCTTCTAACTTCCCCATTGCCCCTAAAACCCCACCTTCACTTGGAGCCTTTTTGTATGAAATGGTGCCAAATAATATAGTGCAGGCTATGGCTTCAGGGCATTATATACAAGTAGTGGTATTTGCCATCTTTACAGGCGTTACCATTAATATGATGGGTTCTAGAGCCAACAAGGCGAAAGAAATTATTAACGAATTTGCTCAAATCACTTTCAAGATGATAGAGATAATCATTCGTCTTGCTCCTCTGGCAGTTTTTGGCTTTATGTCTTGGACGGTTGGAACGCAAGGGCTAGAAATAGTAAGCACCCTTACCAAGCTATTAATTGCAGTAATTGCAGCTTGTAGCTTTCAGTATGTTTTATTTGGTGTTTTTATACTTGCGTTTGCAAGGTTAAACCCTCTGCCGTTTTATAAAAAAATGCTAAATACGCAGATTATGGCATTTTCTACTACCTCGTCTAAGGCTACCCTAACTACGGCTATGAGAGAGTTGCAAACTAAACTTGGTGTTTCTGAAAAAAGCACTAACTTTTTGCTTCCCCTTGGCGCCTCTATAAATATGGATGGAACTGCAATTTATCTTGCTATCTGTGCCTTATTCTTCGCCCAGCTTTATGGCATTGAGATAAATATTCACGATATTCCAATGTTAATTATTGCCTGCACTTTGGGTTCAATTGGTGCAGCTGGAATTCCGGGTGGTTCAATAATATTTATGGGAATGGTGCTAAATGTGGTTGGCTTGCCTGTGGAAGGTATAGGCCTAATTCTAGGGGTTGATAGACTTTTAGACATGGTTCGCACCACTATTAATATTACTGGTGATGCCGCTGTTACCTTAATAATAGATAAAACGGAAGGTCAGCTAAACACCAACCTGTATAATTCTAAAATTAAGAAAGAGGATATTTAGTTTAATATCAGAAGAGGGAAGGGGAGTATGGGGCAAATAGTAGATGGCAAAAAAGTTGCGGAATCTATTACTGCTCAAATAAAAACAGACCTCTTGAAGTATAAGGCTAAGCCTAATTTAACAGTTGTTTTGGTGGGGGATGACCCAGCCTCCCACATCTATGTAAAAAATAAGGTAAAAAAGGCAACTGAACTTGGCTTCGATTCTAAAGCAATTTTTCTGCCAGAAAAAACTAGTGAAAAAGAGCTGTTAAAAAAAGTAGATGAGCTAAACAAAAGCAAAAAGGTTCACGGAATTTTGGTGCAACTGCCACTGCCAAAACATATATCTGAAAATAGTATTATAAACGCCATTTCTCCCTTAAAGGATGTGGATGGCTGTCACCCTATCAGTAAGGGCAGGCTAGCCATTGGTGATGAAGGCGGTTTTGTTCCCTGCACGCCACTTGGTTGCATTATTCTAATAGAGCAGATTTTAGGCAAGGATTTATCTGGCAAAACTGCCGTAGTGGTAGGTAGAAGCAACCTTGTAGGCAAGCCAATGGCAAGCCTGCTACTTAACCGCAATGCCACAGTTACTATAGTCCATTCTAAAACTAAAAACACAAAAGACTTCACCCAAAAGGCAGATATTTTAGTTATAGCCATTGGCAAGGCGAAATTTATTACCAAAGACTATGTAAAAAAGGGGGCGATAGTAATTGATGTGGGCATTAACCGTAGTAGTGAGGGCAAGTTGTGTGGCGATGTTGATTTTGAGAATCTAATCGACATTGCATCACACATAACCCCAGTGCCGGGTGGAGTAGGGCCGATGACCATCGCTTGTTTAATGAAAAACGCCCTTAAGGCATTTGTTAACATTGCCCCATAGCAGATAAGGAGTAGTTCCTAAATAATCCCTAAAATTCTAAGCACGGCAAAGGTATTACCTATCATTATAAACCAGCAGGTAAGCCACATTACTAAACGGTAGTATTTGCCGTAAAGAAGAGTGTGAAACAGGCTTTTTCTCTTACTTTTGTTAGCTGTAGCTGAATCTGAGTCTTCCAATAAACTATCAATTTGCTTATACGCGTGTTTTGCCATAAAAAATATCTATCCCTACTTCTGCCCATCTTCTTCGTTCACTTCTCTACCGCTTACTACTAAAAAGTAGCTTAAGTTTTTTATACGACTAACATTAATAAGCAGTTTTTTCTTACCAGTTCTAAAGTTTAGTGAGGTTAGACTATTTAAACTTCTTTTATTGGTTATTGCATCTAAAAATAACTTTTGAAATTTGCCATCAAAAGCCTTGTGATTTAAAAATTCGTTTAAAACTTCTTTATTGGTTTTGGATTCTATTTCAAAATTTTGAAAAAAGTCTTCATCGTGATAAAAAATAGTTCCATCTGGAGCAATTACCATAAAGAAAAAGGTTCCACTTTTGGCAGAGGAGGAAAAAATAAAGCTTTGAAATTCAGTTAAAATTAAAGCCCCTGTAACTTTAAATAAAAAGTAGGAAGATAAAACGGCAATAGTGCCAGAACATACTATAGAAAGAAATAGGGCAAAAACCACATCTTTAAACTGGGCTGTTTGCGAAACACCATCTTTATTAGAAATATGCCCCACATAAAACATTATAACCACAACGGCAACCGTAACTAAAGCGGTAAAAACATAGAATATGTATTTTGCCTTAGCGGAATAACCACGATAAGAAAAATCTGCATAAGATTTAAGCAGCTTTTTATTATCTTTTCTTTCTAGAAATCTTTGGTTTAACATAAAAATTACTTAGTTTTTATCTGAAGAAAGCAATCTTTTCCACACAATGCCACCAAGGGTTGCACCTAAGATTGGCGCTACAAAAAATAACCATAGTTGCGAAAGTGCATCGGTGCTTGCAAAAATAGCAACGCCAAATGAACGGGCAGGGTTAACAGATGTATTGGTTATAGGTATAGAAATTAGATGGATTAAGGTAAGGGCAAGCCCAATAGAAATTGGTGCAAAGCCAGCTGGCACGCTTTTACTGGTTGAGCCAAGAATTATTAGCAAGAAAAAGGCAGTTAAAAAAAGCTCGCTTAAAAAGGCAGCAATAATGCTATATTTGCCGGGTGAACTTTCGCCGTAGCCATTAGAGGCAAAGCCACCAGTTGATACAAAGTCACTTTTTCCACTTACAATTAGATATAATAAAAGCGCTGCTAATAGGGCGCCAAGTAATTGTGCTAAGGTATATGGGAAAACGCTTTTCCAAGAAAATCTGCCAGAAACAGCCAGCCCAAAAGAAACGGCAGGGTTAAAATGCCCGCCAGAAATTCCGCCAAAAGCATAGGCCGCAGTTAGAACAGTTAAACCAAATGCTAGGGAAACGCCAAGTAATCCAATCCCAACGCCGGGAAAGGCGGCTGAAATAACGGCACTGCCACACCCACCCAATACTAACCAAAAGGTTCCAAGGAATTCCGCAAAAAGTTTCTTTTTCATAATTGCTCAATTTAGTTTCATTATGGATAAAACTTTGAGAGAATATGTCAATTAAAAATAATTTTTTTATAATCCGCCATATAAAAAACCGCTTAACTATCTTGAAAAAAACAGCTCAGTAATAAGGTAGTTAAAGCATAAAATTAAAATTGAAGAACTAACAACCGCGTTAGTAGTTGCCTGCCCCACTCCTTGAGCCCCTCTGCCAGAGTTAAAGCCTTGATAACAGCCCATTAAAGAAATCAAAAAGCCAAATACGGTTGCCTTTACAAGGCCAGAAACCACATCTTTGGTTTGCAAAATATCAATAGTGCTTTTAATATAATTAGCGGGGTTAAAGCCAAGTTTATGAATGGAAACCAAATAACCGCCATATACGCCAATAATATCTGCAATAATCACTAAAACTGGCAACATTAAGGCTCCAGCTAATACTCTTGGCACTATTAAATAACGAACGGGATTGGTAGAAAGGGTGCGGAGGGCATCAATTTGCTCAGTTACTTTCATCGTGCCAATTTCAGCTGCCATCGCTGCCCCAACTCTGCCAGATACCATTAAAGCTGCTAATACGGGCCCAAGCTCCCTAGTAATGGAAATTACAACTACGGAGGCTATAGAACTTTCTGCATTAAAGCGGGAAAAGCCAGTATAGCTTTGTAATGCCAGCACGGCTCCAGTAAAAATTGCGGTTAGCCCAACTACGGGAAGGGAATAATAGCCAATTTCCATAAATTGCTTAAGTAAAGAGCGGAAATAAAAGGGCGGAGTAAACATTGCCTTTATAATATCGAAAGTAAAAAAGGTAAGTTCGCCCGCCTTTTTCGCAAAACGCAAAACCACCTTGCCAATAATAGCCAGAAAACGAAAGAACCTTAACATTTCTAGCTTATAAAATCTTTGATGTAAAAACTCTGCCATAGATAATTATTAAGGTACGCATAACAAAAGATTGTAGAAAATGGAATATAAATTTTTTACAGACATCTAAAAGACAACAAAATTACTCTTGACATTTACCATTTTTTTCCATATTATACCACTTAATCCCATAAAATTCCAAAAACTATCTGGAATTTTAGCAAGGCAGGTAGCCTTGTGGGAAGAAAAAAGTGTTTTAACATGAGGAATTAGCCGTTTTTCGGGGAAGGTAAACTTGAAATTTGGCGATAAATTATAAGGAAATGATTTAACGCATAACAAATTTTAATTTTACAAATGGCACTATTCCTCTCCACTTTTGAAAATAAAATTGATAAAAAAGGGAGGGTTAGTGTGCCAGCATCTTTTCGTGCATCTATTGCAAAAAGCCCAAATTCAGAAAATTTTAACGGAATTATTGTTTACCCCTCATTTGTTAATGAATCTATTGAGGCTTGCGGTTTTGATAGGATTGAGCAAATAAGCAAATCTATCGATAATCTAGACCCCTATTCAGAAGAGCGGGATGCCTTTGCTGCAACAATCTTAGGCGACTCTGTGCAACTTTCTTTCGATAATGAAGGCAGGGTAATTATTCCTGAAAATCTGCTGAAGATTGCCAACCTAGAAGATACCGCCATATTCGTGGGCAAGGGGCAAAATTTTGAAATTTGGCACCCAAGCAAGTATAAATCTTATATAGAAAAGGCAAGAATTATCGCCAAGGAAAAAAGGGGGATATTAAAATGAACAGCCAAAAAGCAGCTCATAAACCAGTTCTGCTAAAAGAAGTACTAGAGTTCTTAAACGCGAAAAAGGGCGAAGTTATAATAGACGCTACCTTTGGCAGTGGCGGACATAGTGAGGCTATTTTGCAAACCTCCAAAGCTAATGTTATTGCCCTTGATAGAGACGCTTCCACTAAAAAATACTTCGATAAACTCTTAACAAAATTCCCCGGTAGAATTAGCTACTTAAACGGCAATTTTTCTGAAATTAAAGATTTGGTTGAAGTGTTGGTGGATGGGGTTTTAATGGATATTGGCGTTTCTTCTATGCAGTTAGATGAGGCAGAGCGGGGCTTTTCTTTTACAAAGCAGGCAAGGCTAGATATGCGGATGAATCAAAACCAGCCCCTAACAGCTGAAACAATAATAAATTCTTACAGTGAAAAAGATTTAGCCGATGCTATTTTTATCTATGGCGATGAAAAAAAATCCAGAATAATTGCCAAAAAAATTGTTGAGGCAAGGCGGGCAAAAAAAATTGAATCAACTACGGAACTGGCGGATATTATAAAAAAAGCGGTTGGTAGCTATAATGATTCCATCCACCCCGCCACCCGCACCTTTCAAGCCATTAGAATTTTAGTAAATAATGAGCTAGAAGAACTAAAACTGGCTTTAGAAAATGCCGTTTCTGTGCTAAAAAATGGCGGAAAACTGCTGGTTATAACCTTTCATTCTGGCGAGGATGAAATTGTAAAAAAATATTTTAATTCTTTAACAAAGGTGGTGTCTAGCTCTAGGTATGACCCTTTCGTTAATAATTCCTTAACCAAAATAGACAATAACTTCATTAACTTAACTAAAAAAGTTGTAGTGGCTAGTGAAGATGAAATAAAAGAAAACCCAAGGGCAAGAAGTGCCAAACTTAGGGTAATTCAAAAAATTAATGGAGGAAAAGAATAGATTTATGATACCAATTTCCGTAATAAGCACATATCGTCATTGCGATGAGCGAAGCGAAGAAGCAATCCATAAACAAGGTAGAACTTGGTTTTCAAAATGTTTGTTGCAAGAAATGCCATTGTTGTGGATTGCCGCGTCGTCCGCTTTCGCTAACGCTTCAGCGAGACTCCTCGCAATGACGCCTTTCCTTATTTATAATTTTAAAAATTAGAACTAATATGAAAAACTTTTTAATAATTTTAACTATAATAATTTCTAGCTTTACCTTTACCATCTATAAGGTAGAGCAAAGGGTTAAGGGCATTATGCAAGAAATAAAAATAGTAAAAACTGAAATTAAAAAAGATTCAGAAGAAATTAGAGTGCTAAAGGCAGAATATGCCTACCTTTCGCAACCCAAACGCATTGAAGTAATTGCCAAAAACTATCTAAAAATGGATTCCCTAAAGGATGAAGATATAAGAACCATCAAAGGCCTACCCAAAAGAAAATCTTACTATGCCGAAGCTAGTGTTGTGGAAGGGGTTAGGAATTGAGAGAAGTTTTTAATTTACCTACTTCCGCATTTTTAAATTCCGTAGAATAATAATTTTCATCTTATTATTAACGCTATGCAGAATTTTATAAATTTTTTTCAGCAGACTTTCAAATTTTGTTATGCTATTTTCGTTTTCATGGCAAAGAAATCTAATATTGAGTGGACTCAGTTCACTTGGAACCCAACAACTGGTTGCACAAAAATTTCGCCTGGGTGCAAAAATTGTTATGCCGAAACTATGGCAAATCGCCTGCAGGCAATGAAAGCAAAAGGCTATGAATATGGCTTTAAACTTACTCTTCAGCCAAGCCGTTTGAATGCTCCACTTAATCGCAAACAGCCAACAACTTATTTTGTAAATTCAATGAGTGATTTATTTCACGAAGAAATTCCATTTGATTATTTAGATAAGGTTTTTGATGTAATTCGCCAAACGCCACAGCACATATATCAAATTTTAACTAAACGCCCAGAGCAAATGGCAAGGTATTTTGAAACGAGAAAAGTGCCTGAAAATGCTTGGCTTGGAGTTTCAGTTGAAGATAAAAAATACGGCTTACCACGCATTGAAATTTTACAAAAAATCACTGCAAAAACTAGGTTTTTATCTGTTGAGCCACTGCTTGAAGATTTGAGAGATTTTAATTTAAGCAATATCCACTGGGTAATTGTTGGTGGTGAATCTGGTGTAAAAGCTAGACCCATGAAAGAAAGCTGGGTAGAAAATATAGAAAAACAATGCCGTTTATATGGTAGCCAGTTTTTCTTTAAACAATGGGGAACTTGGGGTGTAGATGGGGTAAAACGCTCAAAATCTGCTAACGGCAGAAATTTTATGGGCAAGGTTTGGGAAGAAATTCCAAAACAGCAGGCGGAGCTTTGTTTGGTATAGTAGAATTCTTTTATAAACCAAGCCATTTCTAAAAATAAAACCTTTGGGAAATGCCCGCCCACATTTATTCTATTATGCCTGAAAATCCATTTTTAGTTGTTTTTCTGAATTTGGTATGGGAAGGTCTTGTATTAATGTGGATTCGATTTTAAACTGTTTTGATTTTTTATGTAAATTCTCATCATTTGTATAGATAATTTCTGCCTTATTAGTAATAGCTATTGCTAATATTTGGCGATCAAACTTCAATTTCGCATTACTTTCATTTTTTGTTCTAGGGGCTGGATCTTTTCTTGCAAGCTCTGCAAGTTCAATAGCTGATTTAAGATCAAAATTTAATAAAACAAAATTTTTATTTTTTGTTATTTTATCTAATAATTCCTGAGTATCACTATTTGATTTAATTAAAATTTCAGATAAGGCAGGCGTAGGTATACCTATTTTAGTTTTATTTTTACTTAATTCAGATATTAAACCGTTAATTCTTTCCTTAAATAGATCAACCACCTCTTCAGTACCAAGTTTTCTAGGGGGATTGGATTTTTCAGAAAAAATTGCCAACAAATAGGAACTATCTAATACTACCATCATTCAGACCTTTCATCCTCCAATTCTTTATATGGGTTTTTTTCTTTGTACCAATCTAGTCTCTCTTTTGACTTCACATCTTTAATCGTATCATATAAAGACTTATCTTCTAAAGGGGTATGATGTAGTATTTTATAATCCTTAGCACTCCATTTTCCCTCATTATCTCGATAAAACTTTACTAAACATTTGAATCTAATTAACTGATGCTCATACTGATACTGCAACAGATCTTTAGCTACACTAGTTGTACATTCAGCATTGATTACTGAATCATCCTCTTTTAAAATCCTTATATGCTTGGTATCATCTTTACCTGTGTTGCCAATAATATAGCCATCAATTTCTGCTTCATCATTTACAGCCCCAACAAACCCATTACTATGAACTTTTGCCCCTTTAAATTCTATAACCTTTTGAATATTATCATTCCCTGCATTAGTTTTAGTTACTCTTCCAATATAGCCGTAAGTATTAAACTTTTTAAGAAACTTATTTACTGAATCAATATTTTTTGGGTTATTTTTAAACTTATCAATAGACTTTAGAACATTTGGTTCAAATTCTTCTTCAACCTTTATGACAATTGAAGCAGAGCCGTGTGTTATAGCTTTAAAATGTACATTTTTTGGATTTTCAAGTGCATTTTTTAGAGAAGCTATGGCTTCATAAAATAGATCTAATGGTAAATTTTCTGGGGTAAATTTTTCTATAACAAAACGATATTCCATAACTTTTTATTTAAGCTATTAATATCAGAAAGTATATAATATCTGATAATTTATACCGCAATATAAAAAAGTAATTTATAAATGTCTAGATTGTAATTTTTATAATGAAAAATAAACTGGTGGCGTAAGAAACTAGCTAAGTCCCTGAGAATAGGGAAAAATAAAGGGAAAGTTCAAATTATAGCATCATGTTTTAGTATGGTTCTTAACAAAACAAAATTAACTACTAGACTTCTTTCATAATCTAATCCTTTACTAAAATAAAATCTTTGAGAGATGCTTAGTCTAAACTGCCCCAAATTTGCTTCGCAAATTTGGGGCGGGCATATAATTTTTCTTCAAAAAATTAAATAGTAAAAATTATTCAAAAATACTTTTAAATCAGGTTATGAAATCCAAGCTCTGCCTTGTTTATGGATTGCCGCGTCGGGCAAAGCCCTCCTCAGCTCATGACTGCTTTCCTTGATCTGTCAGTTTATAAATAAAAATAAGCCTACATAATCATCTGGTCGGCTTCTGTGCCATCTGGGATGGTTATTTGGCGTTTTTCAGCTAGGTCTTTGGTGATTTTAACAATTTTCATTTGAGCCTCATCAACCTCTTTCAAGCGGATTGGACCTTTTGCCTCCATTTCTTCTTTTAGTATCTTAGATGCCCTTTCAGACATATTGGTAAAGAAAAACTGCCTCATTTCTTCGCTACTACCTTTTAGGGCGATTGTTAGCATTTCATTATCACAACCTTTGATAACAATTTGGATGGAATGGGCATCCAGTTTAAGCAGATCATCAAAGGTAAACATAAGGCTTTTGATGCGTTCAGCAGATTCCTTATCAATCGATTCTAACCTTTCGAAGAATTTTTGTTCTGTTGCCCTATCAAAATTATTAAAGATTTCAGACATAATTTCGTAAGTATCCACCTTTTTGGTTAGGAACAGGTTTGCCATAAATTCATTTTTTAGGGTATTTTCAATGTCTGATAAAACCTCTTTTTTCACAGGCTCTATGGTTAACATTCTTTGCACCACATCGAATGATAAATCTTCTGGAAGAATACCTAAAATTTTTGCCACTTTTGAAGATTTCATTTTAGACAAAATAAGGGCAATGGTTTGCGGATATTCGCTAACTAAGAAAGAGGCAAGCATTTCTTCATTCACATTGTTTAGCTTATCCCAAATATCTTTGCCGGTTGGGCCATAGATATCGTTTAACACCTCATCAGTTGCCTCTTGCCCTAAAATTTGACCAAGCAGATTTTTAGTATTGGCAAGGTTGCCTTCTACTGCGTTAGATCCAGTCATTAAAACATTGAACTCTTCCATTACCTTTTCTACTACTTCTGATTCTACGGAACCAAGGCTTACCATAGATTTGGAGATTTCTTTTATCTCATCTTCATCCATCATGCCAAACATTTTTACAGATACATCTCGCTCAATAGCCATTAGTAGAATTGCTACCTTGTCTGTGCCATTTATTTTCTTTTCCATATAACCTCTTATAGATTAACTTTTTTGCATCATCCATTTACGCATAATTTGAACTGCTTTTTCTGGATTAGCACTAATTAATTGGCTTACCTTAGTAGCATTTTCGTTTTCAGTTTTAATGTTAAGATCTTTTAGAGAGGTTTCAATCTCATCTTCTTCAGTATCGGCGGTTTCAAACACGCTTTCATCCACCAGAGATTTTGGCGAGTTGAGAGTTTTTTGAATAATTGGCCTTATCAAGAAGATAATAACTAAAGTTACCACCAATCCTAACACTATGGTTTTTATTACGCCACTGAAATCACGCAATATGGTTTCAATTAGGCTTTCTTTAGGAAGTAGCTGGTTATTATTTCTTTCAAAACGCATATTTACTACTGTTACAGAATCACCCCTTTTTTCATTATAGCCAATAGCAGTTTTTACTATTTGGGTTAAGGTGTTGATTTCTTCTTCTGGGCGTGGCTTATAGGTAATAACCTCTCTACCCTGCTCATCTGTACCCTTTTCGTACTTGCCATCTACCAGCACGGCAACTGATACTTTTTCTATTTTACCAACTTCAGAAATTTTATTAGTTACCACCTTAGAAATTTCAAAGTTTCTGATTTCATCTGCCTTTTCGTTTGTTGAAAGAGAGCCTGAATTAGCAGTAGAGCCAGCAGAATTTGGAATGTTGTTTTCAACTGATACATTATCCACATTGCCATCTTTAGATTTAGAATTTTCATTTGAGGTCTGCACCGACCTTGCCACTTGCGATTCTGGATCATACTGTTCAGATACTACACTTATTTTATCGAAATCAATTTCAGCCGTTACTTCGGCACGAACGGCATCTTGCCCCACTACCTCTGTTAATAACTGCTCGATTCTATCTTTCATTTTGGTTTCAGTGGCTACCCTATATTCAAGCACACCTTCTGCATCCACGCCAGATTCATTAGTAGAATTTGCCCTGCTTTTATTTAACAGCAAGCCCTTACTATCTATTAAGGTTACATTTTCTGCCTTTAACCCTTCAACGGCGGAAGAAACTAGGTGAACTATAGCCTGAACCTCTTTTTTCTCTAAGGTTTTGCTACTGTGCAGGGTTAGAATAACCGAAGCGGTTGGTTCCGACTTGCTTCTTTTAAACACTTCTTTTTGTGGCACTACCAAATGCACCCTTGCTTTTTTGATGGAGGAAATTGAGCTAATTGTTCTAGAAAGTTCACCCTCTAAGGCTCTTAGCAGGTTTACATTTAATACAAAATTAGAGGTGCCAACGGCAGATTCCTTATCAAAAATTTCATACCCCACTAAATTACTTTTGTTCGGCAAACCCTTTTGGGCAAGATTCATTCTAAGACGCAGAACATTGGAGCTTGGCACCATTATTTGCGTTCCCTCCTTATTAATTTTATACTCAACCGCCATTGAGTTTAGTTCATTTACAATGCTGTTTAAATCTTCACTATCTAAATTAGCGTATAAAGAAGTATAGGTGGGCTTAGTAATTTGCGTAGAAAGAAGGGTTATAATTATAACCAGAACCAACCCTGTTGCACCCAAAAATAAGTATTTGGAATAGTCTTTAAAAGAAAATTTTTTTACCGCTTCATTCATAAATAATAATGTTTTTTATTAAGGTTTTTCTATAACTTATTGAAACCAAACACTACCTGAGTTGGCGGATGTAGCTACTATATATAGTGAATAAAATAGTGAGTTCTACAAATACTAGTAGATTAGTATAATGAAAAAACAAATTAGCAATAGACTTTTTTAGCAATTTTGAAAATTTTTATAAAAAATAGGTTTGACTTTTAAATTGTGGAAATTTTCTAATACCTTTTTTCATCGGCGTAATAAACGCCCAAGATTTTTATCTTTTTAGTAAAAAAGCCAAACTCTTCTAATGCGTCTGAAACATTTTTTTGTTCAGGGTTGCCTTCAAAGGTAATAAAAAACCTTGCCTCGTTATCCTTATAGTTTGGAATGTAGCTTTCTAGCTTTACTATATTTATATTGTTAGTGGCAAAGCCACCCAAAGCCTTATACAGTCCGCCTGAAATATTGCGAGTAGTAAAAATCATGCTGGTTAGCGTGGTTTTATCTTTAGATGGGCTAATTTCTATAGGTTCTTTAGCTAGTTGAATAAATAGGGTGGTGTTGTTTTTATCATCTTGAATGTTTTCCGCCAAAATAGATAAACCATAGATTTTAGCACAAAGGGAAGATGAAATTGAGGCCTTAGTTTTATCCCTTAGTTTTGAAATCTCAAGGGCAGCACCGGCAGTGTCATAAAAATTATTCGAATGAAGGCCTAAATTATTTAGATAATTTTTACACTGCATTAAGGCCTGCGGGTGCGAATAGACCTCTTTTACATCATCAATTTTTGCCCCCTTTACGCCAAGCAGTTGATGTTCTACCTTGTGAAAATATTCGCCAACTATGGTTAAATTTAGCTCTGGCAGAATATTGTGCATTTCTGCCACCCTGCCGGCATAAGAATTTTCTATTGGAATAAAGGCAATATCGGCCTTGTTTTCTTCAACCAAATCAAGTGCTTCTTGAAAACTTCTGCAGGCGATAGCCACCACTTTTTTATTTTTGTAGCAGTTTAATATAGACAAGTGAGAATAGGCACCTTCTATTCCTTGAAAAGATATTCTAATTTCGCTATTTTCCTTCATAATATTTTTATATGAGACACATTTTAGAAGAAATTATCCTAAACAAAAAAGCAGATATTGCAAAAAGAAAAAGCATCTATTCGCTAAAATCATTACTGGAGCTAGAAAGCCAGTTTGCAAGAAATCTTAACTTTGCCAAAGCCCTAAATAACACCAAAACCAACATAATTGCGGAGGTGAAAAAAGCCTCTCCCTCTGGCGGTTTAATTAGAGAAAACTTTAATCCCATAGAAATTGCTAAAAGCTATCATAAGTATGGGGCAAGCTGTCTATCTATTCTAACGGAGGAAAAATATTTTTTGGGCAGTGATGATCATGTTAAGCAAATCTCTAAGCAAGTTCCCCTTCCCATTTTACGCAAAGATTTTACGGTAGATGCCTATCAGGTGCATGAAAGCAAGGCCATTGGTGCCGATTGTATATTACTAATTATAGCAATTTTAGATATTAATGTGGCGAAGGAATTAGAAGCCATTGCACTTGAAAAAAAATTAAGCGTTTTGGTAGAGGTGCATAATATAAAAGAACTAGAACTTGCCTTAAAATATTTAAACTCCCCCCTTATTGGCATTAATAACCGCAATTTAAAAACTCTAAAGACAGATATTAACACCTGCATTGATTTGGCAAAACATATCCCACCAGATAAAATAATTATCGCCGAAAGTGGTATAAAAACCGCCAAAGAGGTTCAATTAATAAAAAGCCAAGGGATAAATAACTTTTTAATAGGGGAAAGTTTATTGCGTGAAGCTAATATAGGCGTGGCTTTAGGCAGGCTATTAGATTTTTAATCACCTCTATAAAAGAAAGAGTAGGGAGCCTAAAAACTACAAGTAGCTTGATAATAAATTCGCATCTGTTTAGTATTTCTTAAAAACAATAGTATGAAAGCAGTCATTTGCGAATATGTAAGATCACCCTTCACACCCGCCTTTAAAGGTGGCTTAGCAGAAGTTAGGCCAGATGATTTAATTGCCAATACCATCAAAGGTTTAATTAAAAAATCTAATGTAAAAGTTCAAGATATTGAAGATTTAAAACTAGGTTGTGCCTTTCCAGAAGGGGAGCAGGGCTTAAACATTGCCAGAATCGCCATATTCCTATCAGGCTTACCCATTTCAGTGGCAGGGGTTACCATCAACCGCTTTTGTGGCTCATCCATGCAGGCTATACATGATGCCGTTGGGGCAATAGCCTTAAATATGGGCGAATTATTTATTTGTGGCGGGGTGGAATCCATGTCTAAAATCCCCATGACTGGCTTTAATCCACTGCCAAACCCAGCTTTAATGGAGCAAAATGCAGATGTCTATGAGTCTATGGGCATTAC
>JBKCHH010000007.1:0-3583 GCA_046302855.1 Alphaproteobacteria bacterium
CGATGCTAAAAGATATTATTGCCAGAAAAGACTATTCTTTTGTTCTCTCCCTAGGTGGAGGAACCTTTGTTAGCGAAGCCAATCAAAAGATTTTAGATAAACAAAACATCATAACCATTTTTCTCCATACAAAATTTGAAATATTGGTGGAAAGATTGCAGCATGATACTAAAAGACCCCTGCTTCAACAGCCAAACAAGTGGGATGTTTTAAAAAACCTGTATCAGGTAAGGCTACCTTACTATCAAAAGGCTAAGTTCGAAATAGACAATTCTACCCTCAACAAGGAAGAAACGGCGGATAAAATTTTGGAGCTGTTAGGTGAAGTTTAGGGCGAACCCAACTTTTTTATAAAAAAACTCTAATTCCCCCCTAAATATCATTGCATTTTTGCGTTAAAAGATTATTAGTTGCCAAACAATTTTAGGAGCAATTATGAGCAATATATCTTTTGCAGAGTACATATGGTTAGATGGTGCCGTTCCAGTTAGGCAAATTCGTTCAAAAGCAAGGGTTGTAACAATAAAAACCCCCCTAAAGCCAACTCTAGCAGATTTTCCGGAATGGAGCTTTGATGGCTCTTCAACTAATCAGGCGGTAGGGCATAATTCAGATTGTATTATCAAGCCAGTTAATTTTGTGAAAGACCCTGTAAGGGGCGAGGGCAATTATCTTGTAATGTGCGAGGTTTTTGATCCAGAAGGTAAGCATCCACATGAGTCTAATTCAAGGGCGCAATTAAGGGCAGTATTAGATGCTGGTGCAAAAGAACATGATTTGTGGTTTGGTTTCGAGCAAGAATATACGCTTTTCCACGGCTGGAACCCAATTGGCTGGCCAGAAGGTGGCTATCCTGCACCACAAGGTCCATATTACTGTGGGGTTGGTCCAAGGCAAATTTCAGGCGATGCAAGAAATCTAGTTGAGGCGCACGCACAGGCATGTGTTGAGGCTGGTATTTTATTCTACGGAATTAATGCTGAAGTAATGCCTGGACAATGGGAGTTTCAAATTGGTTATCGCGGTATTAATGGCGAAGATGCAGGTCCGCTAAATGTTGCCGACCACTTATGGATTTCAAGATGGTTAATGCACCGCATTAGCGAAGATTTTGATATTCATGTATCATTTGATAATAAGCCAGTAAAGGGAGATTGGAATGGGGCTGGTTGCCACACCAATGTTTCTACTAAAGGAACAAGAGACCCAAAAACTGGCAGAAAAGCTATTGATGAGGCTATTTCAAGGCTTAGCAAAAAACATCCTGAACATATTGCCCTTTATGGTGATAAGCTGGAAGAAAGGCTAACTGGCGCTCATGAAACCTGCAGTATTCACGAATTTAGATCTGGTGATGCTGATAGGGGTTCATCAATTCGCATTCCAAAACCAGTTGCCACTAAAGGCTATGGCTATATTGAAGATAGAAGACCTGGGGCTAATAGTGATCCCTATCTTGTAGCAGCAAGGTTAGCGACTACTGTTTGCAATGTTAAGGAATCGGTAATGGCGTTTAGAAGCTGGCCAAGAAGTAAATAATCAATAATCAAATTAATCTTATGAAAATAAATATCGCAGGGCAGAAAATACAAATTGGGCAAGCGTTGCAAACTCATGTGAATGAAACCCTGCCAGAAAAGCTAGAAAAATACTGGCACAAGATTACTAGCGTTCATGTAAACTTTAGCCAAGTGAAAGGTAGCCTGTTTCTTACGCAAATTATTGTTCATTTAGGCACTGGAACGCACGCCACTATTAAAAGCAGTGGACAGGGCTATAATATTTACGCCTCTTACGATGAGGCTTTAGAAAAGGCCAAAAAGCAAGTAGTAAAGTTTAAAGATAAGATTGAAGATCATCAAAAAATGTCATCTGAAGAAAGGGATGAGCTGTTGGTTAAAAATGGCTATAAGTATGTTATTGATAATCAAGATGAAGCTGGTTTCGACAACAGTCCTGTTATAGTTTCTGAAAAATCAACTGACATAAGAAGGCTAAGCCTAGCAGAAGCCGTATTTACTATGAATGTGCTAGATTTGCCAGCCCTTATGTTCATAGATAAAAAAACTGGCACTATTGGCACGGTGTATCACCGCAAAGATGGTGATATTTCTTGGGTGGATTCTAAAATAAAGGCTTAAGGTTCAGGGCGTAAAACTTTTTGTATAACAATTTCTTTGACAAACAAAATGATTGCTATATAGGTTTGCCTCTTAAATTTAACCTATAATTATTGCAAAAGTTTATAGGCGGGTGTAGCTCAATGGTAGAGTACAACCTTGCCAAGGTTGGTGTTGTGAGTTCGAATCTCATCACCCGCTCCATCTATAAGCAACTAGCAAAAAACAAGAGGAATATATGGCAAGAGTAACTATAGAAGATTGTCTAAAAAAAGTGCAAGATAGGTTCGAACTGGTAGTTCTTGCCTCTGAACGCGCAAAAAAGCTAGAATCTGGCTCACCTGCCTTAATTCTATTAGAGAAAAAAGAAAAGCCTGCCATTATAGCATTAAGAGAAATTGCAGCCGGTGCCGTTGACATCAACAGCCTAAAAGAAAGCGTGGTTCTAGTTAACCAAAAAATTAAACCTTCTTTTGAAGATATTGACGAGGAAGATTTAGAGGAAGAAATCTTATCTGAAAACGAAGTTGAAATTGAGTAAATTGGAAGTATCTATTAAAAATGGATAGTCATGAGCCTAGCAACCTCGCAATGAAGGTGAGAGCTAGTTTTAGCCACCCCATAGTTATTTTTATCTGTTTTTGTAAACACTCTCTAAAATTTATTTGATATTTAAATTTACAATTATATTTTTTTCACTACATCCTATATAACCGTTTTTTAATAAATTTATAACCAACTATTTTTAATCATATGAAAAAGTTTCTTTTAGTTATATTTTCTTTCTTTTTGGCTGTTGTTAGTGATGTTGAATCTTTCGCAAAGGATGAATTTATAACCATAGGAACGGGTGGCGTAACTGGCGTTTATTACCCAGCTGGCGGTGCCATTTGTAGGTTAGTAAATAGGGGTAGAAGGGAACATGGCATTAGATGTTCAGTTGAATCAACTGGTGGTTCTATCTACAACTTAAATGCAGTTCGTAATAAAGAGCTAGACATTGCTGTGGCTCAAACCGATTGGATTTATAATGCTTCTAAAGGAACTGGGCCTTTTGCTAAAAGGGGCAAGGCTGATCCTGATAATAAATTAAGATTTCTATTCAACCTGCACAGTGAACCTTTCACTGTAGTAGCAAGAAATGATGCTGGCATTAAAAACATAGATGATATAATTGGCAAAAGGGTAAATGTGGGAAATCCCGGTTCTGGTATGCGTGCCACTATGGATTTAATAATGCAAAAGAAAAACTGGACGAAAGAAACATTCTCTAAAATGACGGAGCTAAAAGCCTCTGAACAGGCTCAAGCCCTGTGTGATAATAAAATTGATGTGATGATTTATACGGCTGGCCATCCAAATGGTGCCATGCAAGAAGTTACTTCAAATTGCAGTGCTAGACTAGTAAATGTTAAGGATTCGGTAATTGATGCCTTAATTGCTGACCACCCCTACTATTCATA
>JBKCHH010000008.1:0-12389 GCA_046302855.1 Alphaproteobacteria bacterium
GGAGGGGATTTTTAGCGTCATTCTATCCTTTTCAAACTCTATTACATAAACCTTTAAATCTGTGCCGGCAATTTTTTGCGTTTCAACCCCCTTAATTAATCCAACCCCGTGCGATGGGTAAACCACAAAACTGCCCTTCTCAAAACCTAAGCCCATATATTTTGTATAAGAAATTTGTTTAAAAGATGGCTAATAAATGAAAATTGTCAACTAATCAACTTGTTTATACCGCACCAGTTAATTGACAATGTAATTTTATATTCTATCACTATTAAAAATAGGTAATTGATATGGGCAAAAAATATAATCTTAAAGCGCCTAAAATGGTTTATATCCTTGGTGAAGAAATGACCAGATATGGCATGGAGTTAGTGCTAGAAAAATGGGTAAAGCCCTTTGTAGATACAAGTTCTTGGCAGTTTTTTGATTTAAGCGTTAAACATAGGGACGAAACAAAAGATAAGGTTTTAAAAGATGTAATTGAGGCTGGCAAAAAAGTAAAATCTGTATTTAAAGAGCCAACCATTACCCCAACTGATGATCAAAAAAAGGAATTTGGCCTAAAAAACACCCTTGGTTCGCCAAATGGTGCAATGCGAAAAGGGTGGAACGGCATTACCATTTCACGCGATACTATCCATGTAGATGGCTTAAAGCAGGGCTTTAAACATAAGGTTATATTCGATAGGCAGGCTATTGGTGGCGAATATTTTGCTGGGGCAAAAATTGTGGGTAAGGGCAAAAGCAAAACCATCTTTTATCCTGAAAATGGCGGGGAGCCAGTAATTGTGGATGAAAGGGAGCTGAAAGATAGCCAATCTGCCCTTGTTACTTACGATAATCCTTATGATTCAACTGAAAAACTAGCCCACTATTTTTTTGATAGGTGCTTGCAGGCTAAGGTTATCCCCTATATTGTTACCAAAAAAACCGTGTTTAAGTGGCAAGAACCCTTCTGGCAGATAATGAAAAAGGTATTTGATGCTGGCTACAAAGAAAAGTTTAAAAAATTGGGTCTGCTAGACCACACTAAGGGTGAACTTGCCCATTTGATTTCAGATTCCGCCACGATGCAAATTGTAAAATGGACGGACGGTGGCTTTGGCATGGTTTCACACAATTATGATGGTGATGTGCTAACGGATTTAATCTCGCAAATTCATGGCTCACCTGGTTTTATCACCTCAGTTCTAACCGGCGTGGCAGATGATGGTAGCTATATAAAAGAGTTTGAAGCCTCGCACGGCACCGTTTCAGATATGTATAAAAGAAAACTTCACAATGAAGAAACCTCGCTAAACCCAGTTGGCATGATAGAGGCATTGGCCTCTGCCATGGAACATGCTGGCAAGCTGGAAAGTGAGGCAAGCTACAAGCAGGTTAAGGTCTTTACCGATGCTATGATGGATTCTTTGTATAAAATAATGATGTCGCCCAAAGGCACAAGGGATATTGCCGGCAAGACTGGCTCCACCACAGAAGTGTTTGTAGATTTAGTAGCGGGTGAGATTGCAAAAATACTTCTATAGAGGCTTTTATAGGTGGGTTTTAGGAAATCGTCATTGCTTCCAAAAAAATTTAACTAACCCTTTTCAATGAAAAGGTAAGGATTTCATCCAAAATATCGCGGTATTCATTTGCTTCAAAAGTTTTAACCAGCTCTTTAGCACGGTTATGGTAGGTTAGGGCGAAGTCATCACATTTTTTTCGAATCTCTTCCTGCTCAAAAAGCTCTAGTAATTTTGCTAGGTTTTGCGGGGTTTTTTTGGCTAAAAACAGCTTTTTAAATTGCTCGTTTGCTTTGGTGTGAAAGCCAATTAATAGTGGCAGGGTAATTTTGCCCTCAAAGAAATCCCCGCCAACAGCCTTGCCGGTTATAGATTCCTTGCCGAAATAATCTAAATTATCATCTATTATTTGGAATAAAATGCCAAGATTTTTGCCATATTCCCTTAAATTGCTAATGGTTTGTGGGCTTTGATTAGTTAAAAAGCCCCCCACCACACAGGCAGAGGAAAAAAGGGGTGCAGTTTTAGCATAAATAATTTGCAAATATTCCTCTAAAGATAAATCGATATTTTCTATATTAATCAACTGCTTAACCTCCCCTTCTGTTATAGCAACTGAAGCTCTAGCAAGTTCCGTAATAATAGGAATTGAGTTAGAAAGTGCCATCTGTTCAAATGCTTTTGAGAGCATAAAATCGCCAACTAAAATACTAACCTTGTTGCCCCATATGCTATTGGCGGTTTTTTTGCCCCTTCTTGTACCACTTTCATCCACCACATCGTCATGCAATAGGGTGGCGGTGTGCAGAAATTCAATAGCAACGGCAAGCCTTATATGCTCAAACCCTTCAAAACCAAACATCTTGGCGGAAGTTATCGTTAGCAAGGGTCTTAGCCTTTTACCCCCAGAGCTAATGATGTGCGAAATTACCTTTTGGCTAACTTCAATTTCAGACTTGGCTAGGTTTAAAATTAGCTCATCCACCTGCCTTATTTCTGTTTTGAGTAGTTTTTGGATGTTTTCTAGCATTGTTATATTACTTCCTAACCGCCCCTTTTGATTCTACTAGATATTTAAAGGTATTTAACTGCTCTGCCCCAACTGGCCCCCTAGCGTGCAGTTTTCCGGTAGCAATGCCAATTTCTGCCCCAAAGCCAAATTCGCCACCATCCGCAAATTGGGTGGAGGTATTTACCATAACAATGGCACTATCTAGCTGTTCTTGAAAAGTTTCCGCCGCCTTTTTGCTTTCCGTGATTATAGAATCAGTATGTTTGGAATGGTGCTTTTTTATAAATTCCAAAGCCTCATCAAAACCCGCCACTATTTTTATAGAAACTATCGCATCTAGATATTCTGTATAGTAATCCTCATCACTCGCTTGCTTAGATATTAACTTAGAAATTGCCATAGAAGCCTTGTCTCCCCTTAGTTCGCAACCTCTGTTATGTAATTCTTGGGTAAGTTTTGGCAAAACCTTACCCGCAATTTTTTTATCTATCACAATGCTTTCTGTTGCACCACATATACCAACTCTACGCATTTTGGCATTAACACTTACCTTTATCGCGGTATCAACATCAGCCTGCTCGTGAATGTAAGTAAAACAGTTGCCATCTAGATGTTCAAGGGTTGGAATTTTACTTTCCTCAATAACCCTTTTTATAAGCTCTTTGCCACCACGGGGAATAATTAAATCAATCTTACCCCTAGCCCGCAACATTTCCCCCACCACTGCCCTATCTTTAGTTTGAACAATAGATACAATATTTTCATCTAAGCCTGCTTGTTTTAAAGAGGTGCGTATTATATTCACAAGGCTTAAACAGCTATTAAAGCTCTCACTCCCACCCCGCAACACTATCGCATTGCCAGATTTTATTGCTAAGCAACTTGCGTCTATCGCCACATTTGGTCTTGATTCAAAAATAATCCCAATTACTCCTATTGGAACAGACACTTGCGTTATGGTTAGCCCATTTGGCCTTTTCCATTTTTTTAATTTTCTACCAACAGGGTCTTTTATAGCAGTTATTTCTTTTACTGATTTTATAAGGTTTAAAACTCGCTCATCATTTAATTCTAGTCTATCTATCATAGCTTTGGATAGGCCATTTTCCTTTGCCAAAGAAACATCCTTTTGGCTGGCACTCAAAATTTCTTTTGAGTGTTTAAGCAAATTTTTTGCAATTAGCTCTAATGCTTTGTTTTTTTGTTTTGGGGTAGCAAAGGCAATAGAATCTTTAGCAATAATTGCACCTTGCAGAATATTATCTAGCGAATTTTCCATATCTGTTTAATGGCTTTAAGGCTTAGTTTTTGATTGGTAATTTTTATGATATTATCAATTTCCTCCACTAAGGCAAAGATTTCTTTATAGGAGTAATTATTTAGCACTAAAAACCTATCTAAATACTGCATAATTTTAGGGGCTAGTTTTAGCTGTTTTTCAGCAAATAATTTTATCAGCAACTTTGAAGATAGCTCTTCATCTGGTTTTGGAATGGTAATGGAGGGTATGGCACGATACCTAGATAGTAAATCTGCCAAACCAAAGTTTATATAATTATTTTTAGTGGTGAGAAGCAGTTTTTTATCAGTCTGCTCCACTAGGTTTAGAATATGCAAAAGCTCTTGCTCTCTTTTGCCTAAAAACTGCTCAACATTTTCAACCACTAGGTTTTTACTAGGAAAGTGATTGGCATCCACCAAAAACTCTGCCACATTTATCTCTGCCCAGATGTTTGCCAGATGAGTCTTGCCAGATTTTTCTTCCCCTATTAGCAGTAATTTATTTTGCTGAATATCTTGTATTATGGTTTCGTTTATGGGGCTTAGGCAAAAGTTTTCAACACTGTAAATTTGTTTTTTGGGGATGATAAATTCCATTTGTTTTTAAGTATAGTTAGCATAGATATTTTGCACATCGTCACTATCTTCCAGCCTTTCTATTAATTGCTCGATTTTTTCTTTTTCACCCTCTTCCACCTCTATTAAATTTAGCGGTTTCCATATTAGCTTTGCCTCTTCTGGTTCACCAAATTTTTTTACTAGATTTTCTCGCAAAAGGCTAAAATCATCCTTTTGACCATAAATAGCGTGATAATCACTTGAAGATTCTGCGTCTTCTGCCCCAAATTCAATTACTGCCTCTAAAATTTGCTCTTCTGTGGCAATTTTTGCTGGATACAAAAAGTAGGCAAGCCTTTTAAAGCCAAAGGAAACAGCCCCATTTTCTGCCAAATTCCCCCCATTTTTGGTAAGGGTGGAGCGAAGTTCAGAGGCGGTTCTGTTTTTATTATCAGAAAGGGTTTCTATAATAAGCCCTACGCCATTTGGGGCAAAGCCCTCATAGGTGATTTCTTGATAATCTTCCCCTTGGGTTGGGTTTACTGCCTTGGCTATGGCATAGTCTATTCTATCTTTCGATAAGCCTTTAGACTTGGCATTTACAATGGCATTATAAAGGGTGGCATTGTATTTAGGGTCTGGCTGACCAGTTTTGGCTGCTACAAAAATTTCCCTAACTAATTTGGTGAAGATTTTCGCCTTTTTTTTATCCTGAGCCTCTTTCCTATGCTTAATATTTGCAAATTGGGAATGTCCTGCCATAGTTCATAATATTTATAGCAATATATTATAGCGGATGTTTCTTAGAGCAATAATTTTTATTATTTTATTTATGTATCAGCCAGCCAATTCTAAAGAATTAGATAACAAAGCCATTTTTGCCGGCGGATGCTTTTGGTGCATGCAGGTTGCCTTTGATGCAGTTAATGGGGTTACCAAAACAACTGTGGGCTACAGTGGCGGTGAGCAGCCAAACCCAACCTATCAAGATATTAAAGACCATATAGAGGTAATAGAGGTTGAATTTGATAGTAAAAAAACCTCTTACGCAAAACTGCTTGATACCTATTGGCAAAATATTGATCCTTTTGATGCAAGGGGGCAGTTTGCGGATAAGGGCAGGCAGTATCAAACCTATATTTTTTATTTGAATGATTTGCAAAAGCAACAGGCAGAGAAATCTTTGGTAGCCTTAGAAGCAAAATTTAAGGGCAAAAAAATAGCCACAAAAATTCTTCCTGCCACCAAATTTTACAGGGCAGAAAACTATCATCAAGAATATTACAAAACCAACGAGCAACACTACAACGCCTACAAATACGGCAGTGGCAGAGTTGGCAGATTAAAAGAAATTTGGGAGAAGGAGTAGAAAAGTCTTTATCATTCCTCTTAAATTATTTCATTGCCTCTTTTGAATTAAATTTTTAGTGTGTAAAAAAAGAACGAGTAGTTTAGCTCTATGCACAATTCGGAAAATTTTTATCAAATAGTAATATTGCTTTTGGTGACAATTTGCATAGTGGCAATATTCAAAAAACTAAGGTTCAGCCCCGTTCTTGGCTATTTAGTGGCAGGAAGTGTTCTTAGCTTTTTAGGAGTAATAAAAGATATAGCCGTAACCAAATTTATTGCTGAAATTGGTATTATTTTCCTACTGTTTGTAATTGGCCTAGAGCTAACTTTTGAGCGGTTGAAATCAATGAAGTATTTCATTTTTGGTTTTGGCTCGGCACAGGTGTTTTTAACTGGTGGCTTAATAGGTTTTGCCTGTTATCTGCTGGGCTTAAGTGCCTTAGAATCGGTTATAATCGGCGCTTCCCTTGCCTTTTCTTCTACGGCTGTTGCACTGCAAACAATTTCTGATAATGGCTTAAAGGCAACGCAAACCGGCAGGCTTTCTTTAGCGGTTCTTATCATGCAAGATTTAATGGTTATCCCCCTACTTATAATGATAGGGTTGCTTGGCAAGGGTGATTCTTCCAATTTACTAATGGTAATAGGGCAATCTTTATTTAACGGGCTATTGGTAGTGGCAATTATAATTCTACTTGGCAGAAGAATTCTTCGCCCCATTTTAGAAGTTATTGGAAATTTAAAGGTAAATGAGGTCTTTACTGCCACCACCCTATTAATTGTTTTTGGCATTGCTTGGCTAACTAATGAGGCTGGGCTTTCACTTGCTCTTGGAGCCTTTTTAGCAGGTTTACTGGTAGCAGAAACGGAATATAAAACGCAAATTGAAAGTGATATGCTACCATTCAAAGGCCTGCTGATGGGGTTATTTTTTATCACCATCGGCATGGAAATTAACTTTGAAGTTTTGGTGGATCAATTCCCCAACATTATATTAATTACTGTGGGCTTAATTTTGCTAAAATTTTCGGTAATTTTTGTATTATCGCTTCTGTTTAATTTAAACAGGGCAACTGCCATAAAATCTGGCTTTGCCTTAAGCCAAGGGAGTGAATTTGCCTTTGTTCTTTTTACCCTAGCTGCCAAGCAAAAGATTTTAGAAAATGATATGGTAGATATGCTATTTGTATCAATCGCCATCTCTATGGCATTAACGCCCTTTTTATTACAACTGGGGCAAGAAATTGCGGAAAGAATTTCTGCACCCAAAAGCACGGATCCGCTTTTTTCATCTGATGAAGATTTAAAATCAGAAGCATCTGATTTAAGCAATCACATTATAATTATTGGCTTTGGTAGAATAGGAAAGGTTTTAGCAAGGCTTCTTATTAGCCAAAACTTCAACAATTTTATTTGCATAGATTCAGATTTACGAAAAGTGGCAGAGGCAAGGGAAGAGAACTTTCCAGTATATTACGGCAGGGGCGAAAAGCTAGAAATCTACAAACTTCTAGGCATAGAAAAGGCGCAAATGCTGGTGATTACGGATAAGGAGGAGGCAAGAATGCAATCAGTAGTAAAACTTATCCGCACCAACTATCCGCAACTGCCAATTATTGTGCGGGTTAAAGACCATAACCAAGCCTTAGAGATCAAAAAACTAGGTGCAACTGATGCCATGCCAGAAAATTTTGAATCAAGTTTGCTGCTTGGCAACTATGTGTTTAAACATATGGGAATCCCATCCGCCGAGGCAGATAGAATAATCAGCACCTTTAAGGGTGGGTATGTTTAATAGTTTTTAATTAAGTTGATTAATCCCCTTATTTAGCTCTTGCAAAAACTGCTCCTTGCTTAAATTAAGAGGTGTTTTTTTGGAAATTACTACCTCTACCAAGCCTGCCTCTTTTAAAATTTTACCCTTATGCCAAAACTTGCCAGAATTATGGCTAACTGTATAGATGGGGTAATTTAGGTTCTTATATAAAAGATAAATTCCAGCCTCTGGCTCTTTTGTTTCGCCATACTTTACCCTGGTTCCTTCTGGAAAAATTATTAGTTGCTTGCTTGGTTCTTTTAACAAAGAATTAGCCTTTGTTAGCAGAGTTTTTAAGTCTTTTAATGAGCCATCCCTTTTTACCGAAATACAGTTTAGCACTTTTAAGTAGGTGCCAAATACAGGGATTTTCATTAACTCTTCCTTTAGCACAAAGCTGGGGTGTTGAAAGATGCTAAAAAAAGCAAATGTTTCCCAAGCTGATTGATGTTTAGAGGCAACTATAAAACTAGAATCGCTAATTAACTCTTTACCAATTACCCTATATCTAACGCCACAGAATAGGTTTATAGCAGTTAAAAGCCCATAGCTCCAACTTCTAGCATTATATATGGCAAGTTTGGGGAATAATAAAATAAGTGGTAAAAATGGAATGGTGGTAAATGCCGTCCACAAATAAAAGAACAGAAAAAACAAATAAGAACCTACATATTTGCGTGCTAGTTTTATAATAATCATTTAAAAAATAATTTACTTTGCTATTGATGTTTTATATGGAAGTTTTAGCTCCGCAATATTTATTTCCCCTTATTACCCTAATTTTAGGTTTGGCTGAATATTTACTTTTTTTCTACCTAATAAAAAAATCAAAGGAAGATTTAAAACTACTAGAGCATAAAAGAGGTTTCATCCGTAAAAAAATAAAGGTTTATGTGGTTGGGCTTTACCAATCTTTAGTATTTATTTTTATAATCACGCCCCTTTTATTCTTTTCCCTTCACCCTAATTTTATAATTTAATATGCGAATAGTATTAATATTGATTTTATTTTTTAGTTCTAGTTTGAAGGCAGAAGAAATTGATGCAAAAAAGGCCTATATAAAAACCCTAACTGAATATTTAGAACTTCGCATCAAGAATGATAATTCAGGCTTAAAAAACCTGCCCTTAACGCAAGAAAAGGTGTTAGATAAGCAACCGGTGCTAATTTCTTTCACCATAGATGGTAAGGGTTTTTTGCTAGATTCTTTTTTTGAAAAGAAATCTAAACAAGAGATAATAAACGATAAGATTGATAGATTAATTAGTGAAAGCTCCCCCTACCCTTCCCCCCCAGAATCTTTATTGGTGGATGGTAAAATAAAAATATTTTTGCCTTTGGAGTTTAAGTAAATTACATATGCGAGAATATATCGCTTTCTTCAAAGCCATTTCTATCTAGCTCTACGCGGTGAGGCAAGAAGGCAAAGCAGGCTTCAGCTAGTTTTGTTCTGCCCATTCTAAATAGTTTAGTATCTAAAGATTCTTTAATTTTGTGCAGATAAATAACATCACCCATGGCATAGGTCATTTGATCTCTAGTTAAATCTCTAGCGGCCCAATCGGAACATTGCTCTTGCTTGTTTAATTCCTTGCCAAATACTTCCCTCACCAATTCACGCAGAGAATGTTTATCAGTATAGGTCCTAGATAGTTTAGAGGCTATTTTGGTGCAGTAAACATTTTGCACATCAACGCCTAAATGATGATTTAAAGCGCCAATATCAAACCTAGCAAAGTGAAATATCTTTTGAATTTTGTTGTTGTTTAGTAGTTTATTCAAATTCTTGGCATTGCTGTAATCAAAATCTGGAAAGTGAACCAAGATAACATCTTTACTTTCAGTAGCAATTTGCACTAGGCAGAGTTTATCTCTGGTATAGATTTTTAGGCCAGAAGCTTCGGTATCTATGGCGATTGAGCCATTTATTTCTATACCATCTTCAATATCGCCAACATAGTAGTGAATTTTATGATTTTCTACTTTCACTATTATTATTTCCTTAAGGATAATTTCTCAATTAAGCTCTCATAACGGCTACTATCTTTGTTTTTTAAATAGGTAAGGAGTTTTTTCCTTTTGCCAACCATTAAAAATAGACCTCTTCTTGAAAGGGTATCTTTTTTGTTAACTTTTAAATGTTCAGTTAGGCTTTTAATTCTATCAGTTAATAGGGCTACTTGAACTTCTGGCGAACCAGTATCACCTTTTTTAGTGGCAAAGGTTGCAATTATATGACCCTTTGCGGTATCTTTTCCAGCTTCTTTCTTTTTAGTTTCTTTTTTGGCTTCTTTTTTTACTTCTGCGGACATCTTGTTTCTCCTATAGATTTAGAGGTTAAGGTTTTTTAATATTCTTAAATGGTTATCATTCACTTCAACAATCGCCACCAAGAGTTTGTTATTAAGAACTTTGTATTTGCCATCCTTCTCGTTTAAGGATAGTTTTACGCCATTCTTAATTTTCTCCACCAGTTTTTCATCAAGATTAAGCACAGGGATGCCGTCTAGCACATAATCTACTGGCAAGAGGGCATCACCAATAGAGGTTTTTTTTATATTTTCTAGTAAAAAGTGTGTAGAAACAGAGTTTTTCAACAAAAACTTGCCATTTTGTGTTCTCTCTAATGCTACCAAATGCCCAAATGTTTGCAAAGCCAAGGCAATGTCTCTACCTAAAGACCTTATATAGGTTCCCTTAGAACATTTGCATATAAACTTAGCGATTGGTGGTTGGTAAGATAAAAGCTCAAGATTATGAATATAAACCTGCCTTTGTTTTATTGCAAACTCTTGCCCCTGCCTTGCCAAGTTATAAGCCCTTTCCCCATTAATTTTTATGGCAGAAAAGGCGGGTGGAGTTTGGCTTATTTCGCCAAAAAAAATAGGAATAGCCTTTATTATTTCTGCCTCGGTTGGAATTTTAGGGCTGGTTTTAACAACTCTTCCAGTTAAATCTAAACTATCGGTCTCTTCACCAAATTTTAGGTGGAAGATATATTCCTTTACGCCATCTTCTGCAAAGAAAATGGTTTTGGTGGCTTCCCCTATGGCAACAGGCAAAACGCCACTGGCAAAGGGGTCTAGCGTTCCTAAAAACCCTACTTTTGTTTTTTTAGGAATAAGTTTTTTTAATTGGGTCAAGGTTTGGTTAGAAGAAATTCCAACCATTTTATTAATATTTAGCCAGCCGTGCATAAATTATCTTTTGCTTATATGCATTCCAACCAACCTTGCGATAATAACGGTTAGATAAATCTGTGCGGTAATTGCCTCTAGAATACTAAAAGATTTCGCAAGGGGTGAAAATGGCGTTACATCACCAAAACCCACGGTGCATAAAACTACAAAGCTATAGTAAAAGTAATCATATATAGAATCACCATCAATTCTTTCTAACGGCTGGCTGGCAAAATGAACGGCAAATGAGTTTGGATGAATAATATCAATAAAAGCATACATAAATGCCCAAGCAATTCCAAGTAATATATAAACAATAATGGCACTTAAAATTATATTATAGGAAACTTTTTTTAGCAAAAATAGGGATGAAACCATCATAACTATAATAAAAGAAATAAAGGCGAGAGAAAATAAAATAGTTGCAACCTCTATGTATTTATTAACAATAAAAGCATCTAGAATATGAAAAATAATGGTGGGAATGGCAAGGAAAAGGCAGCGATATAAAACCCTTTTGCTCTTTGAAATTAAGTAGGTGGCATTTATTACTGCTAAGAAAAATACCCCTAAAAGAAAAATTTGCGATACGCCCCCTTTTTCAGTAAAAGGCGCTATTATAAATAAAGAAATTAATAGAACCAAAAGCTCTGCAAAACCATATTTTCTAAAGGGTGAAGATTTCATAAATCATATATTATACAAGTAGTTTAAAGGCTACAAAACCAAGTAAAATTGCCAACCCCACTGCTAACAATCCATACAAATAGCTGTAATTATCAGCAAACCTTTCAATTACGGCATCAAAACCCACCTTTTTTATGTTGATTGGCACTATCTGTAAAGAAGATAATTCATCGCCATTTATCAAATATATTTCTGTAGTATAAAGCCCGGGGCTAATGTTTTTGGGGAATTTTATTGTATCCCTAAATAAGGTTTCACCTATTAACTGCACTCTATCAACTTGTGCAGAGTAAAGATTTTTTTGCTGTTTTTCTTCCACAAAGGCTTGCAGAAATGTTTTTAGATAATCATTTTTTGTGTTTAAAAAATTTAAGTTATCTATTGATATTTCTAAGTTTTTCAATAATGGATTATTTTGATTCACCCCCATTTTACCAGAGGAGGCAATTTTATAATAGTTAGGTGCATTATAGATTTTTATGGAATCATTGTTCACCCACACTCCCTTCACCCTTTCTTTTTTGCGAACGAGAAAATTTTTTTCTTCCCCACGCGTAATAATAGTAATTCTGCCATTTTCATTCCTAGCCCCAATTAATAGAACCTCTATACCGTTAAACTTATGGTCTATATAGATATTATCTGTGCCAAGTTCTGCAACCAGTGGCAGGGCGAAGGATTGTTTTGGTAAAAGAAACAGTAATATGAGTATAAATCTTATGCTAATTCTCATAGCGTCATTGCGAGGAGTGCAACGACGAAGCAATCCATAAACAAGGCATAGCTTGAGTATCAGGTATTTTTTCAAGAAACGCAATTTTTGTGGATTGCCACGCTTCGAGCAAAGCTCTCGCTCGCAATTGTAAAGGTTCACTAACTCGATGACAAGGGATGTGGTTTTATACATAGGAATTTGGAGTTTGTCCATTTAAAGATTGATGAGGTCTTAAGTTATTGTAATATTGTAGATATTGGTTGAGTTCATTTTTGAATT
>JBKCHH010000009.1:0-2033 GCA_046302855.1 Alphaproteobacteria bacterium
TGCTTTTTTGTGCCTTGCTTTTAACTTCACCAAGGCTTTTAGAGAAAAATGCTCATGCACAATGCAACTTCCCTCCCACAAAATCATATCCCTGCCCGTTTTTTTAATTAAATACTTACCCAAATACTTATCAGGGGCAAATATTATGGGTGTTGACAATGGAATTTGCCTAATAATTTTCTCTGCATTGCTTGAGGTAACAATTACATCTGAAAGTGCCTTAACTTCCGCCGAACAGTTAATGTAGGTGAGCGAAATTGCGTTTTTATGCTTTTCACGAAATGCCTTGAAAGCAAGCGGTGGGCAAGAATCTTCTAATGAACAGCCGGCATTTACATCTGGAATAATAACTTTTTTAGTGGGGTTTAAAATTTTTGCCACCTCTGCCATAAATTTTACACCACAAAATACAATTACATCGGCATTAGTAGATGCAGCCTTGCGAGAAAGCTCTAAGGAATCGCCAATAAAATCAGCAACATCTTGAATATCATCCTCTTGATAGTAGTGGGCTAAAATTACCGCATTCTGCTGTTTTTTTAAGCGAGCAATTTCTTCAACTAATTTACCCTGTGAAAGGTTTTCTGGCATTTATCAAGCTAGTTCTTTTCGGCGGGGTTATAAAGGTTTAGCTTTTCCTTTTCAATTAAATTAAATTTTTTAGCCGTTTTGTTTTCAATTTTTTTAGGCTTAGCAACCCCTGTTTTTTGAATTGCCTCTAAGGCAAGCAGGGCATCAACATCCGCAAATTGATTGCTTTCGTTAAAAACTCTATATCTATTGGTTTTTTTGCCGTAATTTAATCTGTAAACCATTGGTAAAACAAGGTTTTTAAAGGTTCTATAGCTGTTATTTAAGCTATTGCTTGCATTATTTGAATTATTTTCTTGGCTCATAAAATATAACAGTAATTCAACTTGATAAAACCATTAAGTTGGCTATACATTCAAAATTACTTGATTAACTAATAGTTCGCAATAGTTAATTAATAGTTAACCTTATTTACTTTTTTCAACATTTTGAATTCTATGGATAAAATTAAAGCTCTTGATAGTGCACTAACACAAATAGAAAGAACCTTCGGCAAAGGCTCCATAATGAAGCTGGGGCAAAAGAACTTAGAACCAATCGAGGTAATCTCAACTGGTTCTCTCGGGTTAGATTTAGCCCTAGGCGTGGGTGGCATACCAAAAGGCAGGGTGATAGAAATTTACGGGCCTGAGAGTTCTGGAAAAACCACACTAACTCTGCACATTATCGCAGAATGCCAAAAACAAGGCGGAGTAGCAGCTTTTATAGATGCAGAGCACGCTCTAGACCCAATCTACGCAAAAAATTTAGGGGTTGAAACTAAAGACCTAGTTCTTTCACAGCCAGATACTGGTGAACAGGCGTTGGAAATAACAGATACTCTGGTTCGCTCTGGTGCGATAGACCTAATAGTTATTGATAGTGTGGCAGCCCTTGTGCCAAAGGCAGAAATAGAGGGCGAAATGGGCGATCAACATATGGGTTTGCAAGCCCGCCTTATGAGCCAAGCTCTTCGCAAACTAACTGGTTCGATTTCTAAAACCAACTGCACCATAATTTTTATTAACCAAATTAGGCATAAGATTGGCGTAATGTTTGGAAATCCTGAAACTACCACAGGGGGTAATGCGTTAAAATTCTATGCATCGGTGCGTATTGAAATAAGAAAGGGCAAATCAATAACTGAAAAGGAAGAGGCAGTTGGCAACATAACCACCTGTAAAGTGGTTAAGAACAAGGTGGCACCACCCTTTAAACGCACAGAGTTTGATATAATCTTTGGGCAAGGAATTAGTAAACTGGGCGAAATTATAGATTTAGGCGTTAAGCTAAATATTATAGAAAAATCTGGTGCTTGGTTCTCTTACGGCACAGAAAGGCTGGGGCAGGGTAAAGAAAAGGTGCGAGCCTATTTTCAAGAAAATCCAAAACTAGCCAAAGAGATTGAGGATAAAATACGCAAAGCCTCAGTTGGTGAAGTGCTAAGTTTCGACGCTTCCGAT
>JBKCHH010000010.1:0-7245 GCA_046302855.1 Alphaproteobacteria bacterium
CCACAAAACTTTTTAATTCATAAAATAAACCTAATTATAGCAATAGCTTGTTTAAAATATCTAAAGTTAAATGTTAATAGTGTTTTACAAAAGCTAAATTCTTTAAAGCCAGAAAAGGGTAGGGGGGAGATTATAAAATTAAAGGGTGGAATAACTGTAATAAATGATGCCTATAACGCAAGCCCTGTTTCAGTAAAATTTGCCCTGCAGAACTTAAAAAAAATGGCTGGCATAAAAACAGCCGTGCTTGGGGATATGAAAGAGTTAGGCACACAAGAAATAGAATATCATCAAGAAATAATAGCGGAATTAAAAACTATCGACCTAGCAATTTTGCATGGTGAGCTTTACAGGCAGGCATTAACAGGCGGTTCTAGCAAAAATATTATTTTGGCTAAAAACTTAAACGATATTTTGCCTGCACTAAAAGGGTTTATCGATACAAAATCGCCAGTAAATATACTATTTAAAGGTTCTAACTCTACTAACATTCACAAAATAGCGGAAGAGTTTGTTGGTATCAATAACTTCTCACCTACAAAAAAGTAAAGGTGCCATCACTATGTTTGTTAACATATTTTGATTGGTATTTATCTATAGAGCCTTGCAAGAGTTCTGGAAATTGAGTGGTTTTATCGAACCTAGCGCCAGAAAAAGAAGTGCCACGCAGGTTTGCCCCTAAAAAATTTGCCCCTATTAAAGATGAGCCCCTTAGATTTGTTCCCCTTAAATCGGCATTTTGAAAGTTGGCGTTTTTAAGATTGGCAGCATTTAGCCTAGCAAATTGCAAATCTGAGCCAGAAAAATTAGCATTTATAAGGGTGCAACCAGTAAGTATGGCTTTTTTTAGATTCTTGCGACTAAAGTTTACGCCGGTTAAATCGCGTTCTTTAAATATCTCTTCAGAAAGGTCTTGCTTCTTTTCAATCTGATCTATTTCCCACCATCTTAGGTTTACTTTATCGCCCATATTTTTAGTTATCTATTTATTCAATTTACTAAAATCAATTCTAGGGTCAACTAATACATAAGCAATATCAGAAATTATTCCAAGGACTAATCCCATTAGAGTGAAAATAAAAAGAGTGCCAAAAATTACTGGATAATCTCTAGTAATTATTGCCTCAAAACCAAGCAAGCCAAGCCCATCAAGAGAAAAAATGGTTTCAATTAACAGGCTACCTGCAAAAAAGGCTCCAATAAAGGCAGCGGGAAAGCCAGCAATCACAATCAACATGGCGTTGCGGAATATGTGTTTGTATAAAATGCGTTTATATCTAATGCCATAAGCATAGGCGGCGGTTACATACTGTTTACTTATTTCTTCTAGAAATGAATTTTTTGTTAGCAAACTAAGGGTGGCAAAACTTCCCAAAATTAAGGTGAAGACGGGTAGGGCAATGTGCCACAAATAATCCATAATTTTGCCCATTAAGCTTAAGCTCGAAAAGTTATCTGAATATAGCCCCCTTAATGGGAAGATGTTTAAAAAGCTACCCCCGGCAAAAAGCACAATTAGTAAAACGGCAAATAGAAATGAGGGGATGGCGTAAGTAACTATCAATATAGTAGTGGTTGAAACATCAAACCTAGAACCATTTTTCACCGCCTTTCTAATACCAAGTGGCACGGCAATTAAATATAGTAAAACAGTGCTCCAAAGCCCCAGTGAAATTGAAACTGGTAGTTTATCTAGAATTAAATTGATAACTGAGGAGTTTTGATAAAAGCTCTGCCCAAAATCAAACCGCAAATAATTGCCACACATTTGCCAAAACCTTGCAAGCAATGGCTTATCGAAACCATATTGCTTTTTTAAATCCTCAATTAATTTTGGGTCTATACCCTTGTTAGAAGCATAATCATTTTGCGTATTAGTGGTTGAAGATTTTACTAAATCTCCCCCAGCAGAAGTAATGCGATTAAGGGAAGATACCTCTGCCCCCTTAATTTTTGCAATCATTTGATCCACTGGCCCACCCGGTGCCAATTGAATTATAACAAAGTTAATTAACATTATTCCAAATATGGTTGGAATAATAAGGGCTAGGCGTTTTAAAAAATAAGTGGTCATTTGCGGTTATGTTTTTATCGTCATTGCGAGCGGAAGCGAAGCAATCCAGTTTATAAACACAATGCTTTTGGCATATTTTTTTGAATTTTATTTGCTGGATTGCCTCTGCAAGAGCCTTGCTCTGCTCGCAATGACGATCCAGTTTTAGTAAACACCTTGGCATTAATAATCACTAATTCCTAGCTCTTTATCTGCCTCTTTAGACTTTTGCTCTATTATTTCTTTTATTTCTTTAGAGGTTTTAGTAATTTCGTTAGTCTTTACCCTTTTTAAAATAAAATCAACCACCTTTTCTTCTAGCATTGGTCCACGCAGAGATTCTAAAACTTGCGGATTTTTTTGATAATACTCCACCAGCCTATGAGCCTCCTCTGGAAATTGCTGGGCTTGAATTTTTATAAAGCCTTCAATATCACTATTAGTAACCTCAAGGGCATTTTTTTCACCAGTTTGAGATAAAAATAAGCCAAGCACCACCCTTCTTTTGGCAATATCTTCAACCTTTTTTTCAAAATCTTTGGTGATTTTAAAATCATCTTTTTTCTCAGATGATTTTACTTGGTTTAAAATAGCTTCACTTTCTTGCTGAACAATTTTTTCTGGTACTTCTGCATCTATTTTTTCGTGAAGTTTATCGAACAGCTCTTTTTTGGTTATGTTCCGCAAGGCAACTTCATATTCAAAACCAATGCGTTTTTTTATGTCTTCCTTTAGAGTATCTAGATTTTCATAGCCTAGCTTTTCTGCTAAGGCATCGTTAATTTCTTGAGTTTCAGGTTCATTAATAGCGGTTATTACCACTTCAAACTTTGCTTTTTTGCCAGATAAATTACCCTGATAATTTTCTGGGAAGGTGACATTTACCTCAATTTCTTCGCCTATTTCTTTACCAATTAACTGTTGTTCAAAATTATCTACAAAAGATTTGCTACCAAGCACTAAATGATAGCCCTTTGCCTCGCCACCTTTAAAGGCCTCACCATCTACAAAACCTTTGAAATCAATTACCACCTCATCACCGTTTTTTGATTTTCTCTCAACGGGAGAATAGCTTTTATAATCTTGGCTAATTTTTTCTATAGCGTCATTTACCTCTTCATCAGATATTTCTGGAATGTAGCTATCTAGCGTAATTTCGTTAAAATCTACCTCTGGTATTTGTGGTAGGAAGTCAAAAGAAATTTTATATTGTAAATCTTTACCAAGCTCATATTGCTTTATTTCAATTTTTGGTTGGCTAGAAGGCTTTACCTTTTCTAAAGTGTAAAGGCGAAAAGAAGATTCCTGTAAAGCCTCTTCTAGTGTTTCACCCAGAACTTCATTCATTTTTTTCTGGCGGATAATGTTCATTGGAACATTACCGGGGCGGAAGCCTGGCATTGAGAAACTTTTCTGGAATTTTACCAAATTGCTATCAATTTTTTTAGTAATTTCGTCAGAAAAAACTATCACTTCATAAGTGCTATTAAATTTAGCCTTTTCGTTATCTAGTTTATTATATTCTATTTTCATCCAAGCTACCTTAATTTTTTTGAACTACTTAACTAGCTAAATTATTGATAGTTTCAAGAGAATTGATGTTTACTACCTCAATTTCTTTATCAATTCTTTTTAGTAGCCCTGCTAAAACCTTGCCTGAACCTATTTCATAAGCCTTGGTGATGCCAAGCCCCTTTAAGCCCTCCATAGATTCCCGCCACCTTACCGTGCCACATACTTGAGCCACCAACAAATCTTTAATCTTGTGCTCATCTCTATTAATGGTTGCGGTAATATTGGCAATTACTGGTAGTTTTGGCTTATGGATTGCTACTTTTGATAGTTCTAATGCCATAACATCAGCTGCTTTTTTAATTAGGCTAGAGTGAAATGGAGCGGAAACATTTAACCGCACAAACCTTTTTATGTTAAAGTTTTTGTAGATTTCTTCTGCCCTTTCAATAGCTTGAATTTCGCCACTAATTACTACCTGCCCGCCACCGTTATCATTAGCAATTTCGCACACTAGATTACTGGAAGCAATTTCATCTACTAATTTTTTAATCTGTCCATAATCTTCCCCTATTAAGGCTGCCATACCTCCCTTACCTTTTGGAACTGCCATTTGCATGGCCTTGCCCCTTGCTTTTAACAGCTTTGCGGCATCTTTTAGAGAAATTGCCTCCACCGCACAAAGGGCGGTATATTCCCCTAAAGAATGCCCCGCCACAAACTGGCAGAGTTGCTCGATTGGCTTTTCTAGTTTTTCTTCCAGAACTTTTAAATAGGCAATAGAAGTTGCCATTAAGGCAGGCTGGGTATTTTCAGTTAGGGATAGCTCTTCCTCTGGCCCTTCAAAAATAATTTTGGATAGGTTTTGTTTTAGGGTGTCATCTACCTCCTCAAATACTTTTTTGGCTTTTTTGTTTTGATTAAATACATCTAGACCCATGCCAACTGCTTGTGAGCCTTGCCCCGGAAAAAGAAAAATAGTTTTGTGCATAGTTTTATTGGTTAATTTCTGGAGCTTATAAATGAAAAACTTTAAAACTAAAGACTATTAATTATTATTGATTGAAAGGGAATTATGGCTAATCTACACCAAAATTCTTAAAATTTTATGAGAGCAAAACTGCTTAGATATTTTCTCCTTACTGAAGTGGGTAGAGGAATGTGGCTAACATTTAAATATATGTTTAAGCCTAAGGTTACTATTAATTATCCTTACGAAAAGGGTCCAATTTCTGCCAGATTTAGGGGGGAACACGCCCTTAGAAGATACGCAAATGGCGAAGAAAGGTGCATTGCCTGCAAACTGTGCGAGGCTATTTGCCCCGCTCAAGCAATTTCTATAGAGGCAGAAGAAAGGGCAGATGGCTCTAGAAGAACAACTAGGTATGATATTGATATGACCAAATGTATTTACTGCGGGCTTTGTGAAGAGGCATGCCCAGTAGATGCCATTGTGGAGGGTCCAAACTTTGAATATGCCACTGAAACCCACGCCGAGCTTCTATTCAACAAAGAAAAACTTCTTGCTAATGGGGACAAGTGGGAAGCTGAACTTGCCAGAAGGCTAGAACTTGATGCTAAGTATAGGTAAGCCAATCATCATTTACTAGGAACATAGCGAAGCCAAAATAAATTTTGGCTCACCTACAACATAACCGCTAACTTAAGCCTTTTCGGTTTCTTCCGCTTCTTCCTTTTGATCTAGAACAATTTTTGCCTTGGCTCTTTTTTGTAGTTCTTCGGCTAAATCTTTATCAAAGCCCTCGATTGCCATTAGCTCTTTTATTTCTACAAAAGCCACTTCTTCCACCGTTTTAAAGCCCTCTGACGCTAGTAACTGACCAATTACTGGCTCAACATTTAGCTGTTCCGTAAATAACTGCGAAGCCTTGTTGAATTCATCAGTTGACCTTTCAGAATATTCACTTTCACCAAGCACATCAATCTCCCAGCCAACCAGTTCAGAGGCAAGTTTTACATTCTGCCCCCTTCTACCAATGGCAAGGGATTTTTGATCATCTGGCACTACGGCTTCAATTAGGCTTTTCTCCTCATCAATTACAATTTTTGTCACCTGCACCATATTGTCTTTAGATTTTGAAGAAAGGGCGTTGACGGCAAACTTTGCAATGTCTGGGCTCCATTCTACTATATCAATTTTTTCACCCTGCAGTTCATTGTAAATAGATGAAACGCGTGAACCTCTAGGACCAATGCAAGCCCCTACTGGATCAGTTGATTGATCAGTCGATGCCACAGCAATTTTGGCTCTTGAACCCGCATCACGCACCACACCTTTAATTTGCACAATACCATCATAAATTTCTGGCACCTCTTGACGAAATAACTCCGCCAAAAAGTTTGGGTGGCGTCTTGAAAGGAAAATCTGCGGACCCTTCGCTTCTTTTCGCACATCGTAAATATAGGCCCTTATTCTATCGTTATTTCTAAAGTTTTCCCTTTGGATAGTTTCTTCTTTTAAAAGAACGGTTTCAGACTTGCCAAAATCAATATAGATGTTGCCGTAGTCGATTCTTTTTACCGCCCCTGTAATAATTTCACCCACTCTATCTTTAAACTCTTCAAACTCTCTATCCCTTTCTGCTTCCATAATTTTGGTAGTGAGAACAGATTTAAAAGTAGCGGAATTTACCCTGCCGAATTCTACTGGAGGAAGTTGTTCTACAACCGTTTCACCAATTTTTGCCTGTGGATTAATTTTTTTTGCGTCATCTAGATCTATTTCACTTTCATAATCTTCTATAGTTTTTACAACGCTTCTTTCTTTTAGAATGGTAATTTCGCCATTTCTTTGATCCACCTTGGCTTTGATGTTATGTTCAGAGCCATATTTTCTTTTTGCAACCGCTAAGATTGATTCTTCAAGGGCAGAAATAATTATTTCTTTTGGTAAGCCCTTTTCTTTAGCAACGGCATCTGCCACTTGCAAAATTTCTGTTCCACCTGTTATTGAAAAGCCTTGCGACATAGTTTACTCCTTATCGTTGTTGTTGGTTGAGTTGTTAAAATTTCTTTTTCCGCCAAAATTTTTGTTTGGGCGGTTGTTTGAGCGACCGCCAGTTTTAGAGCCACTTCTAGAACCAGCCCTAGCTCCAGATCTTCCGCCACCAGAATTATTGCCAAAGGATTTACCATATGGCTTTTTGTAGGGTTTTTTGAAGGGCTTTCTTTCCCCCCCTTCTGCAGAACCCTCACTAGCATATCCACCAGAAAAATCCCTGCCACCACCTCTAGTATCTTCTCTTCTATCATCGCTACGGTAAGGTTTTTTGTATGGCCTATCGTTGGAAAAACTTCTTTCTTCCCTGCCACCTTCATCTCTTCTGTATGGCTTTTTGTATGGTCTATCGCCTGTTGGCCTATCATTATTGAATTCTCTTCTTGGTGGTCTATCTGAAAAGTTTCTTTCCTCCCTTGCCCCTTCTTCCCTTCTGTAAGGTCTATCGTTGGAAAAACTTTTTCGTTCCCCTCTATCATCATTGCTTCTATAGGGTTTTTTGTAAGGTCTATCACTTGAAGGTCTATCCCCATCAAACTCTCTTCTTGGTCTGTCTGAAAAGCTTCTCTCGCTTCTATCCCCCTCATCTCTTCTGTAGGGTTTTTTGAAGCCAGATTTCCTATTATCAAATTTTCTATCGCCACCCCTATCATCTCTTCTA
>JBKCHH010000011.1:0-8032 GCA_046302855.1 Alphaproteobacteria bacterium
GGTATGGCAGAAGATGATATTGAAGGCTGGAAAAATCTAACCACAAGTTTGGGTAAAAAAATTCAACTGGTTGGCGATGATTTATTTGTTACCAATCCAGAAATATTGCAAGAGGGGATAAAAAATGGGCTTGCCAATGCAATTTTAATAAAACTAAACCAAATAGGCACTGTATCTGAAACCATTGAAGCGATAAAAATTGCAAATACTGCAGGTTATAACTCAATAATTTCACACAGAAGTGGCGAGAGTGAAGATAGCTTTATTGCTCACCTAGCTGTAGGTTCTGGGGCGGGGCAGATAAAAACTGGTTCCCTTTGCAGGTCTGATAGGCTTGCAAAATATAATGAGCTAATTAGAATAGAAGAAAAACTAGGCTCAAGTGCCAAATATGCCAGCCATATTTTTGATAAATAAATGAAAATTCATAATAACAATAGCTTAACCCCAAGACCAAAAAACAAGTATTTTTACCTACAGCTAGCAATTATTTTGTTCTTAATTGGGTATTTTTCCTATCATTTAATTAGTGGCTCTAAGGAAATAAATTCGCTTGTGAAAAAAGAAAAAGAGCTGGATGAACTACAAACAAAATATCAAGGTATAAAGCTAGAAAAGCTGGAACTTGAAACTAAAATTGAAGATTTAAACGAAAACAACCCCAACCTTGATTTAATAGACGAACTTGCCAGAAAAAATCTAGGCTTCATTAAAAAGGGCGAGAGTGTGATTTTTGAAGATACAAACAAAATACAAACAAAAGACTAAACCGCTTGTTTTTATTAAAAAGTTAGCTATTCTTAAGTATGAGACAAAGTTTTTTAACCATCTTAACCCTTTTTATCTTTACTTTTTCTGTTGCTATTAGCCCTATATGCAAATGCAACTTAGAAACTGCTAGTGTAGAAGCTGGTATGGAAAAAAGTGATTGTCATCATCAAAAAAATTCCCACAAAGATTCCTCTTCTAAAACTAAAGTCTCTTGTTGCTTTTCTGGAAATTGTATTTCCATGAATTCTTTATCCACATTAAATAACCAGAATGAAACCAAAAAACCCTTTGTAAGAAACAACTATCTACTTTTATCAAAAGTTTCTAACCCTTCCTTTCCCTTATTTTCCCCTCCGCAAGCCTAAATTTTTTGGATTAGTCTTTAAGTTTCATTTAACCAATCAATTTTAGGAGTTTTATGTTCTATACTTTCTTAATAATACTTATCTTTTATCCCTTTGCTTCTTATGCCCGCCCTATTTCTTATGTAGGTGGCACAACCTTAATGCAAATGAACAATGCGGATGAAAATATGCTGCATGTTAACTACACCTTTAATCCCAAAGCCTCAGCTGGCATATTTAGCGTGTATGATAAGGATGAAAAGTATTTGGCCAATTCAGTAATTTTAAATAATAGGCTTTATCGCTATAATGGAGATAGGTCTCAAGTGAATCTTTATTTAGAAAATGCGGTTGGGCAAGAACATTCTTATCAAAAGGAGAAAAAAGGTAAGGATGGTTTTTATGCGATGAATGGCATTAGTGCAGATGCTGAAGATAGGCGTTTTTACGGTGCTTATGAAGCTCATTATACTCATAACGATGCAGACATTGCTAAAAGCTACTTTGAGCAAAAGGTTAGAGCAGGTGTTGCCCCTTATATTGGTAGTAGTGGCGATCTTCACTCTTGGTTAATATTAGAACTAGATCACAAGCCTAGCAAAGATGATAACTTCCGCCTAACACCATTTGTTCGTTTCTTTAAAGGGGATGTTTTAACCGAAATGGGAGCAAATGAAGATGGCGATGTAATGTTTAACTGGATCTATCGTTTTTAATAAAATTTATAACAATCAACAATTTATGGAGTATTATATGTTAAAATCTAAAATAGCTATTTATGTTTTTTTAAGCCTTTTTTTGTTAGTTAGTGTTAATAAACCTTTGCTGGCACAAGAAAAAACTACTGAAACCTTATCTGTAACTTTAAAGGGAGTGGTGTGTGATTTTTGTGTGGGGGTTTTAAGAAAGGTTTTCGCCAAAAGAGATGAGGTTGAAACCTATGCTTTAAATCTAGATACTAAAATAATGACTCTGGTTTTAAAAAAGGATAAAACCTTGCCTGACGATGTCCTAAAAAAACTGGTAGAGGATGCTGGCTATAATGTAGTTTTAATCAACCGAGGTAAAAATTAGCTATATGAAAAATGAAAAAACTGGGTTTTTTATCACCTTGCTTAGCCTTTTTACCTCGACCTCAACCCTTCTTTGTTGTGCCTTACCTGCCCTTTTAATTACCCTAGGTATGGGGGCGGTAATGGCAGGGTTGGTTAGCAACTTTCCTTTTATTATTACTTTAAGTAACCATAAGGTTTTACTGTTTTCAGTAGCTGGAACTTTGCTTATATTGTGTGGATTTTTACTTAAAAAAGCTAATTCTCTTCCCTGCACCATTGACCCCAAACAGGCTTTTGTGTGTAAAAAATTACGAAAGATAAATAAATACATCTATCTTTTTTCAGTTTTTTTGTTCTTAATAGGGGCGGGTTTTGCTTTTTTAGCTAAATACTTTAACTAAGGCATATAAAACTATGAAACAGTTTTGTTTACTATATATTATCTTAATTATTTCTGGATGTTCATCTGTGTCTAAATACGAAACGCCAAATTATGAAGTTGTAAAAAAAGAAGGTAATATAGAAATTCGCTCTTACCCTTCATTTTTAAAGGCAGAAGTTAGGCTAGAAGGGGAAAGAGAGCAGGTATCAGGCAAGGCATTTTCTATTTTATTTAGTTATATTACTGGCAAAAATACCGGTGAGAATAAAATTTCTATGACCATTCCAGTGCTACAAGAAAAGAACAACAAGGCAAATGCTTGGGATGTTAGTTTTTTGCTCCCTAAAAGTTTTAATTTGCTAAATGCTCCTAAGCCTAAAGATGATAGAATAAAACTTATCCAAACCAAACAGGCAAAGTTAGTTGCCATTAGTTTTAGCGGTTTTTGGAGTGAGAAAAATATGCAAAAACACAAAGCTCTTTTAGATGAATTTGTAAAAAAAGAGGGCTTAAAAATAAAGGCTGGTGAAGTTTTTGCCTTTTATAATTCCCCCTATACCCTGCCTTGGCTTAGAAGAAACGAGGTTTTGTATTTTGTGATGGAGTAGGGTTTTATCTATCCACTTCGCCAAAGACTATATCTTGGGAACCTAAAATGGCCACTACATCGGCTATCATATGTCCACGACTCATTTTATCTAGGGCGGAAAGGTGAATAAAACCAGGCGCACGAAGGCGACATCTATAGGGTTTATTAGTGCCATCTGAAACCAAATAAACGCCAAATTCGCCTTTAGGAGCCTCTACCGCCCCATAAGTTTCACCTTTTGGCACATGGTAGCCCTCGGTATATAACTTAAAATGATGGATTAAAGCCTCCATAGAATTTTTCATCTCTTCCCTTTTTGGCGGAGCAATTTTCTTATCTAAGGTTTTTACCTCTCCCATCGGAATGGTTTTAAGGGCTTGAGAGATAATTTTTACTGATTCCCGCATTTCAAGAATCCGCACCAAGTATCTATCATAACAATCGCCATTTTTGCCAACGGGAATATCAAATGAAAACTTATCATAGCCATCATAGGGTTGCGATTTTCTTAAATCCCAAGCAACGCCACTACCCCTTAGCATGGGACCAGAAAAGCCTAAATTTATCGCATCATTTTTAGAAACAACGCCAATATCCACCGTTCTTTGCTTAAAAATACGGTTTTCGGTAATTAAATCTTCGGTATCATCTAGCACCTTTATAAAACCCTCCAAGAACATTTCAATATCAGGCAACAGGCCATCTGGAATATCCCTTGCTACGCCACCTGGGCGAAAGTAATCTGCGTGCATTCTGGAGCCTGAAGTTCGCTCATAGAACTCTATTATTTTCTCCCTCTCTTCAAACAGCCATAAAAGAGGAGTTGTCGCACCCACATCCAAAGCAAAGGTGGTAACATTCATTATATGGTTTAAAATTCTGGTTAATTCAGAAAATATTACCCTTATATGTTGCGCCCTTTCTGGCACTGAAACATTAAGGAGCTTTTCCACCGTTAGGGCAAAGGCATGTTCTTGACACATGGGCGAAACATAATCAAGGCGATCAAAATAGGGAATAGCCTGCAGATAGGTCTTATGCTCAATTAGCTTTTCTGTGCCACGATGAAGCAGGCCAATATGAGGGTCCGCCCTTTCTACCACCTCCCCATCAAGTTCTAAGATAAGCCTTAAAACCCCGTGTGCGGCTGGGTGCTGTGGACCAAAATTCAACAACATATTTTTGGTTGAAAGTGGCTTTTGCAAATTTTCTGGAGCAGATGATGATGAAGATGTCATAGACAAATAATTCCCAAAATTTAACTGCAAAATAACAAAATTTTAACGCAAGGCAATTAATATTATTTTTGTTTTGGGAATGATTTGATAATGATTTTATGAGATGGTTTACCTCCTTTACTTTTTGGTTGCGCAAATTATTCTTGGCGGATATTTTAAATCTATGAATAAAAAGCTAGGAAAATTAGAAAGGGTTGAATTGCGCAATATTTGGAGCACCGAAGATGGTGACTTCACCCCTTGGCTTGCAACAAAAGAAAATATTAAAAATCTTGGTGATAAAATTGGTATTGAGCTAGAAGTTGAAGCTCAAGAAAAGGATGTTGGTCCATTTAGGGCGGATATTTTGTGCAGAAATATTGCTGATGATTCTTTTGTTTTAATTGAAAACCAGATCGAAAAAACAGATCACAAACATCTTGGTCAGCTTTTAACTTATGCTGCAGGTTTGCAAACTGTAACCATCATCTGGGTTGCTTCAAAGTTCACCGAAGAGCATCGTGCTACCCTTGATTGGCTTAATGGAATAACAAGTGAGAATTTTAGCTTCTTTGGCTTAGAAGTTGAGCTTTGGCAAATTGACGATTCTGCACCAGCACCAAACTTTAATGTTGTTTCTAAGCCGAATGACTGGTCTAAATCCGTAAGTTCCGCCGCTAAGAATATCAGTAATACTGAAAATTCTGAAACCAAGCAAATGCAATATAGGTATTGGACGAAGTTTTTAGAATATCTAAAAGAAACAGGCTCAAAAATGAAGTCTCAAAGCCCTAGACCGCAGCATTGGTTACCTTTCACTATTGGCAGAAGCTACTTCCACATAAACGCACTATTAAGCACCAGAGAGGAAAAAATCGGCGTTGATTTATATTTAGGCGAACCTGAATATGCCAAGCACTTCTTTAATATTTTAAAGGAAGATAAAGAGAAAATTGAAGCAGAAATCGGCTATACATTGGATTGGAAAGAATTGCCTGAAAAAAGAGCCTCTAGAATTATTCTAACATCTGATATGAACCCATCAGATGAAGCAAATTGGAACAGTCAATTTAAATGGCTAAAAAACACGCTAGAAAAGTTTGACTCAGCTTTTAGAAATCGTATTAAAAATCTTGAATACCCAGCTTAAAAAGTTTTTCAAAAAAACATTATGCCAAATAACCACCTACCTAGGCGGAATAAAGGCGGAATATAGGGCGTCTTTTTTATTCAGTTGAGAAAGGGGGGCTTTTCTTTTTCCAAAACAGATGATGGTTTTGCAATTACTCTCATTTGCTATAATAGCAGCCTCTATTTTGGTTTTCATGCCTCCGCTTGCTATACTAGAACCCTTTCCACCCGCCATTGCCTTTATTTTGCCATCAATCTTATCTATGGTTTTGATGAACTTTGCATTAGGATTGGTTTTAGGATCACTATCATAAAGCCCAGCAATGTCTGAAAGTAAAATTAGCAAATCTGCCCCAACCATACCGGCAATTTTGGCAGATAGCCTATCGTTATCGCCATATTGTATCTCTTCGGTGGCAACGGTGTCATTCTCATTAATTATGGGAATAATATTGCGTTGCAATAAAACTGAAATGGTGTTTTTGGTGTTTAGGAACCTTTTTTTATCTTCAGTATCATCAAGGGAAAGGAGTATTTGCGAGGCTATAATCTTGTGTTTAGAGAAAAACTCCTTGTATGCCAAAATTAAATCTACCTGACCTATTGAGGCAAGTGCCTGCTTCTCTTTTAAAGAAACTTCGCTGTTTTGGTTTATGTTCAAATATTTCCTACCCAGTGCAATAGCACCAGAAGTTACTATTATAACCTGCTTGCCTTGCTTTTTTAAACGAACAACATCTTTAACGAAAGATTTAAACCAAGATTTATTAATTTTCCCCTTAGCTGTTAAGGTTGAGGAGCCAATTTTAATGACTATAATTTTATTATTGGAAAAAAAATCCACAATTATTAATTTTTATAAATTTTTACCAGCTCTTCTAGTAGTTTTAAGGCATCTTTTTTAGGGCGTTGGAATGAGTTTCTACCAATTATAGAGCCATTACCACCCCCTTTTTTTATTGCCCTTGCCTCATCTAAAAGGGAATTTTCATCCTTAGAAGCCCCGCCTGAAAATACTACCAACCTTCTACCATTAAAACACGCCTTTACTACATGTGCCACCCTTTTTTCTAGCGAAGAAACATCAATTTTATTTTTTTCGAACACTTTTTTATTTTCGGCCTGGTCAATAACTTCCGTTTGTAGCTTAACCTTTATAATATGAGCCCCAAGCAAGGCAGCAATATGGGCAGCATAAGCTATTACATCCACGGCTGTTTCACCATCTTTGGAAACCTTGCCTCCCCTTGCGTAAGACCATACCACTACTGCTAAACCTTTAGATTTTGCTTCCCTTGCTAGCTCTACAATTTCTTCTGTCATACTATAGCAGGAATCACTACCTGGATAAATAGTGAAGCCAACGGCTGAGCAACCAAGCCTTAAGGCATCATCAATACTTGCGGTTACGGCTTGATCTTTTATTGCATCATTTAAAGAATTGGCGGAATTTAGCTTTAAGATTAGTGGAATTTCACCAGCGTAGCTTCTAGCCCCTGCCTCCAGTAACCCAAGAGGAGCAGCAAAGGCATTAAGCCCTGATTGCACTGCTAGTTCAAAGTGATATTGTGGGTCATAAGCGTGAGGGTTATCGGCAAAACTTCTATCTGGACCATGTTCAAAACCTTGATCCACTGGAAGAATAATCATCTTTCCAGTGCCACCTAGCTTGCCTGCCATTAAGATTCTAGCAAGGTTAGTTAGGGTGCCAGCGTTATCAGCCTCATAATTGCCAAGTATTTTTTTGATATTTTCAGGAATGTTCATAGGTCTAAAAATTATTTCCCCAAACTAATAGAAAGAAAAATCTTAAATTTGAATTAAAAAATGATATTAGTTGTTAATCTTTTGCTAATCTTTAGTTATTATTCATACAAAAAATAAAATTTTATGCATTTTGATTTAAGTATTTTAGATTCTAATCAGGTTTATTTGGCCGATAGCCTTTCTATAAAATCTGGCATTTCAGGTGAGGTTTTAATGGAAAATGCTGGTAAGGCAGTGGCAGATTTTATTATAAAAAAAACTAGCCCATCAATAGTTTATGTGTTTTGTGGTAGTGGCAATAACGGGGGCGATGGCTATGTAACCGCAAGGCTACTAAAAGAACAGGGCTATCAAGTAAAGTTATTTGAGGTTTTAGAGGGGGTAGTTAAGGGGGATGCCCTTCTTGCCAAATATAAGTGGAAAGAGGCAGGCGGTGTAATTGATATTTTTAGTGGCAAAATTGAAGAAGGTTGCAAGATAATTGTAGATGCCATTTGTGGCATTGGTTTAAGTGGTGAGCTTTCTGATAATATCAAAAAAATTATCAAACTTATTAACCAACATAGGGCAAAAAAAATATCGATTGATATTCCAACTGGCGTTAATGCCTCTACGGGGGAGGTTTTAGATGTGGCCGTATTAGCAAATTACACTATTAGCTTTTTTAAGCCCAAGATAGGGCAGGTTCTTCTTCCCGGAAAAAAATATGTGGGTGAGCTTGTAATTGCGCAAATTGGTATTGTGGAAGATGTTTTAAGGCAGTTAAAGCCAAGCAT
>JBKCHH010000012.1:0-4034 GCA_046302855.1 Alphaproteobacteria bacterium
CCGTTAAGCCTTTATTCGCCGATGATACTTTAGTCTTAAGACGCAATAGAAGAGTTGAGTTGTTGCCAAGCCTATAAGGGGCTTTTTTTTGTTAAAAAAACTTAAGCTGTGGATAAAAAAAACTCACAACATCTTTATACAAAAACCCTTCATCACTAATCAATAGACTAAACCCTTACTCTATCCTTCTAAACAATATTTCTGGTTTTAAAACTTTAGTGCCAACCTTAATGGCGAAATCTGCGGTGGCATTGTGATAGGTTCTATGTTTTTTATCAACCTGTAGCCAGTCTAGAATTTTATTAGAATTAACCGGAATAAAAGCCTGCAGAGCTATTGCTATTACCCTTATTACCTCAAGCAGGGTATAGATAACAAGGGCGCATTTTTGGCTATCTTCTCTATATAACTTCCAAGGAGCCATAGATTCTATATATTCATTTGCCTTGGTGGCTATTACTAAAATTACCTCTAAAGATTTTTGAAAATCAAAATTACTAAGCTTTTCTACAAAAAAACTATCATCCAAGCCAACCTTATAAGCGGTTGTTAGCAGCTGAAAGGTTTTTTCGTCAAAATCACCATCATCAAAATGGGGGTGTTTTGGAACCTCTAAATAAAAATATTTTTCCAACATTGAAATGGAGCGTTGCACCAAATTACCAATATTATTGGCAAGCTCTGCATTAATTCTACCCTTTATTAAATCGGCAGAAAAGTTGCCATCGTTGCCAAAGACCATTTCTCTAAACAGCACAAACCTTAAAGGCTCTAGCCCAAATTTTGTGATTAAATCTTCTGGCGAAATAACATTACCTAAAGATTTGCTCATTTTTTCACCCTCAATGGTCCACCAGCCGTGCGCTACAATGTTTTTTGGTAGTGGAAGCTTGGCCGCCATTAAAAAGGCTGGCCAGTAAACGGCGTGAAAGCGAAGAATGTCTTTCCCAACCAGATGAATTACATTAGAATTAATCCAAAAGTCTTTAAATTCGGCTGAATTTTCATCTATATAATTACAAGCGGTTAGATAGTTCACAAGAGCATCTATCCACACATACATTATATGTTTTTTATCATTTGGCACCTTAATGCCCCAAGAAATATTGCTTCTTGAAATAGACAAATCTTTTAAGCCACTTTCCACAAAACTTTTTACCTCATTATAACGGCTTTCAGGGAAGATAAATTTTGGATTTTCTTCATAAAATTTTAGTAATTTATCTTGAAAGGCAGAGAGCTTAAAAAAATAAGATTCTTCTTCCAGCCATTCCACCTCTGCCCCAGTTGGAGCCTTGCCATCTATTAGTTCTGATTCTTGATAATAGGCCTCATCCCTTACGGAATACCAGCCACTATATTTATCTTTATAAATAAAGCCATTTTCTACTAGCCTTTCCCAAAACTTGGTGGCAGATTTTTTGTGCCTGCTTTCAGTGGTTCTAATAAAATCATCATTAGAAATATTTAGCAGATTAACAGAATTTTTGGTATTAACTAGGTTTTGAAAGCGGAGCGAAACTGCGTCCACAAATTCCTGCACGGGAATTTCAGCTTTTAGGGCAGATTTCTCAATCTTTTGCCCATGCTCATCTGTTCCGGTTAGAAACTTTACGCTTGTTCCAAGCAATCTATAATGCCTTGCTAGAATATCGGTGGCGATTGTGGTGTAGGCGTGCCCAAGATGTGGCGAATCATTCACATAATAGATTGGGGTGGTAATGAATATATTTTTTTTGTGCTTCTTCACCATAATACAGATAATTTAATTCTGTATTATCCATATTGAAGCAAATAAAGCAATGAGGGAAAACTATATCCCCTCAAACAAGGCGGTAGATAAATAGCGTTCAGAGGCGGAGGCGCATATTACCACAATGTTTTTACCCTTAAATTCCTTTCTTTTGCCCACTTCAAGTGCCGCAAATACGGTGGCACCAGATGAAATACCAAGTGGCAAACCCTCTTTTGAAGCAAAGGTTCTAGCGGTTTTAAAGGCATTATCGTTAGAAACTTTAATAACCTCATCTATCAACTTAGTATCTAATATATCTGGCACAAAACCTGCCCCAATACCTTGAATTTTATGTGGACCTGGTTTGCCACCAGATAAAACTGGCGAATCTTCTGGCTCTACCGCTATTATCTTAACATTTTTGTTCTTTTTCTTTAATACCTCCGCCACGCCAGTTAAGGTGCCACCAGTGCCAACGCCGGTAATAAATACATCTACCTTATTTTTTAAATCTTTTAGAATTTCAACCGCAGTAGTGTTGCGGTGAATTAGTGGATTGGCAGGGTTTTGAAACTGCTGTAAAAGCAAAGCATTTGGCGTAGAATTAACAATTTCTTCTGCCCTTGCAATTGCCCCCCTCATACCCTTTTCAGCGGGAGTCAACTCTAGCTCTGCACCCAAAATTTTTAGCATTTTTCTGCGTTCCAAACTCATACTTTCTGGCATGGTAAGAATTATACGATACCCCTTGGCAGCTGCAATAAAGGCAAGGGCTATACCAGTATTGCCAGAAGTTGGCTCTACTATAACCGTGTTTGGCTTTAGTTTACCCTGTTGCTCGGCAACTTCTATCATAGAAAGGGCAAGCCTATCTTTAATTGATGAAAGCGGGTTAAAGAACTCTAATTTTGCGTAAATATTTGCCACTACGCCATTTTCTTTTGCAACCCTGCCTAATTTTACTAGTGGAGTATCACCCACGGTTTCGATAATATTATTATAAACCTTGCCTCTGCCTTTGGTTTTAAAGGTTCCCTTAAGTGCGACTTTTTTAGATGTTTTTTTAATAGTTTTTGTAGCCATATAAAACCCCACTGTTTTTGTATAGATTTATCTATAATTATTATAATTTGCAAGTGCTGAATTTATTTTTATAATCAACCAATGCAGATAAAAACCGAACAGGAATTAGTAGCCCTAGCACAAAAAAACACAAGCCTTGCCTATTTATTTTACGGGCAAGATGATGGCTTAATAGATTTGCGGGCAGAAAGACTCTTCTCCCTTTTACAAAAGAACAATGCTGAAAAAATTAGAATTTCTTACGCACAAGTTGAAGAAAACCCAGAAAATCTGCTCAATGAAATTTTCTCCCCCTCCCTTTTTTCTTCCAAAAAAATAATTGAAATTCTTGATGCTAAAGAGGGCTTAGCCAAACTAATTGAAGAGATTTTGCCCCAAATAAGCCAAGACATAACCCTAGTAATAAAGTGTGAGAACTTGAGCCCCGCCTCATCTCTCCGCAAGTTATTTGAGGCAAAGGAACAGCTTGTAATTTTGCCCTGTTATAAGGAGGATGAAAGAAATCTAATAAAATTCGTGCAAGATTTCTGTATGGCAAAAAGTTTAAAGATAACAAGTGATACCGCCCAGTATATAGTAAACTGCTCAAAAGATAATAAGCTAATTTTAACTTCATCCTTAGAAAAAATAGAACTTTATAAGGCAGGCGACGCCAACCGCAACCTTTCAATAGAAGAGGCGGAAATGCTGGTTTCAGACCTAAGCGAGTTTAATTATTTTGAAGTGGTAAAGGCTATTTTTAGTGGGAATGCTGAAAAGCTATTTTTCAACTTAAAAAAGGCAAGGGAAGATGGCATTTATGGCGTTTCTATAATTAGGGCAATGCTAAACCACCTCCGCCGCCTTTATATGGTTTTAGAAAATGTAAGGCTAGGTGATGGGGTAGATGAAGCCATGGCAAAGCTGTTCCCTAAAGTATTTTTTAAAGAGGTTCCAATTTTCAAACAGCATTTAGCCATAGCCAAAAAGAAAAACTTAATGGAGCTAATGGAAAAAATCATCAATACCGAAATAGCTATAAAATTAAATAACTTAGATGAGGTTTTGATTAATAACTTAAGCCTATCTTTATTAAATGAGATGAGGGGGAATGGCTATAACTAGTTATAGCCGTCATTGCGAGAAGCCAAAATTTATTTTTGGCGACGAAGCAATCCACAAGCATGGTAGGGCCTCAAATTTCAGGTATTTTTTCAAGAAAAACCATTTTTGTGGA
>JBKCHH010000013.1:0-2348 GCA_046302855.1 Alphaproteobacteria bacterium
GTACAAGGTCGTTCAATGTAATGGAGTCGTAGGGTGTCTCCGGTTCTGTAAATGGTGCTGTACTCTGTGCGAATGGTGTCTGAACTTTTTTGAAATACAAAAGTTGTATCCCGTACCAGGCCATCTTTAATTTTAATCGTATCGGTTTTGTAAACCTCCACAATGCGGCCAAAATTTCGGCAGCCAGGAGCAATAAAAAGAAGTACAATAAGCAGTAAAATAGGGTTTCTGATATTTTCATTTTTCATTTTCTATGGTAAACAGGTTTGTAAACACTTTGCCGGCAATGCCACAAATTAAAATTACAATGGTTTTCTTTGGGTGTTCAAAGTTATCCAATGTAGCCAAAAAAGTTGAAACGCCTAAACAGGTATCACCAACCTTTCTGAGAAAAATCGGTGTAGGTTTCCAATAATGAAAAAAACCGAATTTTATTTGTCCTTTTTCTGCCATTGCCTAATATAATTAATGCAGCCCATTGCAGTCAGTACGATTGCGCCGCTTGTTGCAACCAAATTCAAAACGGCCTGAGATTCTACAATCCAAGAAGTCATGACCATAAGCCAAGTTCCGCCTATGTATTGCTCGCCGTTCAATTTTATTGAATTATTGAACATGATCCTGGGCCTGTTATTGCCTCAATAGCAGTAATGGCCTTATTGTGATAATCAAGGGCAAGCTGTGGGCCCCAAAATTCTGCGGCTGTGATTTCTGCGTTAAAGGCGGAAGGTAAAGAAGGAATGTTTAAAGTTTGTGCGCCCGATTCAAATGCTGCCTGGTCCTTGTAATAACTCAAAATGCAGTTTGAAAAGCCCGGATTGTAGCACTGAATCAGCAAATAGCAAAAAGGCTGAACCTCAAAGCCCTCCGCCGTTTCAATAGTAGTGTTTATTTGTATTGCCATATTTTAATATCTTGTTTCAACTATTCGCGCTTTTGCAACTATTCTGAGAGTAACTGTTCCGCCGCCTGAGAAGTTAGGACCTGTAAAAAATACTTGTAAAGCCGCCCCGGTTGTTGCAAAAGCAGTATCACAGGCAGCCATTGAGGCATCGTGCAATTTATGTATAGAGTGCGAACCTACAACAGTTCCAGTGCCTCCGATATTTTTATAGGCGCAAATTTCATTCTGAGAAAACATATCACCAACAGTTACGCCGGTTGCCGTTCCTGAAATTGCAGTAACAACGGCCACAATGTCAATGTTTACAGTCATTGCGCTGTTAGTAGGTCCGGTTATTCTCAAAGTGGAACCATCTAAATAAATTTCTTTTGTTTGTAAATCGGTAAAACCATCAACAAGCCTTAAAATAGTCTCGCTGCCCTGGGCGTCTCCTGTTATTGAGAAACGGCCATTTGCGTGCGCTTGTTGGCCATATAAATAAGAGTTACCATAAACACCGAATGCACTTGCTCCGGCGGCTGTTATTGTATGCACAGCTCCAAAACCATAGCTATTATTGCCGCTTATATTTATACTTTCTCCAAATGCGTAGTTTAAATAATTACTCATTGTATTATTTAAACCAAAAGCACCATTGTAAAAACCGCTAACAGAATTACCATAACCGGAAGTTATGCCCCATTGCGAAGTTATTGTGTTTAATTGACCTCCAGGTATTACACTATAAACGCCATTGTTTGTATTTCCTTGGCCGCTAAAAATACCGCTATAATTGCCATTTATACTGTGATTTGCGCCTGATCCAATTATTGAATTTCTTGAAGTTCCTGAAATTGTTTGAGCTTCACCACCTCCAATAAAATTACGGCCTCCTGTGCCTGCATTGATTCTCTGAGTAACGCCTCCAACAATTATATTTCTGCCTAAACTTGTTGCCCATATTTGTATATCGTCTCCACCTCCTATAAATGAGGCTAAATCAGCATTCAAATTGTTTGCTCCGCCAACAATTACGCTATAATCACCAGAAGAAACAAAATTTGCAGATGATCTAAACAACTGCAAATCAACAGAATATTGGCCTCTCGCATTTCCTCCGCTTGCAGCTCCATTAGGAACATTTGCCACTATCGCGCCCGTTCCTTTAGGTACAAGCGCCGCATTTACATTTGTGGCAGCATTTGTAGCAGTAAACGAGCTTGTTGCCTGAGTGCCTGAGTTAAACGCCTCTGTCCAATTTGTTAGGCCTGTTGCAATTACAATGTTTCCGGCTCCAAAAATTGAATTGCCGTTTATTGTTTTGAATTGTGATTGATCCAAAGCAACATTGCGGCCCGTAACGCCTACAATAGTAACAACTACCGGGCTGGTTCCTGTTACATTGGTTATGCCGCCTCCGGCTCCTGTTATGTCAATCGCTGCCATGTTTACAAATTTAAGCTAT
>JBKCHH010000014.1:0-2497 GCA_046302855.1 Alphaproteobacteria bacterium
GTAATAAAAATGGCAAGCAGGGCGCCTAAAAAAGCAAAGGGAACGGCCATTATAATAACAAAGGGTAATCGCCAGCTTTCATAAAGGGCTGCTAGAATTAGAAATATAGAAATAATGCCAAAAATAAAGGCACTATTGCCAGCATTTTGTGTTGCCTTTTCTTGGTAAGAAGCCCCGCTCCAGCCAATAGAAAATTGCTTATCTAAATTTTCATTCACAATTTTTTCCATTATGCCAATGGCGGTAGAAGAGCTAACGCCAAATATAGTGCCACCTATTAGTTTTGCTGAAGGAAAATTATTAAACCTTTCAATAATTTCTGGCCCTGCCGTATAGTTAATCTTAACCAGGTTATTGATAGGAATCATTTCGTTAGTGGTGGATTTTACAAATATCTTGCCCAAATCCTCTATTTTGTTTCTAAATTCTTTATCTGCCTGAACCTGAACCCTATAGTTTCGCCCAAACTTGTTAAAATCATTTACATAAATTGCCCCAAGTGTTCCTTGCAGGGTTAGAAAAATATCATCTAGATTCACCCGCAAAGCCTTTGCCTTTGCCCTATCTACCTCAATATTAATTTGTGGAACATTGGTTCTAAGGGTAGAGGCAACAAAGGCAAGTTGCTTATACTTTTGCGATTCAGCCTGCACCTTTTGCACCGCCTCATTTAGCTTTGCCACCCCACCTTCGCCCTTATTTTGCAGATACATTTCAAAGCCACCTAAACCAAAGCCAATTATAGTTGGTGGTTTTAAGGGGATTATTACCGCCTCATTATACTTAGCTGCCTTTTGCATTACAAAGCCAATTATAGCATCAAGGGAAGAATCTTTTGTGGTTCGCTCATCCCAATGCTTAAACCTAACCCAAAGGGTGGCGGATGAAGGCTTATTAGAGCCACTAAATAAATCAAAGCCACTAAAGCTAACTACTCGTTCTACAGCAGGGTTTTCTTTGATATCTGATACCAACTGCCCTACCAGTGCTTGCGTTCTTTGTAGAGAGGTTCCATCTGGCATCTGCACTACGGTTATCATATAGCCTTGATCTTCACCCGGTAAAAAGCCCTTTGGAACAAATTTAAACAAAAAACCACTCAAAAGAATTACAAAAAGAAACAAAAAGAACATTCTTTTGCCTTTAGTTGAAACACTTGCCGTATAAACCGTATAGTTGCTAGTTAGCTTATCAAAAAAATTGTTGAAACCGCTAAAGAATCTATTCCAGACATTATCTTTTTTCTCCTTAACGAAATCGTGAGGCTTTAAAAACATGGCACAGAGCACGGGAGTTAGGGTTAAGGCAACTATGCCAGAAATTACTACAGAGATAGCAATGGTAACGGCAAACTGTTTATAAAGTTCACCTGCCAAGCCACTCACAAAGGCTATTGGAATAAACACGGCACAAAGAATTAGCACAATGGCAATTACAGGGCCGGTTACCTCTGAAATTGCTTTAATGCTGGCCTCCCTTGCGGGTAGCTTTTCTTTTGCCATTATCCGCTCTGTATTTTCTAGCACTATAATGGCATCATCCACCACTATTCCAATGGCTAGAATTAAGGCAAATAGGGTTAGGGTGTTGATAGATAGGCCAAAGGCATAGATGCCAACAAAGGTTCCAATTATCGCAACTGGTATAGCAATTACAGGGATTATAGTAGCCCGCCAGTTTTGCAAAAATAGATATATTACCGCAATTACCAGCAACATTGCCTCAAATAAGGTTTTTAAAACCTCCTTAATAGAAATTTTAATAAATAGGGTGGTATCATAAGGGAAAACATGCTCAACCCCTTGGGGAAGGCGTTTGGAAAGCTCTGCCATTTTGGTATAGATACCTTCTGCGGTGGCAAGTAGATTGGCATTTGGTTGTGGGTAAACACCAATTAGAATAGAATCTTCGTTATTTAGCCTTGGAATGGCGTCATAAGCCTTAGCGCCAAGCTCAATACGGGCTATATCTTTTAGCTTTAAGGAAGAGCCATCTTGGTTAGAAGAAATAATAATTTCACCAAATTCCTTTGGGTCAACCAGATCTGTTTTTGCCGTTACAGTTAAGGTAAAGTTGGTATTTTCATTAGCAGGTTCATCCCCCACCTTTCCTATTGAGTAGAAGGCATTTTGCTCCCTAATTTTTTTCACCACTTCCCCAACGGAAAGGTTATAGATGCTCATCTTATCTGGCCTTAGCCAAATTCTAATGGAGTAATCTTTGCCACCAAACACAAGAGCATCACCCACACCCGGTAATCTTTTTAGTTCATCTATAATGTTAAGTGAGGCGTAATTGCTAAGGTCAATTGGGGTAATGGAGTTGGTTTTGCTAATTAAACCCGTTATTAGTAGAAAGGAGCCAGACCTTTTTTTAATCTGCACACCCTGCCTTTTTACCTCATCTGGAAGCAGGCCTTCCGCCACCTTTACCCGATTTGCCACATCAATGGCGGCTTGATCTACATCTGTGCCAATTTCAAAGGTAACAGTAAGGC
>JBKCHH010000015.1:0-19726 GCA_046302855.1 Alphaproteobacteria bacterium
TTATTAGAAACCTCAACTGCTTCTTTTACATCTGGCGAAGTAACCTTGAAGATTGATACCTCACTGGATTCACCCTTCGGGTTAAAATTAATTTTGGGGAATAACTCAAAGGCTAAATCGTTCTGCAAACCATCTGGCACCTGCGAGATTAATTTGCTTTTTTGTAAATCACGAAAATTAGCGTAGATAACATCTGCCTCTTCCTTAGAAGGGGCTTTTGAAGAAATTAGCACCAAAGACTCATCATCTAAGCTATTCCTAACTTCAAAGGGAGAAACCTTGTTGCCGTAAGTAGCCTTATATTCATCATGTAGGGCAGTTATTGCCTTTAGGGAATCTGCCGTTTTTGCATCTGATAGTTTTAAAATTCTAACAACCGAAATTTCTTTTGAGATTGGTTCTTGGTTAGCTTTTTTCTCTTCTTTTTTATCATCAAAACAAGAAGTTAGCGAAAATACAATTAATAAAGAAAGTAGAGTTTTTTTCATTTTTTATACCTTAAAGTTAATGTAAGAAATGGCAAATATTGTAGCAATTGCCAGAGCAAGAAATAATAGCTTTGTTATAATTAGCAAAGAAAATTTTGCCCATTTTGCATGAATATAATCTTCAATTATTGTTTGCAAACCAAGGTTAGCATGAAAATAAGAAACTATAATAAAAAAAATAGCAAAAACAGCGTTGATAGGGCTTTTAAACCATTCAATCTTTTCTGCTAATGAGTAATTATAAGTGCTAACAAGGCTAAAAATTGCCCAAACAACCAAAAACAGCAGGGCAACAGCTGTTAGCCTTTGCTTAAACCAGTGGTCAACCCCACTTTTTCTAGAAGAGTCTGCAAAAACAGTTGCCTGTTTTGAGCGAAGTTTTAGATTTTTTTCTGTCATACTATATTACCCCGTAAAGTATCAGCCAAGTTATTAGCGTTGCGATGACCGATAAAATAATGGCAGAGTAAGTAAATATTCTTGCCTGAGAAACCTTAAAGCCAATACCTAAATCTAGTAGTAGATGCCTAATTCCCCCAAAGGCGTGATGGTAAAGCGACCAAATAAATAGTAGAATAAAAATTTGCGAAATATTCTGCCACAGCCAGCAGGTGCAACCCTCTAAACATTCCGGTGCAAAGGCAAGTTTTATAATATAGATAGAAATTATTATTAGCCCAAACAGGTTAAAAACGCCTGATAGCCTATGAAAAATAGAGGAAATCGAGGTAAATTCTGGCTTATAGATTTGAATGTGGGGTGAAAGGGGCCTTTCCTTTTTTACCCTTTGTTCTTCTTTTACTGCTTTTGTTTCTTTTGCCATTTTTTATAATTTTACACTCTTTGTTAAGTTGTTAAAATCTTTTTCTAGTATCTGCAAGGGATTTTTTAGCGGATTAATCTAATTCCTATTCCCTTTCCTTTCAAAACACATTACAATTAAAAAATGCAGTATGATTATAGCAATTTTGTTATTGAAGAAAACAAGCTAAATAAGGCTTATCTACAAATTCAGGGCATTACCTGCACGGGCTGTATTATAAAGATTGAAAACTCTCTAAAAAAGCAAAAACAAATAAAATCGGCTAGGATTAATTTTTCTACCAATCGCCTAGAGGTTATTTGGAATAATGATAAAAATTACATCAATGAAATCATTGGTTTAATAGAAAAACTTGGATATAAAGGTGAACCCTTTGAATATAGTAATTATTTAGAAAAAGAGCAAAATCGCATAAAAAATTTGCTTATTGCAGTTGGGGTATCTGGCTTTGCCTCAACCAATATAATGTTATTTTCTGTAGCCTTATGGGCGGGGTATTTTGAAGGGATGGAGGAGCAGAGCAAAAATCTTTTCAACTGGCTCTCCCTAATTATTGGCGTGCCAGCCATTATTTTTTGCGGAAAGACCTTTTTTGTAAGTGGCTTTAATGCCTTAAAAAACTTCTCTACCAATATAGATGTGCCAATTTCGGTGGGGATAATTTTAACCACCCTAATTAGTATTCAAGAAACATTCCTAAATGGTAAGTATGTGTATTTTGATTCTGCCATAATGCTAGAGTTCTTTTTGCTTTTAGGCAGGTATTTTGAGGCAAAAACTTTGGGTAGGGCGAAAGAATATGCCAGCCAGCTTTTGCAAAATCAGCAAGAGATGGTAAAGGTAATAAGGGAGGGGAAAATTACCATAATTTCACCCAAACAAGTGCAAATTGGTATGGAGGTTTTAGTTCCAGCTGGTGAAAAAATTAGCGTAGATGGGGTGGTAATTGAGGGGGTAAGTGAAGTTGATAAAAGTTTAATAAGTGGTGAGGTTCTGCCAGAAAAAATTCAAGTAGGTTCAAAAGTATTAAGTGGCACTATAAATTTAGGTGCATCTATAAAAATAAGGGTGGAGGCAGATTATCAAAATAGTTTTTTAGCAAGCCTTATAAAAATTATCGAGGGGGCAGAAAAAAATAAAGATAAGTTTAGCACCTTTGCCGAAAAAACCATAAAAATCTATACGCCAACTATTCATATTCTTGCCTTATTTACCTTTTTGGGGTGGATATTTATTGGGCATATTGCTTGGCAGGCAGCTGCCTTAATAGCCGTTTCTGTATTAATTGTTACCTGCCCATGTGCTTTGGGTTTAGCGGTTCCAGTGGCTCACACTATTGCTACCGCTCTTTTGTTCAAGCATGGGGTAATTAGAAAAAGCCAAGATTCTTTAGAAAAGCTAGCTAGCATCAGCAAAATTGTATTTGATAAAACAGGAACTCTTACCAAGGGAGAGCTTAAATTAATTAACACGGAGGCTATTTCTAAAGAGGATATAAACTTGGCAAGTAGCATAGCAGGTTCAAGTAATCACATAATTTCAAGGGCAATTTTTGCTCTAAATGATAAGGTAAAGGTAGCAACAAAGGTAAAAGAAATTTTGGGGCTAGGGCTAGAGGCTAAAATTAATAATGAAAAATTTTTACTAGGTAGTGCAGAATTTGTGGGGGCAAAAAATACTGGTGACGGCAAGGTAATAATTTACCTACAAAAACCCTCTTTGCCTTTAGTAGAATTTATTTTTTCAGATGAGCTAAAGCCAGATGCAAAACAGGTTATACAAAGTTTAAAGAATGATGGCTATAAGCTATGTATTATTTCAGGCGATAATAAAGAAAATACAGGCAGAATAGCCGGTGAAGTTGGCATTGACGAATTCTATTTTGCTAAGAAGCCAGAAGAAAAATTTAATCTAATAAATTCCTTCAAAGAAAACTTACTTATGGTTGGGGATGGCTTAAATGATTTGCCAGCCATTTCCGCCTCGCTTGTTTCTATTAGCTTTGCCAGTGGAAGCAATATTACGCAAAAAACCTCTGATTTTATTATTCAGGGGAAAAATCTTGAACCCCTTTATCTTACAATAAAAACCGCTAAAAGAACTATTGCTGTAATAAAACAAAATATTGGATTATCACTTTTATATAATGTATTCGCCGTGCCTTTAGCGGTTAGTGGCTTAATAAATCCATTTCTAGCCGCAGTTATGATGTCTATTTCTTCGTTGACAGTTACGCTTAACTCTTTCAAGATAAAAAGAATAAAAAGCTAAAAACTTATGCCTTGGACAGAAGAGCAAATGTGCAAAATTGCTGCCAAAGAGTTTTTTTCTGGCTGTTATGTAAACTTAGGCATAGGAATACCCACCCTTGTTGCCAACTATATTCCAGATGATTTAAAAGTTACCTTTCAAAGCGAAAACGGCATGCTTGGTATGGGTCCTTTTCCTTTAGAGAGCGAAATTGATCCAGATTTAATAAATGCTGGCAAGCAAACCATTTCTGAAATTGATGAAAGTTTATACTTTGATAGTGCCAGCTCATTTGCTATGATAAGGGGTGGGCATATAGATTTAACCGTTCTTGGTGCTTTAGAAGTATCTGAACATGGGGATTTGGCAAATTGGCTAATACCCGGTAAAATGGTAAAGGGCCCAGGTGGAGCAATGGATTTGGTAGCGGGGGCTAAAAAAGTGGTGGTTATGCAATCCCACACTTCTAAAGATGGAAAGCCAAAGATAGTAAAAAAATGCGCCCTACCACTCACCGGTGAAAAGGTGGTGCATAGAATAATAACTGAGTTAGCGGTTTTTGATATAGATTCAAAAGGGCTAATTCTACGCAAAAAGGCGGATGATATTTCAATAGAAGATTTGCAAAAAATTACTGAACCAAAATTTAGGATTGAACTTGAATAGGAGCTTACAATGAACCTGGCAAAGAAAATATTTTCTAACTACAACCGCAATCTGTTCTTCTATGGATTTTTAGGGGTTGCAACCGCCTTTGTTAGTTTATTTTTGTATGTATTTTTGCCAAAACTATATTCCGATTTCTTTGGCGTAGGCTTGGCAACCATTGGTGCCGTATTAATTTTTTCTAGATTTATCGATGCTTTTTTAGACCCTTTAATTGGCCATGTATCAGATAAAATAGCTAAAAACTATTCTAGAAAATTTATAATAATAATAGCCCTATTTTTGCTGTTATTTTCTTACATATTATTACTATACCCTATTGAATCACATATAAAACTTTGGCTATTTTTTACCATTACTTTGGCTTATTTATCTTTATCTACGGTAATAATTAATGCACTAAGCATTATTCCAGAATATTCAAAAGAGCAAAAAACTAGGCTGGATTTAAATTCTGCAAGAGAATTTTTTGGCATAATTGGCGTTTTTTTAGCCATTGTAATTCCAAATATTTTTTTAACGGGGGTGGGTAAAGACAGTGCCATTGAATTTTTATCTTATTTAGGCTTGGCTATTTTTTCTTTAACCGCCTTGGCATTTGTGTTTTTTGATTTCGAACAGCCTAAGAAAACGCTCAAAAATAGCCATAATTTCTTTAAAAACTTTTCTTATGTTGTAAAAGATAGGGAATTTTTATACCTAATTTTAATAAATTTTGTAAATAATTTAACCTTCGCCATTACCTCTGCCGTTTTTGTTTTTTATGTAAGTAAAGTGTTGCTTGCAGAAGTAAGTATTGGTGCTTAACTGCTTACCTATTTTATAAGTAGCTTTGTTTTTATTGGAATCTTAAGCAAACTATCCAAAAAATATGGCAAAATTTTCATATGGAAAATTGCTTTAATTGGTAGTGTTGTTTCATTCGCTGGAACCTTGTTTATAGATCACAATTCGGCTTGGTTATTTTATTTAGTATGTATTTTTTCTGGAGCCTTTTTAGGGGCAGATTTATTTGTTCCACCTTCAATGCTAAGTGATTATATTCATAAAAACAAAAAAGAATCAGAATCTGGCATCTATAGCGGGTTTTGGGTGTTTAATATAAAGCTAGCACTGGCAATAGGCGGTGGTGGCGCCCTTTTAATTATTGGGGAATATGGGGAATCTTCTAAAATACTGGGGCTTCCCACAATAAGTATAGTTTACGCCCTTATCCCTTGTTTATTAAAAGCCGTAACTTTTATTCTACTTAAAAATTTAAAAAATGAGCGAGTTTAAAGATGATGATATTTTTGTTGAGGTAATCTCAAGGGGAAATTTTTTAAAAGTAACCGTAATCCACAATAAAACTGGTTTAGAAGCCACTGCTACGGGACCTAGAAAACTAGGTGATAAAAACAACTTCGCTACCGAAAAATACTTAACTAACCACCTAACCAAGCTAGCACTAAAGAAATTACATAATACTTTAGATAAGGCGTAAATTATTATAAAACTTCCCTGTTGAAATTAGCCTAGCAGTGCTATAAAAAATTAAAAAAGTGATAATAAATGTATAAGTTAAAGCCATTAAATATTTTAATAGTAGCAGTTATTTTCTTTATACTATTTAAGGTAGCAAGTGAAATGGCGGAAAAGAAATATGATGCCTTAAAGCAAATTAAAACCTATGCTGAAATTGCCAGCAAAAACTATTATGATTCTTATGTAAAGGCATTGGAACTACAAAATTCTATTCAAAATCTATTAGATGCTCCAAGTAAAGATGCTCTAGAAAAGGCAAGGGCAAGCTGGAAAATAGCTAGAGATTATTATAATCAAACAGAAGTATTCCGCTTTTATAATGGGCCTATAGATTTTTCTGATAGTTCGGTAAAGGAACAGGGTCCTGAAAATAGAATCAACGCTTGGCCGGCAAATGAGGCTTACATTGATTACACAAGGGATAATCCAAATTCTGGCGTAATAATGGATAAGATTAGCAAAATTTCAAAAGATTTTTTAAACGAAAAACACTCAAAAACTAATGTAATTCTTGGCTTTCACTCAATAGAATTTTTACTTTGGGGGCAAGATTTTAGAAGGGTTTTAGCGGGTAATCGCCCATATACAGATTATATTGCGGGTAATTTCTTCAATAATAAAAGACGGGATTTTTTAAAAATAACCACCGAACTTTTGGTGCAAGATTTGCACACAGTGGCAGAGGCTTGGAATACACAAAAAGATAACAATTATTATTCGGAGTTTATAAAATTAAAACAAAAGCAGGCTCTTAGTAATATCTTTACAGGGGTTGTAAGTTTAAGTGGTAATGAAATTTCATATAAAAAAATTCTAGATTTAATTGAGGTGGAAAAAAATATAGTGAAAAAAGAGCCATCTGATTATAGTGATTACTCAATCGAAGATTTGCTTGCCAATTTTCAAGGTATCAAAAACATTTATTTTGGTGAATATAAGGCGGTAGAGAAAACCTTTACTGGCAATGGTATTGGCGAGCTTGTAAAAAATAAATCACCCGCCCTAAACAAAAAAATACTAGGTAAAATAAAAGAAATAGATGCTCTCGCAAAAACCCTGCCCAAGCCTTTCGATGAAAAGGTGTTAAAAAGCCCTAAAGGCTCAGTAGAAAGGGTTTTAATGGCAAAATTTGCTGAATCTTTTATTGAACTATCTGATTATATTAAAAACGCTGGCACAGATCTTGGCTTAGAGGTAGAAGTTAGGAAAAAGTAATTGAAAATAGCTGATTTAAGGCTACGATAACCAAAAATAAAACATATGAAAAAAACTCTCCTTACCTTACTTTTACTTTTCTTTTCAACCAATGTTCAAGCTAGAGAAAACATAAGAATAGTTGGCTCTTCAACTGTATTCCCATTTGTTACGATAGTGGCGGAAGATTTTAAAAATAATACTGGTTTGCCCTCACCTATAGTTGAATCAACTGGCACTGGGGCTGGCGTGAAGTTATTTTGTGCAGGGGTGGGTGAAAACCATCCAGACATAGTTAATGCTTCAAGGAAAATAAAGGATACTGAATTGGCAGAGTGCAAAAAAAATGGCGTTAAGGGAATCACAGAAATAACTATAGGTTATGATGGGATAGTTCTTGCCAACTCGTTAAAGGCTCCCACCTTTAAACTTACTAAAGAACAGTTATTTTTGGCCGTAGCAAAAAAAGTTCCGCAAAACAATACTTTAGTTGATAATTTCTATAAAAGCTGGAGCGATATTTCCCCAGAATTGCCAAATATAAAAATTACTGTTTATGGCCCACCTTCAACCTCTGGCACTAGAGATGCCTTTGAGGAACTTTTACTAGAAAAGGCCTGTGCTTCCTTTAAAGAATATGCAACAATTAAAAACTCTGATGAGAGAAAAAGCACCTGCCACCAAATAAGAAGTGATGGTGCCTATATTGATTCTGGCGAAAATGATAATTTAATTATCAGCAAGCTAGTGGTTAATAAAAATGCCTTTGGTATTTTTGGCTATTCTTTCTTAGAAGAAAATCAAGATAAAATTAAGGCAATAGCCTTAGATGGGCAAAATCCAACCCTAGAAAATATCCAATCTTTTAAATATGAACTGGCAAGATCTCTATTAGTATATGTAAAAAATCAGCATGTTGCAAAAATAAAGGGGCTTAAAGAGTTTGTAAAAGAGCTCACTCTAGATGCAACTTTGGGCAATGGTGGAACGCTTAGCAAAAAAGGCTTAATTCCCTTAAATGCAAAAACTATAAAAGAAGTTCAATCTAAAGCTTCAAAAATTTAAACCACCCAATTACTAGTGCCACATAGTTCTCCACTAAGCCTAATAGAAGAAATTTTACAAGATGCCAAAGATGGTAAGCCCTTTATTTTAGTAGATGATGAAAGTAGGGAAAATGAAGGTGATATTATAATCCCCGCAGAATTTGCCACAGCGGAAGTTATTAATTTTATGGCAAAAAATGCCAGAGGGCTTATTTGCCTAGCCCTTACCTCTAACCAAACCGAAAGGCTTGGGCTTGAGATGATGACGAAAAAAAACTCCTCCCCTTTTGAAACTGCCTTTACCATTTCTATAGAGGCGAGTAAGGGCGTAACTACTGGCATTTCTGCCTTTGATAGGGCACTCACCATAAAAACTGCTATTAATTTGCAAGCAAAGGCTAGTGATATTATTTCACCTGGTCATATTTTCCCCTTAAAGGCAAAAGATGGTGGCGTGTTAGAAAGGGCTGGGCATACAGAGGCAAGTGTTGATATTAGCAAATTAGCAGGGCTTAACCCCTCAAGTGTAATTTGCGAAATAATGAATGAAGATGGCTCAATGGCAAGGTTGCCAGAGCTTATAGAATTTGCCAAAAAACATCACCTAAAAATTGCCTCAATCGCCGATTTAATCTCATACCGTTTAAAGTTTGATAAGCTAATAGAAAAATCTTTTGAGCAAACAGTTGAAATTTCTTTGGATAATAAAAAAGTGGAATTCAAACTAATTTCATACCAATCCAAAATTTCTAATATTGAACATATAGTTTTGCAAAAGGGCGATGTAAAAAAAAATCTGCTGGTTCGTATGCATGCCTTTGATTACGGGCGGGATGTTTTGGGTATTGCTCAAGAAAATAAAACCAAACAGCTAGAAAAATCTCTAAAATTAATTAACAAGGCAAAATCTGGGCTGGTAGTGATAATAAATAATATTTCGGCTGAAAAAATAAGCTCCTCCATTCGCCAACAGCAAACCCCAAAAGATCATCAAGAGATAAGAAACTATGGCATTGGCGCCCAAATTCTATTAGATTTAGGGGTGAAGGACTTAACCCTCCTTACCAATTCTCATAATCAAATAGTTGCTTTAGATGGTTATGGTATAAAAATTAATAAGGTTTTGGCTGTTGGTTAAGCGATGCAGTCATTGCGAGGAGCCAAAATTTATTTTTGGCGACGCGGCAATCCACAACAATAGCGTTTCTTGCAAAAATATCTGAAATCCAAGCTCTGCCTTGCTTATGGATTGCTTTGTCGCTTCGCTCCTCGCAATGACGATTTAAGCCACAAAAAAATTTTTGGCACGGTAATTGCATTTTATTCCTCGAGACCAATTATTAATTTCCATATCTAGGGGGAAAGATGGTATATTCTATTATTACTAACGAAAATGCGGTAGTTGTTTCTAACAACATCAACCGCTCAAAAACCAAAACTGGTATATTGCTAGATGAATTATCTACTGGCAAAAAATCAATTCTTGGTGGCAATGTATCGGATATTATTATTGGGTCTGGCTTAAAAAGGGCACAGAGTTCTCTGCAAGCAATTTTAGATGGAATTCCACAAGCAACTGGTATTTTAAACACGGCAACTGGTGCGTTACAGCAAATTGGTGATTTACTAAATCGCCAAGTAACCCTTGCTAACAAATCAAAATCCTCTTCTGGGGACGATATAAGGGCAGTTCTAGATGATGAATTTAAAACCCTAGCAGAAGAAATAAACCGAATTTCAAACTCCACCTCTTTTAATGGCGTAAAAATTCTAAATGGAAATTTGGATAGTAAATCCGCCTTAAATTCAGATGTTAGGTTAAATGAATTTACCGCTTCTTTAAATGTTGGGGATGAAGCCTTAAATGGGGCTGGCTCTATTGATTTTAATAGAGGAAACCTTGCAAGTGCGGGTAACTTTCTTACCTCTGCTCAACTTGATTTGGTATTAGAAGATATAAATAACGGCATTACAACAACCGATTTTACTATAACTGGTAATGCGGCGGCTTTAGTTGTAAATATTACTCTGGGTGGCATTGCCTATACTACTACAGCTACCGATTTAGGCACCACTAAAACCCTAACTCTTTTCAATGCAGCCGGTGGTGGTGGCGCGGGTGCAAGACCGGAAATTACTTTAAAATTAAAAAATAACGAATTTTTTGCTACTGTTGGTATTCCAGACTTTAGAAGTAGATTAGCGGCAGATTTGACTGAAGTGGTTGTAAATCAAAAAAAGCCAAATGGCGGAATATTTGCTGATAATAGCGGTATTGGAACGCAACTATTGCTAGCTGGAACAAATGCTTTAACAGTTAGCGTAAACACTGCTTTGGGAACTGGCACTGGAGACGCATTCTTGGTAGGTGATCTATCTGGCATACAGATTTCTGGCAAATATACTACAGTAAACAGCGTAGATATATCTGCAGTTATAAATGGCAAGGTTTACTCAGTTAGTGCTTATGACTATTCAGATATTGCTCAAACAACCCTATCTTTAACCAATGCAGAAACTGGCACTACCATAACCTTAACTAGAGATACTACCAAACTGCCTAACAATACTATTAGCGGTCAACCTTCTTTAGATGCAGTTTTAACTAAATTAAGGGCTGATGTTAGTGGTTCAAAACTCTATCAAAACCGCCATATTGGAAGTGGTCCGCTAGATCAATTCAAGCCAAAGGCTCTTGATTCTACTATTCTTGGTGGTTTAGATGGCTTTAGCTTAAAGCTAACCAGCTCTGCCTTCTCACTTGCTTTAGATGAAAATGCTGTTCCACTAAACACAACCCCTACTTTTGAAGGGTTTAGAGTGGGGGCGGAAGACCCAGCTACTGGTGAAGATGGTTATATTGAAGTAACCATAAATGGTGAGATATTTAAAACGCCACTTGGCTATTTTAATACCAAATCTACTGATTTAAAAAGCAAATTTGCTAATCCAAACGGCACAGCTGAAATTACTCTGGTAAATGAAAGGGATCCTAACGAAACCTTCGTTATAGATTTATATAGGGCAAAATCTAGTGGCATTAATATAGATACTACCGCCTCTGCTCAAACTTTAGAAAATGCTCTAAACCTTGCCTTTAATACTACAAGGGAAAGTAAAATTAGCTTCCAAGTAGGGTTAGAGAAGGAAGATAAAATCGGCATAGTAGTAGCTAGATCTGGCACTGATACCATCTACAAAAATGCAGATGGGCAGGTTAGAAGGCTTAGCGTTTCAACCGCTGCTGGTGCAGATGAAGCCGTTGATGTGCTAAAACTTGCTATCAAAAAAATAGATTCAACCACTGGTAAGGTAGTAGCAGCTTACGCTCGTTTTCAAGCCGTTGAAAATAATTTAAGAACTGGCATTGCCAATAGTAATGCGGCAGCAGCACCTTTAAATGATACAGATTTTACCTCAACCGCTGCAGAACTAGCCGCCCAACAGGTAATTGAACAGGCTGGAATTTCTGCCCTATCTAAAAATATTGCAAGCCTGCAGAATGTGTTGCAGTTGTTGCGATAGTTTTTTATTTTTGGTTGACTGTGAAATTTATACAATATATTGTAGGCGATACAAATAAATATACTCTATATGCCAGCCCTTAGCAATTCTCTGCTTCATAATTTGGCTAGAAAAAAGGTTCAGGTGGCAGATGTTCGCCAAAGGCTTTTTAGTGAAAACATTGCCAATGTAAATACTCCGCATTATCTACCAAAGGATGTAAACCAGCCGAACTTTAAAAGTTTGGTAGAGAAAAAAACGGGTCTTGCCACTACCCACCCTAAACACTTCGCAGGGCTTGGTTTTAGCAGTTCCTTAACCACTATTCAAAAGCCAGATGGCGATATTGTAAAGCTAGATGGCAATGGGGTAATATTAGATGAACAGCTATTTAAAGCGGCTGAAAATGCAAGGGATTACCGTGCCTCTACCGCCCTTTATCAAAAAATAAATGCCCTTACCCTAACTGCAATTAATAAATAATTATGGATACTAATATTACTGGAATTTCTGCCGCTGGCATGAGGGCACAATCCAAAAGAATGGAAATTATTGCTGAAAATCAGGCAAATGTTGATTCCATTTCTACCACACCGGGTGGCGACCCTTACAAAAGAAAGCTAATATTTTTTAAAAATAAGTATGATGCCAATACTGGCACTTTTAAAGTTATGGTGCAAAAGGTGGCAAGGGATAATAAAAATCAATTCAAGCTAGAATATGACCCCTCTAACCCAGCGGCTGATGCAAAGGGCTATGTAAAAAAGCCAAATGTGAATACTTTAATTGAAAGTGAAGATTCAAAAGAGGCACAAAGGGCTTATGAGGCGAATTTAAAAATGTATCAACTAAGCGAAAAGCTAATGAAAGAAACGCTTGATTCTTTACGGTAGTTTTTTTTTAAAAATGATTAATAGGTCCAAACCCCTTCCCTAAATTTTCTGGGGCATTTTCTATAGCATTATACACAAAGTCTTTTGATATTTTTATACTATCTATAATATTTTTACCAAGTGCTAGGTTGCAGGCTATGCTAGATGCCATAGAGCAACCTGTGCCATGCGTATTTTTGGTAGGAATTTTTGGCTTTGAAAAATGGTAAGAAACGCCACTTTCATCTAATAAAATATCATAAATTACATTAGTATCTTTTAAATGCCCGCCCTTTATTAGAATGTTTTTTAGCTTATACTTTGCTTTAAGCCTTTCACCCGCCACAATCATCTGCTCGGCCGTTTCTATTTTTACACCAGATAAAACTTCCGCCTCATCTAAATTTGGCGTAATAATATAGCTTATGGGGAAAAGTAGATTTTTTAAACTATCAATCGCATCCCTATCTAGTAACCTTGCTTTGCTGGTTGAAACCATTACAGGGTCTAGAACAATTTTACCCTTAAAATCTTTTAGTTCACTGGCAACTGTTTTTATAATTTCGGTTGTGGAAAGCATACCAATTTTTATTGCGTCTATTTTAATATCTTCTAGCACCGCCCTTATTTGTTCGGCTATAATTTTGGGTGGCAGATTATAAATTTCTTTAACAGTTTGAGTATTTTGTGCGGTAATGGAGGTAATGGCAGTGCTGGCATATACTTTAAAATAGCAGGCAGTTTTAATATCTGCCTGAATTCCAGCTCCACCACTAGAATCAGAACCTGCAATACTTAAAATTGTTTTCATTTAGGGCTTGGTTTTTTAGAAATGGTATTTTTGGGGGCAACTTTTTTCTCATTATTGTTATTAACTGCACCCCTATTTACCGCCTTATCTGCCAACATATATCCCCTACCCCACACTGTTTCTATAAAACCTTCCCCGCCACTTGCATCCTCTAATTTTTTGCGAAGCTTGCACACAAATACATCGATAATTTTTAGCTCTGGTTCATCCATACCGCCGTATAGATGGTCTAGAAAGCTATCTTTTGAGATTGGGTTATTCCTTCTCATCGCCATTAGCTCTAAAACGCTAAATTCTTTATTGGTAAGATCCACTTTTTTACCATCAATCTCTACAATTCTAGTTTTTGTATCTATAGTTAACCTACCAATTTTTATAGCAGGGTTAGAAAAGCCCTTAGACCTTCTAACAATGGCACGCACCCTTTCGATAATTTCATTTTTGTTGAAAGGTTTGGCAACATAGTCATCCGCACCAATACCAAGCCCTTTTATTTTATCTTCAGAGCCAGTAAGGGAAGAAAGAATTAGCACCGGCGTATTAATATTGCCAGCTCTTAGCTTTCTTAACACTTCGAAGCCATTTACATCTGGCAACAACATATCTAGAATTATAATATCGTAATCGTAAAGTTTTGCCATATCATAGCCATCTTGCCCACTATCTGTGGAATCACACAAGATACCTTCGCTGGTAATGGCATATTCTATAGACTTTGCCGTCGCCTCATCATCTTCTATAATTAAAACTCTCATTATCTTTTGCTTAGTTTACGCTATAATGGAATTTTTATAAGCAATTTCAAGAAGAATTTTGTTTGTTAGGAATAGTTTGGATGCACAAACAAATAAAACCCCTATAACTCAATCTCCACAGGGCAGTGGTCGGAAGCCTTCTGTAAGCCCCTATACTGCTCAAGGTATTTAACATCTTTCACCAAAGAAACTAAATTTGGTGATACTAAAAAATAATCTATTCTAAGCCCTTTATTATGCTGAAAGCCACTGGCTCTATAATCCCACCAAGAAAATTTCTTTTCACTTGGGTATAGTTCGCGGAAAATATCGCTAAAGCCAAGGTTGATAATGCGTTTTATCCAAGCCCGCTCATCATTGTGGAAGCAAACCGTATTTTTTAAACTCTTTGCATCAAATACATCGGCATCATTTATCGCCACATTAAAATCACCGGCTATTATTACCTGCTCATTGCTAATAAATTTTTCTTCAAGATATTCAAATAGATAACTAAAAAACTTTAACTTATACTTAAAGCTCTCACTTTCTACCTCCTTACCATTTGGCACATAAACATTTATTATGGTTAGGGGAATGGAATTGGCGATAATTTTAGTTTCTATGAATCTGGCATCTTGAACATCAAAAAAAACAGTCGTTTCTTCCTCTATTTTAAATTTTCTTAAAATAGCTACGCCATTATAAGATTTTTGCCCCTTTAGGGCAATATTATAGCCCCTATCCTCAAAAAAACTGTGGGGAAATTTTACCTCCTCACACTTTAATTCTTGAAATAAAAGAATATCTGGCTTTTCTTTGCCTATTAGCTCCTCTATCTGCTCCAGCCTTGCATTTACAGAATTTACATTGAAGGTGATTATTTTTATGCTCATTAAATTTTTTATAAAATGTTTGAAAACTATCTTTTAAAATATAATAAAGATGAGTTCAAATTTTTTATTTTTAGCTTATGCATAATAATATTACTGTCGTGGGAGTGCAATGGGGTGATGAGGGAAAGGGCAAGATTGTTGATTGGCTTGCCGAAAGGGCAGATGTAATTGTTCGCTTTCAAGGCGGGCATAATGCAGGGCATACTTTGGTGGTGGATGATAAGGTATTTAAGCTCAGCCTTATTCCATCTGGCATCATTCGCAAAAATAAGCTCTGTATTATAGGTGGTGGTGTGGTGCTAAGCATTGAGGCATTGTTTAAAGAAATGGCCGTTTTAAAAGAAAATGGCATTGAGGTAAGCCCAAAAAATCTAGTGGTGGCAGAAACCTGTTCGCTTGTTCTACCATTCCATGCAGAGCAAGATAAGGAATCTGAAAAAACCCTAGGTAAGGCAAAAATTGGCACTACTGGCAGGGGTATTGGCCCCACCTATCAAGATAGAATTGGCAGAAGGGCTTTGCGTTTGTGCGATATTTTTGATGATGCAAACCTAAAAGATATTATCGCTAAGCAAATAGCTTATCACAATATTTTTCGCAAAAATTCTAATTTGCCAGAAATTACTGTAAAAGAGGTGCTGGATTATCTAAAACCTTTAAAAGATAAAATTGCTCCCTTCGTAAAGGCAGAATGGCAGGTGCTAGAAGAGGCTAAGAATAAAAGAATATTGTGTGAAGGGGCGCAGGGGCTAATGCTAGATGTTGGCTATGGCACCTATCCCTTTGTTACCACCTCCTGCACTCTTCCCGCTAATGCAGTGAGTGGTAGCGGATTTGGAGCATTTCGCAAAAATACTATTCTTGGCATTACTAAGGCCTACGCCACAAGGGTGGGGGAAGGCCCCTTCCCAACAGAGCAGGCAAATGAACTAGGTGATTTACTTGCCAAAAGGGGCAATGAAAAGGGCACGGTAACAGGCAGAATAAGAAGGTGTGGTTGGCTAGATTTAGTTTTTCTAAAACAGATGCTAACCCATAGCGATATTGATTATCTAGGCATTACCAAGCTAGATGTTCTAGATGTTTTAAAAGAAATAAAGGTATGTGTGGGCTATAAAATTAATGGTAAGAATTATGATTATTTCCCCCCTAATTTAAGCCTGCAAGAAAAGATAGAGCCAGTTTATAAGGTATTTAAGGGTTGGGAAGAAGATATAAGCGGCATAGATTCGCTGAATAAACTCCCAAAGAACTGTCAAAACTATATTAGTGAAATTGGTAAGTTTTTAAATGTTAAAATAGGCTTACTTTCCACCAGCCCTAAGAGAGAAGATACTATTCAACTAGTGGACTTATGGAGTTAATCTAATAAATTAGCTATAATGATAAAATTTATTATCAGATTCATTATTTACCCCATTCTTGGGCTTTGTGCCGTAATATCTTTATCTGTGCTGTTTTTCTATTTCTCTAAACAAGAAGTTATTGATGAACCAAGGGAAATCTATCCAGAAGGCAAAATTTTAGTAAAGCCTAGTTTTGCCCCAAAGCCTTATCTAGAATATAATGTGGCAAGGGGTGATAGGCTAGATGTTCTTCTAAAAGATTTTGGCATGAGCTTGGGTGATATTCTAAACAACAAAAAGCTATTTAGAAAATATGATTTGTATCAGCTAAATTATCAGCAAGAGATTGGCTTTTTTTATGATATTAAGGGGGATGCCGAAGAGCTAAAAAAGGTTATTATCAATAAGAAAGATGGCTTTTATGTGATAGAAAAAAAAGCTAATGATTGGGAAGTGAATCTTATAAAAAAAGACGAGGTCATATTAGAAAAGAAATTTGTTAAAATTAAAATTAGTGATTTCTTGCAAGAAAAATATCAGCGGTTAAAAATCCCTACCTTTGTTATTAGCCAATTAAGGGGGCTTTATCTAAATAATTTTGAACTAAAAGAAAATTTTTCAAAAGGTAGAGAGCTAGTTATTGGTTACAATCAGGTATTTGATAAGAATAGGCAAAAAATTAGTGATGATGATATTTTCTACCTTCGCCTAGAAACTGTAAATGGAAATGACTACGAGGTTTTTGGCTACAAACTAAAAGATAACCTATATTTTTTAAACAGTAAGGGGGAAAGTTTTGAAAGGCTACTAGATTTAAAGCCGGTGGATAATCCCTCCCGCTTAACCTCTACCTTTGGGATGAGGAAACACCCAATTTTAAATGTCTATCGCCTGCATAGCGGTATAGATTACGGTGCGGTGACGGGAACTAAAGTTTTTGCCGCAGGTGATGGCATTGTGGTACGAAGGGGTCCATACGGGGGCTATGGTAATTATCTTCGCATTCAGCATCAAAATGGTCTAGATACGGCCTATGGGCATTTAAGTAGATACGCCAGCAAATTAAGGGAAGGTTCAAAGGTTAGAAAGGGTGAGGTTGTTGCCTATGTGGGTAATACTGGGCTTTCACTTGGTTCGCACCTGCATTTTGAAGTGCTAAAAAGGGGCAGGCCTGTAAACCCTCTAAAGCTAACCCTGCCACCTAGAGTAAAGTTGACTGATAAAAATTTAAGTGAATTCAAAGCATTCGTGTTGGATGTAAAAAAAGAAAAACGCAAAGCCTTTAAAATAAAAGACGATAATGATACTATTTTTGATGTGATTTATAATTTTGTTGTGGGGTGAGGTTGGTCGTCATTGCGATGAGCGAAGCGAAGAAGCAATCCATAAACAAGGCAGAGCTTGGGTTTCAGGTATTTTTTCAAGAAAAGCCATTTTTGTGGATTGCCACGCTTCGAGCAAAGCTCTCGCTCGCAATGACGGGTTTCTTTATAATCATTTTATTAATAGGACTTGTTAAAAAATCTTTCAAATAGACAAAAAATAAAAAAACTCTATTTTCCCCATAAGTTTTTGACTTTAAAAAAAATCTTATGAAGTTTACTCTTGGTTGGTTAAAAGAACATTTAGATACAAGTTCCGCGACGGATGAAATTGCTAAAACCCTTACCTTTAGCGGGTTAGAGGTGGAAGAAATTATAGACCATTCCAAAAGTTTAAAAGACTTTATCGTGGCGGAAATTTTGCAGGCAGAAAAGCACCCCAATGCAGACTCTCTAAGGCTATGCCAAGTTTTTGATGGAACCAATAACTATTCAATAGTTTGCGGGGCAAGCAATGCTAGGGCGGGCATTAAGGTGGTTTTAGCTAAGGAGGGGGTGGTGATTCCAGCCTCCAAAATTATAATCAAAAAAACCAAAATTAGGGGCGTGGAAAGTAACGGCATGTTATGTTCTGCTGAAGAACTTGGCTTAGAAAACCAATCAAGTGGCATAATTGAACTGCCAAACAATGCAGAATTAGGCCTTCCCGCTATAAATTATCTTGGTAATAATGACCCCATAATAGAAATTGCCATAACGCCAAATAGGGGTGATTGTTTAAGCGTTAGAAACATTGCAAGGGATTTGGCGGCCAAGGGCATTGGCAAGTTAAAACCGTTTCAAAACAATAAAATAGAGGAAAAATCTAAATCTTTAGTTAAAGCGAAATCTTCCGTGCCAAATACTATATTTTTTGGCAGAACTATAAAAAATGTGAACAATATTTCCTCACCAACTTGGCTAAAAGAAAGGCTGGAGGCAATAGGTATAAAACCATTTTCTGCTTTGGTGGATATTTCTAATTTTGTGTGCTATAATTTGGGGCATCCAAACCATATTTATTCACTGGATAAAATAAGGGGAGATTTAGAAATAAAATTTTCTCAACAAAAAAATTTCCACGCCCTAAATGGCAAAAGTTATAATCTAGATAATATTTTAGTAATTGCAGATGATGCGGGTGCTAAGGCAGTGGCGGGCGTTATTGGTGGTGAAGATTCAGCTTGCCCCATACCTAATGACAAGAAAATAGATGTTTTTGTTGAGGTTGCCTATTTCCCACCAGAAATTATTACCAGTAGTGGGCGAAAACTAGATGTTTTAACTGATTCCAGATACCGTTTTGAAAGGGGCGTAAACCCACTTGGCTTGGAAGAGGCTTTGAATCACATAACTAATTTAATCTTGCAAATTTGCGGTGGTGAGGCATCACACATTACAAAGGTAGATAATTTAAACTTTAGCAATACCGAAATTAATTTTGATTTTAACCTTACTAATCAATTACTTGGCTTTACTATTCCCTCACAAAAACAAAAGGAAATTTTGCAAAGTTTGGGCTGTGAAGTAGAGGGGCATAAAATAACTGTTCCTGCTTGGCGTTCAGACATTAAAATTCCGCAAGATTTAATTGAAGAAATAGCTAGAATCTACGGCTATGAGCATCTGCCAGAAACTCCGCTTAATTTTACCCCAATAAATCCTTTCTCCGCCAAAGATTCGCTGATAAATAACTTTCGCCAAACCATTAAACCTATAGGATACAAAGAAACCCTATCTTTTGCCTTTGTGGAAAAGACCCTAGCCGAGAATTTTTTGAATGAGGTGCATTTAATAAACTTGCAAAACCCAATCTCGAAAGACCTATCCACAATGCGGCCAAGCATTATCTGCAACCTAATTAATACTCTAGATTACAATTTAAAGCACGGGATGCAGAATTTACAACTATTTGAAGTAGGTAATGTTTTTTTAAAAACCCTTAATAACTACCAAGAATTAAGCCTAGCCAGTATAAGTTATGGCTTGGCTGAAAAGGAATCGCACTATAAAACCACCAGAAGTTTTGATATTTATGATGCCAAATTAGTGGCTGAAAATTTACTATCCCACATTACCAAGCCAGAAAATTTAACTCTTAAGAGACTTACTCCTAGTTATTTTCACCCCACCCGCAGTGGAGCATACTTTATGGGCAAAAATCCAGTTTGTTATTTTGGCGAAATTCACCCATCTATTACGCAAAAATAT
>JBKCHH010000016.1:0-38556 GCA_046302855.1 Alphaproteobacteria bacterium
GAAGATTTTTTGTTGTTCCTGTTCTTTATTCATAGTAATAAATCTTTTTACTATCGTTAATTTTTATATTGCATTTAGTAAACTATAATCTATTAAACCCTCCTATCTTCAATTATGGTGATGTTATGCCTAAGTTAAAAACCAAAAGTGGCGTTAAAAAAAGATTCAAAATATCTGGCACGGGCAAGGTTTTATCTACCCAGTCTGGCAAAAGGCATGGGATGAGAAAACGCACTAAGGGTCAGCTTCGCTCACAAAGGGGCATGGCGACGCTAAATACTTCAGATGCAGGCATTGTAAACAAATTCACTCCATACGGGTTAGATTAACAATTAACTAGAGAAATTTATGGCAAGAGTAAAAAGAGGCGTTACCAAAAGAGCAAGAATCAAAAGTTTCTTAAAAGAGGCGAAAGGTTATCGCGGTAGAAGTAAAAACTGTTATGTAGTTGCCAGAGAGAAGGTAGAAAAGGGCATGAGATATGCCTACATTGGCAGAAAATTAAGAAAACGCGATTTCCGCTCTCTATGGATTCAAAGGATTAATGCAGCCGTTCGCCCGCATGGGTTGGTTTACTCTAGCTTTATTAATCTGCTTAAAAAGGCAGGTATTGAGCTAAACCGCAAAATGCTATCAGAACTAGCCATCCAACAGCCCGAAGCCTTCAACAAGGTAGTAGAACTAGCGAAAGGTGCTAGAGGGTAATTCTAATTTGTAGAGCGACAAATCAAGAAAAGCCGTCATTGTGAGCGGAGCTAAGCCCTGCATGGCATCCACAAACAAGGTAGAGCTTGGATTTCATAAACTGATTTAAAAAGATTTTTTGAAGAAAAATTATATGCCCGCCCCCAATTTGCCGAAAATTAATTTTGGGGCAAATTTGGGGGGCTTTAGGCTAAGCATCTCTCAAAGATTTATGGTTTTTGGCTAAAAAAAGCTAATCAAACCCTTAGGCACAAATTCTTTTTTAGTTTTTTTATTTGAAGAAAGTTTCTTATTGAAATCCACCTGTATTTTATTTCCCTCTATCTTATATTTTAAGGCTAAAATATTGGCTCTTTTTGTTTTTTTGGTTGACAACATAGGGTTGCAATAAGTATTATATAAATACACGCTAGGGTTTATTTGTGACAAACAACATAACAGATTACCAGAAAAATATTTCTGAACTACATAAGTATATTTTTTCTACACTAAAGTATTATAGAAAAAGTTCTAACTTTAGTCAGAATGATATTGCTAAGGTAATTAAAGTTTCTTACCAACAATACCAAAAATACGAATCTGGTAAAGATCGTCTGCCTGCCATCTATTTGCACCTTATTTTAGAAAAATTACAAATAAGTTACGAAAAGTTTTTTGGAACAGAGGTAAATAATATAACAAATGTTTATCTAAAACAACCACATTTAATAGAAAATTTTACAAGCCTAGGTGCAAGAGAAAAAGAAATTATTACGGGTATGATGAAGATTTTATCTAATAAAAATTCATCTAACCTATGACAACCATAGAAAGTTTCATAACGGATACTAATAAAGCTAATAATCCTGCCTACCTTTTTTCTATTTATAAATCTTTTTTATCCAATTTTGGTTTCGACAAAATAGTTTATAGTTTTATTACCGACATTAATTCACTGGGGTTAAAAAAACAGCATGCGATTGAAAACAACTATCCAGAAGATTGGCTTAAGTATTACATGAAAAACAACCTTATGGAATTAGACCCTGTTCCTAAAAAAGGTCTTAGTTCTAACAATTTATTTTTATGGGATGATATAAAGCTAGATAATATTAAAGAAAAAAAGGAAATCAAAATAATGAATGAGGCAAAAGAAGCCAAGCTATTAAATGGTGTTGGAATACCGCTCCACTCTCTTAATGAAGTTGCGGGGGTTGGAATTGCCAGCTCTGTTGGTGGTGCTTTTATAGATAAGGATTCTTTGGCGACAATAAGATGTGCTACTATGCAATTTCACTGGAGTTATAGTGAGTTAATAAAAAAAAATAGTATCCAGAAGGCTTTTAGTTGAACTAAAAGAGAAAAGGAAATTTTGCACTGGTATGCTGAAGGAAAAAGTGATTACGATATAGCTACTATATTATCAATATCAGTTGATACTATAAGGTTTCACTCAAAAAATATTTATTCAAAGTTAGAAGTAAATCAAAGGCTATTTGCCGTTGTGAAGGCTTTAAAGTATGGGATAATTTCTCCCAATTCAATTAATTTATAAAAACCTACATAGGTTTGTAGGTATAAATTATTATATTTCTTATAGAAATCATATTCAAAGATTATTCTGAGATATGACTATAGAATGTGTAAATTTATCAAATAATCATCTTTTTTCGGGCAATCCTTTAGCGGGGCAACATCATTTAAGATATAACTCCATTATTGAAAGGCAGGGCTGGAATGTTTCTAGTTGCAACAAAATGGAATTTGATTCTTATGATAATCCCGCAACTTGGTATTTAATTTGGAGGGATGAAAATGGCATAGTAAGGGGTTCTTCTAGGTTATATCCCACCAATAGACCCTATATGTTAAAAGAGTTTTTTTCTAATCTTTCTGGAAAACATGAACTTCCATGTAGTGAAAAAATTTGGGAAGGCACAAGGTTTTGTGTAGATAAAAACGCTAGCCCAGAACTTAGAAAAAGAATCATTCAGGAAATTATTATAGGCTACTTAGAATTTGGGCTAGATAATGGCATAGAAAATTACATAGGAATTATGCTGCCACTTTATTGGCGAAATATCTTCATTAAAAATGGTTGGGATGTTGATTTTTGGGTAGAGCCAATAAAAATAGAAAACGGCACTAAAATTCAATCTGGAAAGGTTTCGGTAAGTAATAGTATTTTACAAAATGTAAGAAAAAAAACTGGTATTTATAATAGAATTATCAGCTACGGCGAAGAAACAATAACTAAAATTGCGGTATAAATTATGGATAAAAACTTAAAGGTATATATTTCGATAATGTTCTATTTAGTAAAAGAATCTAAAAAAGATGGTTTGGATTTTCTTGCTGATGAGATACAATCTTCAATTAAAAACATTATTATAAAAAACTTTAAGCAACAGGCTGGCAGTGATAATGAACATAATATGTTCGATGAAGAGTTTGAAACAATTATGGAATTTTTTGCATCACTAAATAATTCAAATATGAAGCAATTTATTAATTTTTTTGATTCATTAGATGGTAATTCCTTGAACTAAATTGTGGTTATTAGGCATATTTACTCCTGAAAATAAGCTCTATCTATAGCCTAATAAAATAAATGGGGGGTTATTTTATCCCTTCCCAAGTTGACAAATCTCTAAAATTGCACTATATAATGGATAGTTTTAGGAGGGTTAAATGTCTGCAATAAATTTACCAATTCTTTCTGATAATAACTTAAGTAATTATCTTGATAAGATAAAAAAATTCCCCGTTTTAACAGAGGAGCAAGAATGTTCCCTAATAAAAAGCTATAAGCTAGAAAATGATGTAAAGGCGGCACACGCCATTATTACCTCTCACTTGCGGTTGGTGGTAAAAATTGCTATGGGCTTTAGGGGCTATGGTTTGCCGTTAGCAGATTTAGTGGCGGAAGGCAATATTGGGCTAATGCAGGCGTTAAAAAAGTTTGATTGCAAAAAGGGCTTTCGCTTTTCTACCTATGCTATTTGGTGGGTGAAGGCGGCAATTCAGGAATATATTTTAAAATCTTGGTCAATTATAAAAATTGGCACCTCTGCTACGCAAAAGAAGCTATTTTATAATTTGCGGAAAATAAAAAATAAAATCTTAAATGATGGCTCTAGAAACAACCTGCTTGATTCTGATATTAAATCCATCTCCACTGATTTAAATGTTAGCGAGCAAGAGGTTATTAGTATGGATAACCGCTTTTCTCACTCCAACAAATCTTTGGATGCTAAATATGGGGGCGAAGATTCAGACGCGAAAATGCTAGATTTTGTGGAAGATACTGCCCAAAATATTGAGTCTATGGCGGTTGATGCTTCCGAGCTTTCTTACCGCAAAAAAATATTCGCAGAGGCTATAAAGGGCTTAAACGAAAGGGAGCTTGATATTTTAAGGTTAAGGCAACTGGTGGATTCTCCATTAACTTTAGAAGATTTAAGCAAAAAGTATAATATTTCCCGTGAGCGGGTTCGCCAAATTGAAACCAAAGCCTTAGAAAAGGTTAAGAGCTTTGTTGAGGCAAGGGCGGTTTAGAATTTTTAAAGACCTACTGCATAATTTAGTTGTTTCCGTCATCGCTGTAAAGGTTCGCTAATTTGGTGGTGAGGCAAAAAATATTACAATTTGATGAAATTCTATGGTTTAAAAATTCCAAAACAGGTTCCCCCACTGCCACTCATTCTAGATAGCAAACAGCCCTCCATTGTGTGCAATTCCTTTAAAGTTTCACTTACTTGAAAATAATTATTAGTGGTAATTGCCTGCAGAGAATTTTCAGTATCTTTTAAATAATCAATTAATTCATCTAGTTTTTTGATATTATTTAGCTTTTTAATATTATTCTTTTTTAAGGAAAATGGCTTTTGCTGTTTTTTAAACTCGCTAAAGATTTCTTTGGTATCAACCCTTATTGCTGGGGTTTTTAAGATTAATTTAAAGGGTGGCAGTGGCTGTTTTAAAATATCAATTTTTTCACCTATACCACTCATAATTAATGGTTTTTGATGCAAACAGGCTGGAACATCACTCCCTATTTTTAAGGCAAGCTCTTCTAGTTTTTTTATGGGAATATTTAATTTAAAATAGTCATTAATAAAATTTAGTGTTACCGCCGCATTAGATGAGCCACCACCAACGCCAGCTGAAATGGGCAGGTTCTTTTTTAACTCTATATGCCAGTTTTTTACCTCTAGATTTTTCGTATATTCTGCAAGTAAATTAATAGCCTTTTCTATCAAGTTATTGTTCTTTAAAGAGCTATCTTTAACATAAAAAGAAAACTCTCCTGCCTTTTTAAAAGTAATTTCATCATAATAATTATTGCTAAACACCACCAAAGAATCAAGCAGATGATAGCCATCTTCTCTTCTTCCCACAATGTGCAGATTTAAATTCACTTTTGCGGGGGCGGTGATAGTTATAGATTCCATACAGAAAATATGAAGATAGGGATAAGGCTAAATATAATAAAATTACTAATAATATCCATCTTGTTTGCAATTTTAATTTGGGGCTACAATAGCTATAATCAAAAAAGAAGCGAGTTTTTAGGCGAAGAAAAAACTCTTACAATTGGCACCCACCAAAGAATCTTTTATACAAAAACTGGTGCTATTGAAAATGAAAATACGCTTATTGCTTTTGGCTGGCAGGGTTCTTACGCCTATGATGTAGCAAATTATATTACAGATGCTTTTGCATTCTTTAAAGAAGTTATCATGCCAGAAACTCTTGGCAAAAGCGGGGTAGAGGCAAAGGAATGTTGCGATAAATTAAGGTATAGCAAGGCCTGGAATTTAGGCACAGACTGCTGTGGCTACACAAATAGCGAAAATATAAGCGACCTAAGCTATATAGAAAAGGTAATTAATTCAATCGATAAGAAAAAAATATATCTACTGGGCTTTGATAATGGGGCGGATTTTATTCTAAAGTTAATGTGTGAGGGCAACTTGAAGGCAGAAAATGTTTTTTTATTCTACAATCAACCTCCGCAATACTTTTGCCCCATAAAAAACACACAGAACATTACTTTTTTTATTAAGGATTACGGCAAAATAAAGTTCTGGCAATATTTGGCAGATAACAAAACGCTACAAAATAAAACAGTTTATGAAATCAACAAATTAAATAAGGTATTTAATTTAAATTCTTGCGTTGAAAAATATGATTTTTCTTACCTTAGCGAAACCTTTGAGCCACAAAACCCAATCAAAAACTATTCCCAGCTACTATGCAAAAATAATTTAACAATAAAGGTTTTTTCTTTAGAAAATTCTTATAGTGATGTATTTTTTGATGCAAATTTAAGAAAAGGAATTCTGCAAGATTTAAGCAACCAAACTATAGAAAAAAATGAACCTAACCACTAAAGAACTAATTAGCCTGCTAGAACTCTATAAAGACTTTGGCATAGAGGATTTTTTAGAAAACAAACCCATTAATCGCCTAAATTCAAATAATAATTATGATTTATTTGAAAAGAAATCAGTAAAAAGCTCTCCACAAAACCACACCCCTACCCCACCCTCCTCTCAACCAACAAACATCACCTCTGTTATAGATGCTGAGCTGCCAAACTATACCAAGGGCTTGGTTGAAAAAATTAATTCTGTAGAGGAGCTAGAAAAAACCGTCCTATCTTTCCGCCATCTTTCCATATGCAAAACCGCCACTAAAACTGTTTTTGCTGATGGCAATAGGCAGGCAAAGGTAATGCTGGTAGGCGAAGCACCGGGTGAGCAAGAAGATTTGCAAGGTATTCCCTTTTGTGGTGAAAGTGGTCAACTGCTAAACACCGCCCTTTCTTATATTGGCTTGCTTAGAGAAAAGAACCTATATATTACCAATAGCGTTTTTTGGCGTCCGCCGGGCAACAGAAAGCCAAGTGATTTTGAACTAAGCGTGTGCGAAGCCTTTGTAGAAAAGCATATCGCCCTAATAAACCCAAAAGTAATTATATTCTGCGGTGCCACCTCTGCCAATTTTTTTCTAAAAAATGATTCTGGCATTACGCAACTTAAAAACGCCAATTTAACCTATGAAAACAAATATTTAAAAGAAAAAATCAAAGCCTTTGCTATCTATCACCCCTCCTATCTGTTGCGTCAACCAATGAAAAAAAAGGAATTTTGGCTAGACCTACTAAAAATGCAAGGGGAGATAAAAGGATTATTAAATACTTGATTATTTACTTAGTAAGCTATAATTAGCAGTGCAATTTTTTGGTATAGATTATAAATTATGGTGAACTCGTCTAATGTTGCAAGTCAGTTTGATTTTTCAGTTTTTGGCAGGGCTAAGGAGCTAAAAAAACGCATAGTTTTTGCTCTTCTGTGCCTAGTAGTCTATAGGCTTGGCACCTACATTCCAATTCCGGGGATAGATTCGCAGGTGCTTAAATCTGCCTTTGCTTCCCACAGTGGTGGCGTGCTTGGCATGTTCAATATGTTTTCAGGTGGCGCGTTGGGGAGGATGACTATATTCGCCCTAAGCATTATGCCCTACATTACTGTTTCTATTATCATGCAGCTTTTAACGGTTATTTCTCCAAAACTTGCGGCTTTAAAGAAAGAGGGGGAATCAGGCAGGCAAAAGATTATTCAGTATACCAGATACGGCACGGTTATTATGTGTTCTTTTCAAGCCTATGGAATTTCTAGCTTTTTGCTGAATTTAAATGGCACGCACAGTAATTTAATTGTAGTTTCACCATCGGTTTTTCAACTTACCACCATTTTTACTTTAGTTGGTGGCACAATGTTTTTAATGTGGCTAGGTGAGCAAATTACGCAAAGGGGCATTGGTAATGGCACCTCTCTAATAATTTTTACAGGGATTGTGGCAGAATTTCCCCGTGCAATTATCAACACTTTTGAGCTTTCTAAAACTGGGGCAATTTCCCCCATCGTCATACTGATGGTTTTGATTCTGGCAATTGGTTTAATTGCCTTGATAGTGTTTTTTGAAAAGGCACAGAGAAAAATAATAGTGCAGTACCCTAAAAGAAATGTGGGCAATAAGGTTTACGGGGCTGAAAATTCTCACCTGCCACTAAAAATTAATCAGGCGGGGGTTATTCCACCAATTTTTGCCTCTTCCCTATTGCTATTTCCTACCACCATTGCTGGATTTGGAGCGGGGAAAGACTCTAATGGCTACTTTGCCAATGTGGTGGATTTTTTAACCCTGCATCTGGCACACGGCAAGCCCTTATATATTCTGCTATTTATTGCCCTCATAATGTTCTTTTGCTTTTTTTACGCCAAGAATGTGTTTAACCCTAATGAAACGGCAGAGATGCTAAAGAAAAACGGTGGCTTTATTCCAGGTATTAGGCCGGGCGCCAATACGGCGGAGTTCTTAAGCAAAATTACTACAAAGCTAACCTTTATTGGAGCAATCTATCTATCTGTAATATGCGTAATTCCAGAAATATTAATTTCTAAATTCAATATGCCTTTTTATCTGGGCGGCACAAGTTTACTAATTGTGGTAAATGTGGTGATAGACACTATGACGCAAATTCAATCTCACCTATTTGCTCATCAGTATGAAAATCTGCTAAAAAAGGCAAAACTTAAAGGGTTGAGGCGATAATTTATGAAAATTCTACTGGTTGTATTTCTATTGGTTTTATCTGCTTGCGGTGCCAACTTAAGCAGTTCTGATAAAGAATGCAAGGCCAAGGGCTTGGTGGTTGATTCAGAAGATTACAAAAACTGCCTTGAAGACTTAGAAAGCCAGCAGGAATCAGAATATTTTTGCGAAAATATAATGGATGTTTCTACAAGCAATAAAGACCAGTTCGAAGAATGTATTAATGTGTTAGCCACTGCCATGGTTGATGAATATAATATAGACTACAAAAACTGCCAAAAAAGGGGTGATAACTTTGAAGCCTGTATGAATGGCAAAAACTGGAACTCTGCCTATGAATGGTTTAAGGGGCAAAGGTAAGGGGAGTTTTTTTGGCAAGGTGTGCCGGATATTTAAAGTTAAAATTTAAAGGAAAAGAACTTTCAAGCCGTCGAAAAGTTTCTCTATAAAGACCTTTTTGTTAAGGTGGGTGCCAAGGTTAAGGCCAAACAAGCACTTAAAGTATCAGCTCCCTTTTATGATTTATGGCCCTGGAGGTGTAAATTTCTAACGCACCCAAAAGCACTCTTTTCCCTAATTCAATAGATAGTTAATAAAGAATTTTAAGCAAGCCCCAAATAAATCTCTTCCGCTAAATAGGGGATGATGGGGGCGGAGATTTTTGCTATGTTTAGCAGGCAGGTATATAGGGTATTGTAGGCAGAAATTTTATTTTGGCTTAAACCATCGCTCCAAAACCTCTCACGATTTCGGCGAATATACCAGTTATTTAGCACCTCCATAAAATCTTCTATCTTTTTGCAAGCAAGGTTAGAATCAAAGGCAAGCAGGGCAGAATTAAACTCAGTTATTAACTGCTTTAGTTTAGATAGAATATAAATATCTATTAGCTCTAAATCTCCATTAGTATTGTCTGCCAAGTCCACAGCCTTTACGCCGTCTATATTCGCATAGGTGCAAAAAAAGTGATAAGCATTCCATATGGGCTTTATTATTAGGCGAACCACTTCGCGAATTTCTTTGCCATCCTTAGATATTTCCATCTCGCCACCCTTTACCACAGGGGAAGAAAGCAAAAACCAACGCATGGCATCTGCCCCTATAGTATCAAATATTTCTTTGGGTTCTGGATAGTTTTTAAGGCGTTTTGAAAGTTTTTGCTTGCGTAAAATGCCAGTGTTTGGGTCTTTAATAGATTCGCCCAGCAAAACGCCGTGGCAGATAGAGTTTTTAAAAGGCTCTTTGCCAAACAAACCAACCCCTATTACCATCATAGTATAAAACCAGCCCCTTGTTTGGGCAACATATTCCACTATAAAATCGGCCGGAAAGTGCTTTTCAAACCACTGTTTATTTTCAAAAGGATAATGCACCTGCGCAAATGGCATAGAGCCACTTTCAAACCAGCAATCTAGCACTTCGCTAACCCTTTTTATGGTGTATTTTGAATCTAGCGGGTCTGGTAGTTCTAAATTATCTATATAGGGCCTGTGCAAATCTTTTACCGCTACGCCAAAAAACTCTTCTAGTTCTTTTATAGAGCCAAACACATAGAGCTTTTTGTTCTTAGGGTTGTTAGATTGCCACACCGGAATAGGCGAGCCCCAAAAGCGATTTCTAGAAATGCTCCAATCATGTGCGTTTTCTAGCCATTTGCCAAATATGCCATCTTTCACATTTTCTGGAATCCAGTTGATATTTTGGTTTAGGCGAACCATCTCATTTTTTATATCCACCACTTTTAAATACCAAGAATCAACCGCCCTATATATAAGGGGCGTATCTGTTCGCCAACAATGTGGGTAGCTGTGTTTGTAGATTTCTTCCCTTACTAACTGCCCCCTTTGTTTTAGAAAATAAATAATACGCAAATTTGCAAGACCAAACTTTTTTATTTGCTCTGGTTTAAAAAAATTATCTGGCTCATTTACTTCTTGAATAACATTTAGGTGTTTTAGGGAAAGCCCCTCAACATCAAAAATTTCATCTGTAAACCGCCCCCTTTCATCCACAGGGCAAATAACGGGAATATTATTTTCTACGCAAACCCTTTGATCATCTTCCCCAAAGCCAGAGGCTAAATGAACAATACCAGTGCCAGAGCCCTCTTCAATAAAATCACCACTTAGCACCTTAAAGGCATTTTTGGTATTGGCAAAATAGGGCAGCAGTGGGGTATATTCTAAGCCTATTAGGTCTTTACCTAGTATTTCTTTTTCCTCTTCAAAACCATCTTCTAGGTAAGAACCAATAGAGAATTTTGCTACTATTCTTGCTTGGTTTTTTTCTCTATTAACTAGTAGCGAATAGGTAAGTTTTGGACTAACTGCTAGGGCTAGGTTTGAAGGAAGAGTCCAAGGAGTAGTTGTCCACGCAATAATTTGCGTAGGGTAAGAATTAAACTTTTTGTTTAATAAAAAGCCAACTGAAATTGCCTTATCTTCCCTTTCTCTATAGGCATTATCTAGCCTTGTTTCAAAGTTAGAAAGTGGCGTTTCGCACGCCCAAGAGTAAGGCATAACCTTGTAGCCCTTATATATTAGCCCCTTATCATACAGGCTTTTAAACGCCCACATTACCGATTCCATGTAAGATGTATCCATGGTCTTGTAGTCATTATCAAAATCTACCCACCTAGCTATGCGGTTAATGTAGTTTTGCCACTCGCTAGTATATTTTAAAACGCTGGTGCGACAGGTTTTATTGAACTTTTCAATGCCATATTCCTTAATGGCAATTTGCCCTTGAATGCCAAGCTCTTTTTCCGCCTCCATTTCGGCTGGAAGCCCATGACAATCCCACCCGAATCTTCTTTCTACCTTTTCGCCAAGTTGAGTGTGAAACCTTGCATAAAGATCTTTAATGCAAGAGGTTAGTAGATGCCCATAATGAGGCAGGCCATTGGCAAAGGGTGGACCATCATAAAATATCCATTCCTTTTTGCCTTCATTTTGCTTTACTGATTTTTCAAAAACATTATTTTCCTGCCAATACCTTAGTATTTTTTCTTCCATTTGCGGAAAATTAGCTTCAGAGCTGGTTTTAGGATAATAACTTTTCACTTTAATATTTAATTGACTATTTGTTTGACTAGCTAAAAATTAGGATTACATCTAAATTATCTTGAGGAATTTCTCAAGCCCTAAACCCTTAAAAACCCATATATTTTATGAAAAAATTACTTTTAACCTTAACGGTTTTTACCTTAGCTACTCCTTTTTTTGCAAATGCCTATGATTGCCCAATGTTCAAGGGAAACAAAGAAGAGCACGAAAAGAAAATGACCGAGCAAAGAAAAAAGATAGATGACCTTCAAAAAGATGCAAAGGACATTAAAAAACAGTTGGAAGAAATTAAGGCTCTTTTAAAGAAGTAAGCTAAAGAAGTAGGCTAAAAAAATAGGCTAACTTACAAAAGCCCCTTGTTCCTAAAGCTAAAGTATTTATCGCCGGCTATTATTAGGTGATCGTGAACCTCAATGCCTACTGAAGTGGTAGCTTGCTGGATTTTTTGGGTCATATCAATATCTGCTTGCGATGGTGTAAAATCACCACTTGGGTGGTTATGAACTAGAACTATTGAGGCGGCACCAATCTCTAATGCCCGCTTAACTATTTCCCTTGGATAAACAGGCGTGTGATTAACAGTGCCTTCGTTTTGCACCTCATCGGCTATTAGCATATTTTTGGTATTGAAGAAAAAAATATGGAACTCCTCAATTTTTTTATACTTCATTTGTGCCACGCAGTAATCTATCAATGCCTTCCAAGAGGAAATAAGGGGTTTTTCTTTAACCTCCTCCTTAATTAACCTTAACGAACAAATAAGGGCAACCTTAATGGCGGAAATCACCGCCTCCCCCACCCCTTTCATTTGCTTTAAAGAATTCACATCTGCTGATAAAACCTGCCCTAAAGAACCATACTTGGCTATTAATTTTTTGGCTAAACCCCTTACATCCCCCCTTGGAATGCTTTGAAACAAAAGTAGTTCTAAAATTTCATAATCCTGCAGAGTATTTTCAGACTTTAGCTCGATTGATTTAATAAACTTTTCCCTTAGCCTTTTTCTATGCCCCAAATAATCTGGGTTATGGGATGGTTGTTCTATATTATTTTCCGTCATAAAATTTTAACCTCTTGCCCAGCACAGGTTAGATTATGGTTGAAATCATTATCAATTAAAGCAAGGGCGAAGTTTTTTTCAACTGAGGTAATAAACCCCACTTTAATATTATTGTGTAGTATCTCTTGACCCTTAGAAAGATTCCCCTCGCCACTAATAAGCTGAATTTGCTTTTTAATTTGCCCCCTATGATGGCTTCTTGCTGTTACCTCTTGCCCCACATAGCAACCTTTAAAGTAATCTATTGAGTTCATTTCGTTCATATTAAACTGTAAAGGAAAGGACTCATTCTTAACCATATCCTCCACGCCACAAACAATTTTATGCTTTATTCTCTCTAGATTATAATCTTGGTATAAGTTTGTGTTAGGAACTTCTTTTTCAGTATAGAATCTATAAAAATTATGCTTGGTTCTTGGATCTTTTAAGAAATTTTTTGCGTCATTACTGTTGCCAAAAAACCCATAAACACTGTTGTTATTTTGCACTATTTCAACCTTAGCCCTTAGCTTATAAAAGTTTAATTTTGCGATAATTTCTGCCTCATCTACCTTTGCAACATCTAGCAGATAGCCATTTTTAACCTTTAGAATAAAAAAATCATATAGGAACTTACCCTGTGGGCTTAGCATTAGGCTATAAATTAGATGATTTTCATCCGTTTTTTTTACATCATTGGTAATTAAGCCTTGTAAGAAATGTTCAGCCTCATCACCAATAACACTAAGGCAAGCACGGTTATTTAACTTCACGCAAATCATATAAGATATTAGTTAGTTTTTTTCCAACCACTTCAAAAGAATAGTTTTCTATTAGCTTTTTCTTGGCATTAATTACAATATCTGTTCTTTTTTCTTTATTTAAAGCCAACTCTTTAATGGCTTTAGCCAAGGCAAAGGGGTTTTCATTAGGGCATAGAATGCCATCTATACCATCACTAATAATTTCTTTGGGGCCATCGTTTTTAGTGGCTATAACTGGCACCTCGAAGTTAAAAGCCTCTAGTAGCACAATGCCAAACGGCTCATAGCGGGAAGGCTGCACAAAAATATCTAAATTAGAATAAAACTTTTGCTTATCCTTAACCCAGCCCACAAACTGCAAGTTATTTAACCCAAGCCTTTGCTTTTGTTGCTCTAAGGCCTGTTTTTCCACCCCATCGCCACCAATTATAAATTCAAGGTTGGGGAGGGTTTTGTTCAAAATTGCGATTGCTTCAAGCAAAATATCCAAGCCCTTTTGCCTATGCAAACGCGCCAATGCTCCAATTGCAATTTTTTTGTGAAGGGTGTGTTTTGGCTCCTTTATAATTTTTGCCATTGTAACCATATTAGGTGCTACAAAAACCCTTTTCTGCCCGCTTTCTTCAAGAATGTTTTTATAGTTGGAATTCACTACCAGGTTGGCAAAGCAGGTAAAATGATGTTTTTTAAACCTATCATTGTGCGAAACGCAAATGAGCTTTTTTTTATCCAGAAAAGAAAACAAAAAGCCCGCCCTATTGCCGTGGGCTATAATGAAGTCTGGCTGATGTTTTTTAAGGATTCTTTTTAAATGGAGTAAGGTTAAAAAATCATATTTAAAAAAATTTCTTACCTCTAGTATTTCACCGTGGTGCAGATTTTCTTTTAATTGAGCCTTAGTATTTATAATATTAATTACTTCAACCGAATTATCGCTTAAGGCCTTGGCGTAGTTGCAAAAGGCCTCTTCTATTCCCCCTAATTTTCTACCAAAAAATGCATTTATTACCTTCATAGCTATTTATTTTAACTAATTATTAATTATTATCATCATATTATACACTAACAACTTTTAAGAAAGTATCTTATATGAACAAAAAATTCACTGATTTGGTAAAAAAAGGTTCTAATGAAAGCACTGGTATTCCAGAAAAGAAAAGCTTTGCGGAAGCGGCTAAAAAGAACCAATCCTTCACCAATAACGCCATTAATGAACTTATCCATTTTGTAACGGGAAAGGATTCAGTAAATGGCTTAGACGCCTGTTATTATGTTTTAATAGATAGGGATAAGATAGAAAAATTTAAACGAGATGTAAAGCTACAGCAAACAATCAACCTGCTTGATTACGGCAAAATTGTAGCCTCTTGCTACGGGAAAACCCCAAATGACAGGGTGCGAAACATTATGAAAGAAGAATATAGCGTAGATTTAAACGAAGACGGCACGGCGGCTTAAAATATATTTTCAAACCAATTTTAAGAAACTCTCTATCAAGATTTTTATCTGCCCATTATCAAACTTTACGGTAATATTGTCTCCCTTTGCTTCCAGCACCTTTCCGTAGCCAAATTTTTGATGGAAGATTTTTTGCCCTAAAGCAAATTTACTCTCACTTTTTAAGGGAGCCTCTTTCGCCACCGTATCAAATTTTATATGGGTAGGTTTTTTCTCGAACCTATCAACTCTATTTTGTCCATAGGTGAAATTTTGTTTGGGGCCAAAATTGCCAATAAATTCAGTATTTTCTTTTGGCAGTTCGTTAATAAATCTAGAGGGCAAAACTGATAAAAAGTTGCCATACAAAAAGCGGTTAGAGGTAAAAGAAATATATAGGTTTCGCTTAGCCCTAGTAATTGCCACATAGGCAAGACGCCTTTCTTCCTCCAGCCCCTTATTGCCAAGCTCATTAATTGATCGTTCGGATGGAAAAAGCCCCTCCTCCCAACCGGGCAAAAACACCGTATTAAATTCTAAACCCTTGGCGGAGTGGATGGTAATTATATTTACCATATCCTTCGCTTCAATATTATCAGCATCACTTATTAAGCTAATGTGATCTAAAAAATCGTTTAGAGTTTCAAATTCGCCCAGTGCCTTTATAAGCTCGTTAATATTATCCACCCTAGCGAAGGCTTCTTCGGTTTTTTCATCCTTCCAAGATTGAATATAGCCAGAATCTTCTAGCATTTTTTTTACCACCATTAGAGCGGAGTCTTTATCTAGCATTGCTTTCCAGCTATTATAGCTGTTAAAAAATTTATTTACTGATTCAAGAGTTTTTTTAGAAATTTCACCCTTATCTGCCATTTCTTTTAGGGAATCAAAATAGCTAATGTTAGAGCGGTTTTTTAGCTCCTTAATTTTATCTAGCGTAGTTTTGCCAACCCCCCTTTTTGGGCTATTGATGATGCGTTCAAAGGCAAGGTCATTATTTTTATCAATAAGTAATTTTATGTAGGCAACCGAATCTTTAATCTCTAGTCTATCATAAAATCGTAAACCCCCAATTACTTGGTAAGCAATTTGATGCGATAACAGCCCCTCTTCAATAACTCTGGTTTGATGCCCTGCCCTTACCAAAATGGCCATATCTTGCTTCTTGATGGTTTTTGCGGTGTTTTTTGATATGTCTAAAATGGTTTTGGCTATTTGCCGTGCCTCCTCCTTATCATCCCAGTAAGAAACTACCTTTACTGGATCATTAGAATTGGTGTTGGTTTTTAGATTCTTGCCAATTCTATCTTGATTTAAGGCTATAACCTTATTGGCACATTCTAAAATATTTTGCGTTGAGCGATAATTTTCTTCTAGCCTAATTAACTTGGCATCATCAAAATCTTTTGAAAAACGCAAAATGTTTTTTATCTCTGCCCCACGCCAACCGTAGATTGATTGGTCATCATCCCCCACACAGCAAATATTAGCTGGAATCTCTACGCCATTTTCTAAAAATTTTTTCTTGGCAAAAAGCCTTAGCCACAAGTATTGTGCCACATTAGTATCTTGATATTCATCAACTAAAATATATTTGAACCTATTTTGATAAAACTGTGCCACCTCAGCATCTTTTTTCAGCAAATTCACCACCTGCAAAATAAGCCCACCAAAGTCTATGGAGTTAATTTTTGCCAGTTCCTCCTCATATTTTTTGTAGAGGGGTAAAAATTCGTGCACTTCAATTTCGTGTGGGTTTAATGCCTTGTCTTTCCAAGAATTTATTTGATAGGCAACTAGCTTTGGGGCAACCACCTTAGGGTCCAGCCCGCTTGCCTCAATTAGGTTTTTAATTAGAATATTTTGTTCGCCCTCATCTATAATATTAAAGTTTTGCTTTAGCCCAATTTTTTCAGCATTAAACCGCAAGATTTTTAATGAAAGAGAGTGAAAAGTGCCAATAAAAAGCCCCTCTGCCTTTTCTTGCACTTGGTTAAAAATGCGTATTTTCATCTCCTTAGCGGCCTTATTGGTAAATGTTACCGCCATTATTTCAAATGGATAGGCAAGCCCATTTTCTAGAATATAAGAAATTCTACTGGTTAGAACTGATGTTTTGCCCGTTCCCGCCCCTGCTAACACTAGCAATGCCCCCTCTGTTGTTTCCACCGCCTGCTTTTGTGATGGATTTAGGGTGTTTAGATATTGATTGCTTATAGAATTTTCCATTATTTTAATTTTTCTTGGATTTAATCTAATACCCAACTGCATCAAAAACAAGCTATATGGTTTTTCTGGAAGTTTGTTTTTTTGTTAGTATAATTCTCACCATGAATGAACCTGTAAAAAAACTTTCAAACCAAGAGGCTATAAAAGAAAATAGCCAGTATCTTTACGGCAATATCTTAAAGGAATTGCAAGATAGGGGAATTATTGAAGTTTCAGACGAATCTTATGAGCTACTAAAATTTCACGGCACTTATCAAGGCTATAACCGTGATACCGCAACTGAGCGCAAAAAGCAAAAGCTAGATAAAGAATTTGAATTTATGGTTCGCCTTCGCATTCCAGCGGGCAGGCTAACGGCAAAGCAGTATCTAGCGGTGGATGATATAGCAAGCAAATACGCCAATAATTCCATTCGCATAACCACGCGCGAAACCTTTCAGCTGCACTGCGTAGCTAAAGATAATTTGTGGGATACTATTCATGATATTTATAACATAAGCCTTTCTACCCTTTCTGCCTGCGGCGATGTGGTTAGAAATGTTATGATTTCGCCCGCCCCATTTGAAGATGCAAAGCATAAAATTTTGCAAGAAGCCGGCTATAGTATTGCTAAATTTTGCACTCCTAAAACCTCTAGCTATGATGAGCTGTGGAGCGGAAAAGAAATTGCCCAAAACAGAGGTGAAGACCTTTACGGAACTACTTATCTGCCACGCAAATTCAAAATTGCGCTTATTATGCCAGAAGATAACTCGCCAGATGTTTTCACGCACGACCTTGGCTTTGTGCTTATTTTTGAAGGGCAAAAGCTACTTGGCTACAATGTGTTAGTAGGTGGCGGCATGGGTATGAGCCATAATAACGCAAAAACCTACCCTCGCCTTGCAACTGAAATTGCTTTCATTGAGCCGCAAGATTTGCTAAATGCGACAGAGGCAGTAGTAAAGTTGCAAAGAGATTTTGGTGATAGAACAGATAGAAAGCACGCCCGCTTAAAGTATCTGGTTGAAGAAAAGGGCTTTGAGTGGACTTTAAATACCTTCAAAGAATATTTTTCAAAAACGAATCCAAAGGGCAAAGTTCATCCACCAAAACCAATTAAGGAATATAAAATTAAAGATAATCTTGGCTGGCATAAGCATTCACCAAAAGGCGATGAGTGGTTTTTGGGTCTGCCAATAGAAAACGGCAGAATTATAGATTTGCAGGGTGCGAAAATAAAAACCGGCTTAAGGGCGGTTATTAAAAAGTATCAGCCAAAAATTGTGCTAACGGCAGATCAAAAAATAATTCTGTGCAATATTAAAGAAAAAGATAAGGCAAGTATTCAGGCTGATTTAAAATCATTCGGCATAAAACTTCGTGAAGAAGTTAGTGAGTTAAATAGGTATATGATGGCATGCGTTGCCCTGCCAACTTGTGGCAAAGCACTAGCAGAAGCAGAGCGGGTTAGAACGCCCATAGAAATATCTATTCAGCAGCTTCTAAATGAGCTTAAAATTGGTAATGAAAAATTATCGGTTCGCATTGCCGGCTGCCCAAATGGTTGCTCAAGACCATATGTGGGTGATATTGGCATAATTGGTAGAATGCCAGATCATTATTTATTAAATATAGGTGGAGATTTTGAAGGCACTAGGCTTAACAAGCCAGTGTTTGATAAAATTCCAGAAAAAGAAATTGCCACCGCCCTAAAGCCAATGTTTGAACTATTCATACAAAATCGCAAAAAAAGTGAAGGCTTTGGCGATTTCTGCTTTAGGTTTGGCGTTGAAAATGTTGCAAACCAAGTCATTTCAAGCCTTACGGAGTATAAGTGGGCGAAGTATTTTAAGGGTGATTAGCTCTTATTTTGGTTGTAATAAAGACTTTCCTCTTATAAAAACTGTAAACCCTACTCAACCGCCTGCTCTTCTGCCGAATGGGCATTGAAGATTCTAGAAAAAATGCCAATTATGGGCAAAATAAAATTATTACTTTCAAGATTATTTAAAAAGTGATCACTTGGAATTTCTAGCCTGTTACTAAAAATTTTACTTATTTCTTCTTTATTCACAATAAAAGCCGCTTTATTTTCATTGGTAGAAATGGCTTTGCGAACCTTAATATCTAGGGTTTCTAGGGCTTCAATAAACAGCTCTGAAAAAATAAAATCACCATTTAATAGTTTTATATTGTCTTCTTTTGGCGAAATTATAATAGCATTAGAGCCATAGTTTAGTTCTATTGATTGTAAATCAATGTTTTCTAGCAAAAACTTTGCTTCTTCTATTAACATATTAGTATCCCCTTTTGTTTTATAGTTGTTAATTTGGTTTGTAACCAAATTGTAATATTCAACTTCAATTTGCTAACGCCTATTGGTTAACAAAAGGTTAAGGGAAAATAGATACTTTAGAAAGCCCTGTATCTTCTGGCCAATTATTGATGATGTTAAAATTCTGCACAGCTTGACCAGAAGCCCCTTTTAGCAGGTTATCAAGGGCAGAAAAAATAATGATTTTATCAGAATTATAGGCAGGTAGAATATTAATCTCTACATTATTGGTAGTAGCCACATTCCGTAAGGCTGGGAGCTGGCTTTCAGGCAAAATCTTCACAAAAACATCATTTTTATAAAAATCAGTTAAAAACTCTTTCAAATGGTTAAATTTATAGGAAGAATTCACATATATGGTTGAAAGAATGCCACGGTTAATTGGTAAAATATAAGGGGTGAATACTATATTTGTGGGTGAATTGGCGAATAACCCAAGCTCTTGCTCAATTTCAGCTAGATGGCGATGCCCATCTTTAACCGAATAAGGTTTAAAGTTTTCATTTAATTCTGAAAATAAATTTGCCTCTTTAGCAGTTCTGCCAGCACCCGTCATGCCAGATTTGCTATCCGCAATTATGTTTTTAGTATCTATTAACTTTGCTTTAATTAATGGGAGCAGAGGAATTAAAATGGAGGTTGGATAGCACCCTGGGCAGGCAATAAGGTTCGCCCCCTTTATTTCCTCTCTATAAATTTCGCTAAGCCCATAAACCGCCTTTTTTTGTAGATTTGGGGCAAGGTGCTTGTGTTTATACCAAAACTCATAATTTTTAACATCCTTAATTCTAAAATCAGCAGATAGGTCTATAATTTTTGCATCAGTGGGCAGCTTTAAGGCAATAGCCTGCGAAGTGGCGTGTGGTAAACATAAAAAGAAAACATCAATTTCTTTTAAGTTTAATTCATCAAAAGAAATAATTTTGGGCAAGTTTACATTGGTAAGCTGTGGATAAATTTCTGCAACCTCTTTACCTGCATTAGAATTTGCCACTAAAGCAGAAATTTCAGCATTTGGGTGTTCTAACAATAACCGCAAAAGCTCAACCCCAGTGTAGCCTGAAACGCCAATTATCGCTATTTTCTGTTTTTTCATATATTTTTTAGTAGCTCTTTTATATTCACATTAGCACCTAAAGTGCCTTGAATTAGGTTGTTATTTCCGCCACCCTTTATTGCAAAATTTTTGCTTAAAATCACCATTTTTTCTTTTAAATTAACAGTTTGGGCGGCTAAAAAGAAGGATTTTTTATCATCATTTTCATTTACTACAAAAATAGTTGCATTTTTATGCTCGTTTGAGAAGCTAATGGTTAGCTCTCTGAGTAGTTCATTATCTGCCCCTTCAATTTCTAACAGATACTTATCTTCTATTTTTAATATCTTTTGTTTAAAATCCTTTGCAAGCTGTTGTTTTTGATTAGCTTTTAATAGCTTTTGCCCATCCTTATTAGCATCAATTAACTTTTGTATGCGGTCTTTTAGTTGCTCATCGTTAGAATTAATAATTTGGTTTAAATCATTTATTAATTTAAACTTTTCTTGAAATATTTTTAATGCCCCAAGCCCTGTTACCGCCTCTATTCTTCTAATACCACTTGCAACTGAACCTTCTTTTAGTATTTTAAATACACCAATTTCCCCTGTTGCATTAATGTGAGTGCCACCACAAAGCTCTATGGAAGTTCCCTCCACCCCAATTACCCGCACCTCATCACCATATTTTTCGCCAAACAATGCCTTCGCCCCCTTTTTTATTGCCTGTTCCTTTTGTAAAAAATCAACTGATAGGGGGATGTTTTTAAGAATCGCACTATTTACCAACCCCTCAATTTTATCCAGCTCATCTTGGCTTAAAGCCTTATTATGGGCGAAATCAAACCTTAGATAGTTTTCTTCCACCAAAGAGCCTTTTTGAATAGCATTTTCGCCGATAGTTTTATGCAGGGCGGAATGTAATAGATGGGTGGCGGTGTGATTTTTTTTAATACCATCCCTTCTTTGTTCATTAACTACAAGCTCAAACTCCTCACCTACTTTGACTACCCCTTTTTTTATAGTGGCAAAATGTAAGTGATATTTATCCGCTAGTTTTTTAGTATCATAGATTTCAATTTCAGCGTGGGAATTTCTTATAAAACCCTTATCCCCAGCCTGCCCGCCACTTTCTGCGTAAAAGGGTGTTTGATTAAAAATTAATTCGATTTTATCCCCTTCACTAGCTTTGCTTACCAGCTTTTCACCACTTATAATTTGCAAAAGCACGGCGGAAGATTGTAGCGTTTTATAGCCCAAAAACTCAGATGGCGAAACCTTATCAACAATTTCTTGCAGGTAGGGTTTCGTTGTCGAACCAGAAAACTGTTCTGATTTTGAATTTTGCTTTTGATTTTCTAAAGCCTGCTCAAAACCCTTGTAATCAATATCTATCTTTTGTGATTTTAAAATATCTGCGGTTAAATCTAGTGGAAAACCATAGGTGTCATAGAGTTTAAAGGCCACTTCGCCATTTAAAATTCCCCCTTTTTTTAAATTAGAAGTCTCTTTATGCAGAATTTTTAAACCATTGTGTAAAGTGAGTAAAAATTTTTCCTCCTCATTTTTAAGTGTTTCAGTAATTAGTTTTTCGCCTGAAACCAACTCAACATAATGCCCACCCATAAGCTCTACAAGGGTTGGAACCAGTCTATATAAAACCGCCTCTTTACCACCTAGCATATTTGCGTGCCTTATTGCCCGCCTTATAATTCTACGCAACACATAGCCCCTGCCATCACTTGCTGGCAAAACACCATCGGCAATTAAAAATGAAATAGAGCGAAGGTGGTCGGCAATAACCTTGTAAGAGCTAGCAAAATTAGCATCATTATTTTTAAAAATATCTTTGGTGGTAGAAATTAAATTGCTAAATAAATCAATATCATAATTATTGTGAACTCCTTGCAATACGGCGGTAATTCTCTCTAGCCCCATGCCGGTATCAACAGATTTTTTGGGCAGGGGAATTCTTTTTTCTTTTGAAACCTGATCAAATTCCATAAAAACCAAATTCCAAATTTCTACAAACCTATCGCCATCTTCATCCTTAGTGCCGGGCAGGCCACCAAAAACGCTAGGTCCATGATCATAAAATATTTCAGAATTATAGCCACATGGCCCTAAATCTCCCATAGACCAAAAATTGCCCTGCAGTTTAATAATTCTATCTTCTTTTAAGCCAGCAATCTTTTGCCAGAGTTTATAGCTAACCTCATCTTCTGGAAAAACGGTAACGAATAGCTTTTCTTTTGGAAGTTGCAGGTTTTTAGTTAAAAATTCCCAAGCATATTTTATTGCCTGCTCTTTAAAGTAATCACCGAATGAAAAGTTCCCCAGCATTTCAAAAAAAGTGTGATGGCGGGCGGTAAAGCCCACATTTTCAAGATCATTATGCTTGCCCCCTGCCCTTATAACCTTTTGCGAGGTGGCGGCTTTTGAGATAATATTAGCACCATCTTTTAAAACCTCTTCCCCTCTAAATACATTTTTAAACTGCACCATGCCAGAATTGGTAAATAGCAAGGTGGAATCATTATAAGGAACAAGGGGCGAAGATGGGTAAAGTTTATGATTATTCTTAACAAAAAAATCTAAAAATTCAGCCCGAATGGAGGAAAGATTGTGCATATTTTAAAAAATTAACTTCTAAATAGCAAAGATTAACTAAAAATTAAATAATAAATTAATTGATAGTTAAATTCTAAATAGTTAATAAATTGGTTATGATTTTATCTGATAAAACAATTAAAAAGCTCTCACAGCAACAGGGGATGATTACTCCTTTTGAAGAAAAGCAGGTAAGGCACGCCCCAAATGGCGAAAAAATAATCTCCTACGGGCTTTCTTCTTATGGCTATGATGCACGCGTGGCAAATGAGTTTAAAATTTTCACCAATGTGAATTCATCGATAGTTTGCCCAAAAACCTTTGATGAAAATAGTTTTGTAGATAAAACTACTGATATTTGCATCATCCCGCCAAATTCCTTTGCATTAGCTAGAACGGTTGAGAAGTTCAAAATTCCACGCGATATTTTAACCATTTGTGTGGGCAAATCTACCTATGCCAGGTGCGGTATAATTGTAAATGTAACGCCATTAGAGCCAGAGTGGGAAGGCTATGTTACGCTAGAATTTTCTAACACCACCCCCCTGCCTGCTAGAATCTACGCCGGTGAGGGTGCCTGCCAGTTTCTATTTTTTAAAGGAGATTTTCCTTGTGAGGTTTCTTATAAGGATAAGGGTGGAAAATACCAAAACCAGCATGGCATTACCTTACCACGGGCTTAAATCGTTATTCCATCTCTTTTTTTAGAAGCTTGAATAGTAGCTCCTGGTGTTTCTTGACTTAACCATTTTATTATTTTTTCAGCTTCGGTATCTCGTATTTTTTCAAGTGCGGGCACTACTTCTTCGGGCTTACGAATTGGATGTAAATCGCGAGAGATATCTGTTGGGGTGCTTGCTTTTAATAAAGTTGCTAAAATATCTTTATTATTTATTAAGGCTCTTACTATTTTAATAGCTTCTAATTTCGAACCATGCAATATAGATGATAAATTGTGAGGGGTAAATTTTAAAGGTTCATCTTCAGTTCCAAAATTGAGATCTAAAAAATTTAATACTAGTTCTTTAAAATCTTCACTTGTAATTATTTGTAAGCCATCTGTTAAATCGTAAATTCCAATGTTGTTTAAAATAGAAGAAATAAAAGTTGGTTCAGCACCAATATCTTGTAAAAATTTAACAATTGTGTTTTGATGTCTATTTATTTTTAGCTTAGCACCATAGATATGTGGTTCATAATAACCAACCATTCGACTCATATACATTCTATCTCCATTTAAAATGATATAGTTTTCATCAGTTGTGTTTTCAACCATATATTAATTTTATTAATTACAATATTATAGCTAATAGTTTCATTTTATTAAAAATTGGTTAAAAAAAAATAAAAAATCTATAAATGAAGCAACTTGTTAAGCTTGTGAAAAGCATAAATTTCTGCTATTGAAGCACATAGGCTTTGCCTTTTGCGGGCAGGATTATTATTTAATGCCTTACAACCTTGCCATCCTTATCATCTTCGCTAATGGCAACGCTTTTTACCACCTCTTCTTCCTTATCATCTTCTGGATTTATTACCTTTGGAACCTCTACCAGTGCGTGTTTTATTACCTCTGAAATTACACTTACTGGCACAATTTCAAGGGCAGATTTTACATTTTCTGGAATATCTTGCAAATCTTTCAGGTTTTTTTCTGGAATTAGCACTTTTTTTATACCACTTCTAAGGGCTGCTAGTAGCTTTTCTTTTAACCCACCAATTGGTAGAACCATTCCACGCAGTGAAATTTCACCCGTCATGGCAATATCTCGCCTAACTGGAATGCCGGTAAGGGCTGAAACTATAGCGGTGGCAATAGCAGCCCCTGCCGATGGACCATCTTTTGGCGTTGCCCCTTCTGGCACATGTATGTGAATATCGTTCTTTTTATATAGTTTTTTTACTATGCCAAATGAGTGAGATTTTGAGCGAACATAGCTCCAAGCCGCTTGTGCAGATTCTTGCATTACATCCCCCAATTTACCAGTTAGGGTAATTTTTCCAACCCCACTTGGAATAAGTAAAACCTCAATTGGCAAAATATCACCACCAAAATCTGTATAGGCTAAGCCATTTACTACGCCTATTCTATCATCCTTATCTACATAAGTATAATCGAACCTTTCAACCCCTAGATAATCTTTTAGATTATCTGCCGTAATGGCAACTCTTTTTAGTTGTTTTTTTACAATTTTAGTGGCTACTTTTCTGCATAGCTTAGCAATTTCCCTCTCTAAATTTCTAACGCCACTTTCCCGCGTATAGTTTTGGATAATCTTTTTTAAAGCCTCATCAGTTATAGAAATTTCGGTTTTTTTAAGCCCGTGCTTTTCTAGTTCTTTAGAAATTAAATGCTCATTGGCTATGGCAATTTTTTCTTCTTCCGTGTAGCCAGAAACCCTAATGATTTCTAGCCTATCTAGTAATGGGCGGGAAATATTATAAGAGTTCGCCGTGGCGATAAACATTACCTGCGATAGGTCATACTCAACCTCTAGATAGTGATCACCAAATTTATTATTTTGCTCTGGGTCTAAAACCTCTAGCAGGGCAGCGGCAGGGTCACCCCTAAAGTCATTACCCATCTTATCTAGCTCATCTAACAAAATAAGGGGATTTGAGCTTTTAGCCTTTTTCATGGCTTGAATAATTTTACCAGGCATGGCACCTATATAGGTTCTTCTATGCCCCCTAATTTCTGCCTCATCACGCACCCCACCCAAAGAAATTTTAATGAAACTTCTACCAGTTGCATCGGCAATAGACTTAGCAAGTGAGGTTTTACCCACCCCTGGAGGGCCAATAAAACAAACAATAGGACCCTTTAAAGCATTGGTCTTTTTTTGCACTGCAAGATATTCTATTACCCTTTCTTTCACCTTTTCTAGCCCAGAATGATGGATATTTAAGGTTTCCTGTGCTTTGTTAATGTCTGATTTTAGCTTTGCCGGGTTATTCCAAGGAATGCCAAGCAACCAATCTAAATAGCTACGAACCACATTGGCTTCAGCTGATACGGCACTCATAGACTTTAATTTTTTTAGCTCATATTGAGCCTGTTCCTTTGCCTCTTTTGAAAGTTTTATTTTTTTAATTTTTTCTTCGTAGTTTTTTATATCATTTTTATCATCATCACCATCATTTAGCTCTTTTTGAATGGCTTTCATCTGCTCATTTAGATAGTATTCGCGTTGGGTTTTCTCCATCTGCTTTTTTACCCTATCGCGAATTTTGCTTTCAGTGCTTAAAACGCCAATTTCCCTTTCTATGTAAGAAAGAACCTTTTCAATTCTGGCACCCACATCATCAATTTCTAAAATCTCTTGCCTTTCGTTTAGGCGAAGGTTTAGGTTAGAAAAAATAGTGTTAATTAGGGTATTGGTATCAGTTATTTGGCTAACAGAATTTAAAACTTCTGGTTGTATTCTTTTGTTTAAATCACCATATCTTAAAAAAGACTCTATCAAGGCACGGTGCAGAGCCATAAGCTCCTCTTCTTTTAAGGCTGGGTCTAGGGAAATTGTATATTGCGCCTCATAAAACTTATCTTGCCTAGTAAAGTTAGAGATTTTTACACGGAAATTAGCTTCAACCAAAACCTTTATGGTACCATCTGGCAAGCGAAGCAGTTGTAAAATGGTTGCTACCACGCCTACTTGATAGATATTTTCTGTATCTGGAGCATCTTGCTCAGGGTCTTTCTGCGTAACTAGAATTATCTGTTTGGAATCTTTAATTACCGCTTCTAATGCATTGATAGACTTGTCTCTGCCTACAAACAAAGGCACTATCATGCCTGGGAATATAACCATATCCCTTAAGGGCAGTAGAGGTAATTTTTTTATATCCTGCTTTGTTTCTTGCATTTGAATGAATATTTTACCTAAATATAAGAAGCCAACTATAACTATTCAATAGCAGTGAAAATTTATTAGTCAAACTTCAGTTGGGTTTTGCTTAAAAACTCGCCTTACTTCCCAAGCAGTACATAGACTTTATTGCCAATTCCACCGTTGTTTCCAGCTATTGCTAAATCTTGTTTACCATCTTTATTAAAATCAGCATTTTCTATATATAAAAGTCCGGTTGGCATTTTTATATTTTTTGATTTACAAAAATCACCCTTACCATCACCTAAATTAACGCTTATTTCTTGGTTAACGAATGCACTAGGATACCAGGCAGAAAATACTACATCTTTATTTCCATCCCCATTAAAATCTGCTATTGCTAAAGATGAAAAGCCCCCAAATCCAATTTTTTTACTTTTTATAGAAAAATTACCAGTTCCATCTCCAAGCAATACAGAAAATTTATCTGAAGTAAAATGTGAAATAATTATATCTTTATTTCCATCTTTATTAAAATCATCTGATTTTAATGAAGCAGGGCTTTCAACGCCTAAAGAAATATATTTATTATTTGGGAAATTACCAGCACCATCACCAAGAAATAAATGAAGCATAGCAGATGATTCATTTGTTACCGCTAAATCTAAATTATTATCATTATTAAAATCTTCTATAATCACCGAATGTGCATTGTCTCCAGTAACTAAACTTGATCCAGCAAAACCACCAGTACCGTTTCCAAATAAAACATAAACACGCCCAAGTCCTGCAGTTAAATAGTTAACAACAACTAAATCTAGGTTACCATCTTTATTTAAATCTCCAGCATTCATATTTAGCAACCCGTTTCCCACCACAATATTAGATGATATTGGAAAATTACCAGTGCCATTTCCTAAAAATATACTAATAAAATTGTTAGATGAACCAGTTGTTATAGCTAAATCTAAGTTGTTATCATTATTAAAATCTCCAGAAACAAGAGAGTAGGCATTACCAGCACCAACAACTAAAGTATCACCAGCAATAAACGCACCAGAGCCATTTCCCAACAATATAGAAACAGTATTGCTAACAGCATTTGTTACCGCTAAATCTAAATTACCATCTTTATTAAAATCACCTATAGCTATATCTGAAGGACCTGTGCCAACAGTTACATCTGGGGCTGGGGTGAAGAGTTCGCCGCTGGCGTAGCAGGCGTTTTGCACCCTTATGTTGTTTTCTCTTCTTACCTTTTCAAACAGTCTATCGCTTACTTGTTTTTCGGTAAGGTTTATTATTTTTGTGAATTTAAGTTGGTCATCTAAGGGCTCATCAAAGGTGTAGTTAATACCAACACTACATTCCATACCATCGCTGTCAAAGCCTTGCCCACGCTTTTCTTTAACATATCCAACCTCAACGGAAAACATTTTGTTGGGGGAATATTTGGCTGACAATTTATCAGCAAATATATCTTCTGCATTTTCATATTGTTGCCAAACGCTTCTTTTAGCAAAAAGCTCTATATTAGTTTGTGGAACATAACCGCTTAGTTCAACATCATATCCACCCAAAACCCGCTCTTGGTAGTCTATATACAACGCATCACTATCAGCATTTACTTTTTTATAATTACCAATAGGAATATATCTATTAGCGGTTAAGCCTAAATTTGCGGTTTTTATTTCAGCGCCAATACTGCCCCTTAAGTGATTATAAGGCGCTTGATAATCTATAAAAGAATTCACCCCAAGCATAATGGGTGTATTGTTAAGCTCTGGAATTTCACCGGTTATGTACCTATAACCAAGCCCTAAGTTTATGGTTGCCCTTTTTCTATCATCATTTGGGCTATCTAGTTCGTTTGTACCGTAAGCAAAGCTTAGTTGAGTGAACACAACATCATTTTTATCTTTAGATTGGCTAAGGGGCTGAAATAGGCTTAAGCGAACGCTTTGGTCTTTTTCTAAACCATAATTATATTCTAGCTCTAAATTTTTAAGACCATATATACTGCTTGCCTTGCTTTCTTCAATAGCCGAATCAACCAAACTTTTTACCGAACCTATTGCCATTAGCTTTGCTAAGTTCTTTTGAAAGCCTTCTAAAGATTGCTGTTCATTATTATTTCCACCTAAACTTTTGCTGGCACTTTTATACAAATCTTTTACCGCGTTAGAGCCAATAGAGCCAAAATTGCTAGAAATATTTTTGCTTAATGTATTTTGAAAGCTACTTTCTTCACCTTCACTATTTAGTAATGATGAAAGAGACCGCTGAATGCCACTTTGCACGCCGTTTATTTCTGGCTCTATTAAACTATCTAATTGGTTAAAAACCTTACCACTTATTAGCGATACCGCATTCCCACTATTTCCATTTTTTGCCCCCTGAAGTTGCTCTGCAACATTGGTTTGCAAAATATTAATATTACTTTGCTTTTCAAACCTTGAAAAATCTTTTTTTTGTACTTCTTTATTGCTGATGTCGTCAGTATTTTTATCATCCTCAGTATAATCAGTATAATCAGTATAATCAGTATAATACAAATAATCCGCTGTATCTATTACTGGTTTTATCAAAAATTTTTGTTCTCTGCTTGCTACTACATCTAAAATACCACCATCCACCTCTTCAGCATTTGCTAAGGTTGATACGAAAGTTGAAAATATAAAAATTAGAATAGATTTTATAAAAATCCTAAACATAGCTCACAAAGCCCCTACCTAAGCTCTAAACCTTCACTACTACAAACAAAAAACAAGTCAATGGTAATTAGGTGTTATTACCTCGAACATAATTGCTGTAGAGGGAAAGAATTTTTCTGTAAACCTCACCCACCTTGCCATTATTAATTTCTTTGCCGTTAATTTTTGTTATGGCGATGGCGTAAGTGGTGGTGCTGGTTAAGAACACTTCTTTTGCAGAAAATAATTCCTTTTCAGTAAATTCTTTTTCTAAAACCTTGATGTTATTTTTTTTGGCAAGTTGGATAATTTTTTCCCTAGTAATGCCCCATAATATCTTATTAGTTTTTGGGTGGGTTTGAAGCTCGCCCTTATTATTTACTATAAAAATATTGGTGGAAGAACCCTCAAGAACAATACCATTATCACTGAATATTGCCTCAAAAGCCCCCTGTTCTTTTGCCTTGTTTTTAGCCACTATATTGCCAAGAAGTGAGGTGGATTTTATATCCCGCCTTTGCCACCTATTATCTGGAAGTAAAATTGCCTGCACCCCATTTTCATAGATTTTACTATCTGGCTTTCTACCATTTAAAAAATATATGGTGATGTTAGGTTTTATATTGGCTGAAAAAATATGATTTCTTGGCGAAGTGCCTCTAGAAATTTGAATATAAAGGGGCAAGTTATAAGAATAGTTTTTTTCTTTTAGTTCCGCAAAAACAGCTTCTAACTTAGTTTTTGCTAACGAGTAATTTATTGCAAGCTCTTTAAGAGAGCGGTTTAAGCGAATAAGATGCTCATCTAAATCAACCAATTTGCCATTATAGGTTTCAATAACCTCATAAACGCCATCTGAAAACTGGGTTGCCCTATCTTCAATATTTAGGCTAGCTTGGTGTTTTGGGGTAAATTGATTATTTACAAAAGCTATTTTCATATACTTTTGTTTACTAGCAATTTTTGCTACAAAAAACAATTTGATTTTTATAAAAAATTTTCTACTCTAGATTGTATAAACAAGTAGTTTGACACATGTATTTTATAGAAAATTTAAGTTCACCCTATGTTGTATCTTTTTTAGTTGCCGCCCTATTTTCCGCAATAGTTTTTTTGCTAAACAAAAACTACTCTTTTGATATAAGCAGTAGCCAGATATTTAAAGTTGTTTTTATTTTTGTCTCTTTGAGTTTAGGTTTTAGAGCAGGAACTGGCTTTTCTGCTGGAAATGTTCAAGTCACTAGTTTTTGGGATAGTTTAATTATTTTAAGCATAGTAACTACTTTTGGCATAGTTTTTTCTTACTTAACTTTAAAAAGAGTAAAAAAATTTGATGAGAAAGATGCCCTATTGCTAGCCAGCACCTTTGGTTCATCTAGCATTATTACCTTTGGTTTAGCGGTAATTTTTTTGGATACGCAGGGGTTTTTCTTTTCCGCCCAGAATATTATTTTGGTAGCTATATTTGAAATTCCAATCGTTCTATTCACCTATTTTTTTGTAAAGGTAGGGTTTAAAAGCAAAAATGTAAAAATAAAAGATTTAAGATTGGCTATTAGTAATTGCTTAGTAAATGGTTCAAGCGTCTATTTGTTAGCAGGATTTTTGATAGCCTATTTTCCAGGTAATGAAAGTTTTGAGCAGATTCAGTATTTGTTTATTTCTCCTTTTGAATTTGCCTTTACCATATTTTATGCGCTAATTGGTATTTGGTTTTCTAACCTATTGATAAAACAGGAGGGTTTAAGTGTAAAACTAATTGCCTTTAGTATTTTTACGCCAGTGATTTCAGCCTTGCTTGTGCTTTTAATTTCCAGCTATTTTACCCCTTACTATGTTGATATTTTTTTACTGATGGTGATAGCCTCCTCTAGCTCTATATTCGCTGTTCCTGTAGCTAGTAAGTTCTTATTACCAAGGGCTAATTTAACCAATGCCTTATTTGCTAGTAGCGTAATAGCCTTTCCTCTAAACATCGCCTTAATTCCAGTATATTTCCACTTTGCTGAGAAGGTTTTGATAGATAAATTAAGTTTGATTGGATTTTAAGTGCTAAATTTTAACCATTTAGTAACCATTTGTAGCTATAATCCTGTGTTATAAAGCAGGCTACAGATGAAAAGAAAACTATTAAAACCTCATCTACTTAAAACCCTTATAGCTATTTCTATAAGCCTAATCCCTGCTGTTTTCCCTTACTCTGGTTATCACAAGGTAAACAAAATAGTTCATAAGCATAGCAAAAAAGAAAATAAAAAATCGCAACAAGAGATTGGTTTTATTGATAATCTAAACTACTTTATTAATGAAAATGAGCGAAAAATGGCAAATGAAATTAAATTTGCTAAGATTGAGCAGGTAATTGAAGTTAAGGAAAACAGTTAGTTTTTACTAATAAAGCTACACGAATCCTTGTTCTTATTAATCACACAGCCATACAGGCTATAGTTTTTAACCTTTTTATTAGAATCGCATAAATAACCTATCAAATTAACTATCTTTTCTGCCCTGAATTTTTCTAAATTAACTAATTTTTTAAATATTAACAAAATAAGGCGGAATTTAATTTCCTCTGATAATTGGCGATATTTATTAATATTGAATGTTATATTAGGTAGGGGCGAACAAAGCTGTTCAAAATATTTCTCCGTTTCAATATCTAAAGCCTCATCTGCTTTTTTTAAATTATTGGCTAGATTAATGATTCTGTTTTCAACCTCTTCTTTATTGCTTTGCGAATTTATTAGTTCCCGCAAAAAATTTCTTTTATAATCAGTTTTTTTGTTGGTGGGGTCTTCCACTGGAATTAAGCCCTTTTTTTTCACAAAACTAGCCAAATCTTGCTTAGAAAAATCAAGCAGTGGGCGAATAATATTAACCCCTTGTTTCGCGGATGTTTCTTTAATCCCCTTAACCCCCTTAATGCCAGTGCCTCTAAGTAAGTTTAGCAAAATGGTTTCAACATTATCATTTTTGTGATGGGCGGTAAAAATATAATTTATGGAATTGGCTTTTGCGTAGTTTAGAAGCAGTTGATACCTTTGCTCCCTTGCCCAATTTTGCAAATTTTCATTACTTGGCTTTTTTTCTGGAACGGTTAAAATTATCGCCTCAATACCAATTTTTAAGGCATTTTCTTTAGCCATTACAGCCTCAAGGGCAGATTCTTTTCTTAAACCATGATCAATAATTATGGCTTTTATGTTGTGAAAATAGGTTTTTGCCAGCAAAAGCAAGGCAAGACTATCTACCCCGCCAGAATAGGCAATAATTATTGGCTCATCTACCCCTAAACTAAAATCTTTAATTTTATTTAGAAAATTTTCTTCTACAATGGACATAAAATATCTTATATATGTTGTTTGAAGATTTGCCAAGCCCCCCTATAGTTAACAATGAGTATAGGGTGCTTGCCAGAAAATATCGCCCCAAAAACTTTGCTGAACTAGTAGGGCAAGATGTATTGGTAAAAACCATCTCTAACGCCATTAATTTAAACCGCATTCCGCACGCCATTATTCTAACTGGAATTAGAGGAATTGGAAAAACCTCCTCTGCTAGAATTATTGCAAGAAGCCTGCTTTGTATAGGTGAAGATGGGCTTAGCAAAAGTCCCTCCATCAGCCCTTGCGGTATTTGCGAAAACTGTAAGGCTATTGAGCAAGATAGGCATGTGGATGTTATAGAAATAGACGCAGCCAGCAATACCGGCGTAGATAATGTTAGAGAAGAGATAATAAAATCGGTAAATTTCGCCCCTGTAATTGGTAGATACAAGATATTTATTATCGATGAAGTTCATATGCTTTCAAAAGCAGCCTTCAACGCCCTGCTAAAAACATTAGAAGAACCACCCGCCAACACTAAATTTATTCTAGCCACTACTGAAATTCACAAAGTGCCAGTTACCATTCTTTCTAGGTGTATGAGGTTTGAACTACTAGCTATTTCAGCTAAGGTTTTAAGCGAAAATTTAATTAAGGTTGCCAACAAGGAAGGCTTTGAGCTAGAAGAAAATGCCGCAATTTATCTGGCAAATATTTCAGGTGGTTCTTTTAGGGATGGCTTGTCTCTATTAGACCAAGCATTAAACATTAGCGGTAGCGAAAAACAAATCTCTTTAAAATTGGTTAGAGATATGCTTGGTGAGGGCGAAGAAGAGGTAATCTTTAGCATCTTTAACGCAATTATTGAAGGGGATTCAAAAACAGCCCTTAGCCTTTATGAAACCGAATATTTTAAGGGGTTAGAGGCCTTTAGCCTTATTTCTAGCCTGCTTGAAACCTTGCATAATCTAAACCTAATAAAAAATAATTCTAGCCTTGCTAAGGAAATATTTTTTAATCAAGAAATTAAAAGCAAGGCATTAAATTTGGCAGAAAAACTCTCCACCGCCTTTCTTACTAAACTTTGGCAGGTGCTAATTAAGGGTTTGGAAGAGCTAAAAATTACCCCTAGCCAGTATAATTCTGCCCAAATGCTAATTATAAAAGCCTGTTATGTAAGCGAAATTCCAGATTTTTTAGAACTATTAAAAAAAAAACTCCTAACTAAAGAATTGAGTAAGGAAGAGGCAAAAACTGAACTTACTTTTAGCCAAATAGTAGAGCTTGCCAGAAATTCTAAAGAGGAATTTCTATTTAACCTGCTTGCCAATACCCGCGTAATTAAGTTTTCCTCTAACGATAAAATAATAGAGCTAGCCTATAATAGCCTGCTTGGCAAAGATTTTGATAAGAGGCTAAGAAATTTTCTTCAGCAAAAAACCGGCAGTTTGTGGCAGGTAAATATTATAGGTGAGGAGATAAAAAAAGAAATAAAATCCCTAAATGAGCAATACAAAGATGATTTTAATGCAAGAATAGAAAAGGCTAAGGAATCAGATGAGTTTAAAAAGTTTGCCCAAGCCTTCCCCAGTGCTAAGTTGATAAAAACCATTGATTTATCAAATAAAGAAGTTTACCAGATGGATGAAAAACTAGCAGGTTAATATGAATATAAACGAACTAATGAAACAGGCACAAAGGATGCAAAAAAAATTCCAAGATGCCCAAGAAGAAATTGGAAAAGTAGAAGTAACTGGCAATGCGGGTGGTGGCATGGTGAAATATACTATGACGGCTGATGGAAGGGCAAAAAAAATTAAAATTGACCCATCTTTAATTCAAGAAGATTTAGAAATGGTGGAAGATTTAATTATCGCCGCCATAAATTCCGCTAAAGATACAGCGGAGGCTGAAATGCAAAAGAAAATGCAAGAATTAACTGGTGGTATGGGTTTGCCACCTGGATTTAAAATGCCTTTTTAATAATCCAACCATTTCCCCCAAGCGGTGGTAGCTCAGATGGATAGAGCGAGAGCCTCCTAAGCTCTAGGTCGGCAGTTCGACTCTGCCCCATCGCACCATTTTTTAAATTATGCCTAAATTATACTTGGTTTTTTATAGCAGAAGTTTATAATAAAAATAAAAATGTTGTTAATTGGTCATAGGGGGCATCCCGCAAAGTTTTTAGAAAATACCCTAGCCTCGTTTGAAAGTGCCTTAGTAAATGGTTTGGATGGAATAGAGCTAGATATTAGGCTATCTAGCGATAAGGCATTGATGGTGTTTCACGATAATACTTTAGATAGGCTATCTGAAGTAGAGGGGCGGCTTATAACCAGAAGTTCTCTACAACTAAAGGGGGTAACATTAGAAAGGGATAATAAAATTCCAGAGCTGGAAGAGGTCTTAGCCCTTGTAAAAAAAATTAACCCCAAAGCCTTGGTTCATTTAGATGTAAAGGATTCTGAATCCATCCCCTATTTAGCAGAAAAGTTAAAACTTTATAAAGATTTCAATATTTTATTTAGCTCATTTAATATAGCGGATTTAATTTTGTTTAAAAAGCTAAATGGGCATTTTCCTATATGCCTTTCTATTGATGATGAACTATCTGCTACAGAAATTATCGCCACTATAGAAAGGAGCAAAAAAATAGGGCTGGATTGGATAAGTATAGAGCAATCCCAGCTAAACCATAGTTTAGTGAATGAAATAAAAGGTATGGATTTAAAAATTGCTACCTGGTCTATTGTGAATGATTATCAATTTTTACAAGCCTATCAATACCCTATTGATGCTATTATTATGGATGATGTGAACCTAAAGTTTTCATCATATTTTGCCATTTTTAGCCTGCCAGAATCTTATATTATAAGTGAGGAAGAGCTGGAGCATAATTTTCTTGCAATGCAAAGGGTTTTTCATCCAGATAGAAATATTAATAGTAAAAAACTAATTGAAGATTTCGCCAAAAAATCCTCTTTAGTAAATGAGGCATTTAATACCCTAAGGGATGATTTAAAAAGGGCTAACTATCTGCTTCACCTATACAATATTAATTTAGATTTAGAAAATACTACCGCCAATGCAGAGATTCTAATGCAACAGATGGAAAAGCGGGAAAAATTAAGCAAAATTACCTCTATTGATCAATTAATTGTTGTTCAAAGGCTATCCCACCTTGATATAAAAATGATAGCGGGTGATTTAGAAAAGGCACTGCACGAAAAAGATTACGAAAAGGCAAAAAATCTTGCCATTAGCTTGAAGTACGCCCAAAAATTTCTTGAAGAGGTGAAAATAAAAAGAATGAATTTCTTGAGTTAATTTTCCTAAACCTAATACAACAAAATCTCTACCTTATTTAGGGTTTTATCCTCTACCTCGTCGGCAATTTTGTATAGGGATTCAGATTCGCCAAAGGCAAAGGTGAAGATGTTTTCATCACTACAGCCCAGTTTTACTAAATTATCCTTTACCATCTCCGCCCGCTTTAAACTTAAAATTTGGTTAGTAGTCGCCTCCCCTAATGTATCCGTATGGCTATTTACTAATATTTTGTAAGGCTCTTGCTTTTTTATACTTTCATTAAATAGGTTTATTGCCTGAAGCTGATCTTTATCTAGGTTATCTAGCTTAGAGACATCCTTTTCAGTAAAGTATAAAACTAGCTCTTTTTTTGGTTCTTCCGATTTTATTTCGGCTAGGCTTCTGCCCTTATAGTTAATGTTTAGTTCAGAAAATTGTTCCTTTTTGCCATCCTCTTCTTCTAAACTATCTAGATATTCCTTAGCATCCTTGCCCTCTTTTTCGGCCTTTTTTTCATTTAGCAAAACACCAACATTACTAAATACATGCGGAACTTCTTTTTCTTTAAAGAACCTTAGCGATTTCACAAAAGCTTCTTTACACTGCAAAGATTGCTCATCAATATTTAGCGATTCTTCCGCTACCCAGCAATCAAAGTTGGCTTGCAAGTTGGCTAGTTGCTGCGGATTTTCATTCTTATTTTGCGTGGAAGAAAACTTTAGCACATCTGCCCGGTAGGAATTTAAATAATAGTTATTAATTTCTCCGCCCTTAATCCAGTTATTTGGTTGCTCTGGTTGAATATCTGAATTGCTTAAATATTTATTGCCCTTGCTGGTAAAATATTCCGCAACTTGTGGCTTATCTATTAGAGAAAATCTAGAACCAATTTTGTCATATGCCTGTTTAAAATCAATGCGGTAGCTACCGTTTATCTGCTCAAAACCACTTGGATTAAAGAAAGACTTATCTTGAATGCTTTTATATTCCCTTGTTTTGGCAGATTCAAATTTTACCGGTTTAAAACTGCTTCCACCACCGCCAGCACCTGCGTAGGGCAGGTTTTTATCAAGTAACTTGCCTGCGTCGCAAGCAGATAAAAATAATAATAGGAATAATAAAGCCCTCATTTGCCACCTCGCTCTTCTATCCAAGCCATTTGTATTGCCTCTAGAATTTTTTCATTTGATTTATTTGGATCGTCATTAAATTCTTCTAAGCCACAAACCCAGCTATGCAAATCTGTAAAGCGGAGATTAATATTATCTTTATCTGGAAAATTCTCTTCAAGTGCTATAGCAATATCGTAAATATTAGTCCACTTCATATAAATATTTTTATAAAAACCTATGATTGAAAAGATTTTTAGTAAAGAAGAAATTGAACAAATAGACGCAATTTTTTCATTAAGTTTATTAGAAGACTTAAAAGGCGATTTAGAAAAAGACATAACCAATCTAGCCGTAGGGCTTAGCAAAACAAAGGCTCAATACGCTTTCACTGCAAGGCATGAGCTAATTATTTGCGGATTGCCTATAATAGAATATTTCTTTAAAACCTATTCCCCCAATACAGAAATTAGGTTTTTTGCTAAGGATGGCGAAAGGGTAGATAATATATTTGCTGAAATTTCAGGGTTTGCGAGTGAGATTTTATCTCTAGAGAGAATTGCCCTGAATATTCTTCAAAGGTTATCTAGCATTGCAACCTTAACGCATGGATATTCAGAGCTAATTGCCCATACAAAGGCCAAAATTAGGGATACTAGAAAAACCGGCATCGCCATCCGCCCGCTTGATAAATACGCCTTTAGAATAGGGGGCGGGGTTAACCACCGCATGGGTCTGTTCGATAAAATATTGGTAAAAGATAATCACCTTATTTTGCAACCGCTAGAAAAGGTTATAGATAATGTGCAGGCCTTTGTTGCTAAAAATCCAAAGTTTGCCCAGTTTCAAATAGAGTGTGATGATTTAAACCAAGTAGAGGTCTGTTTAGAAAAGCAAGTGCCTGAAATTCTGCTAGATAATATGAAAATTCCAGAGGTAATAGAGGCAAAAAGAATGCGTGATGACATTTCTAAACACACCTTGCTTGAGGCCTCTGGTGGCTTGAATGAAAGAAATATTCTAGCCTACGCTGAAACTGGTATCGATTACCTAGCCATAGGTTCCATAACCCATAGTGTGCGGGCAGTGGATATTGGGTTGGATTGAATTGCTAGATTTTTACTTAAGCACAGGCAAGGCACCATCGCTACACAGGCAAGATTCAAACTTGGAAGAAAGGCAATATAGCCTTGCTCCTTTAGAGGGGCAATGTGCCTTGCTGATTAGTGAAGAGCTAATTTTTTGCGATTTTGGCTGTTTGTTAATATTATTAGTAGTTGGATTACTAAAGGTTTGGTTAGAACTATTATTTTGATTTTTTATTAGGTATTTATCAATCTTGCCGATACACTGCTCACCCATGCAAATCCAGTAGTTTTTAGCCTGCAAACTACAGGCTTTACAGCTTTGATTAGGGCATTTGTTAATTTTTATACAATCATTAAAACTCTTCCCATAATTTCTACATTGTGTTTTGCCATTAGAG
>JBKCHH010000017.1:0-18566 GCA_046302855.1 Alphaproteobacteria bacterium
TATTGCTTGTAACTCTATAAAAAATACCAGTAAATACCTTAACAGTAAATACCTTACCAATACCACCACAACACCCTACCCACCACACCCCAAACTTGCAAGAAAAAAATAAACTAAGCTGGAACCTTCACAAAGTCTTTCTCAGCCTTCTTGGCATCCGCTTCAGATTGAGCAACATTAATGAAAATATTTGCTACTACTTCTGGGTGAAATTCAATCTCCACCTCAAACACACCCAACTGCTTAATGGGGTTGTGAAGGCGAACCTGCTTTCTATCTAGATTTTCAATTTTTAAACTTTGAGCTACTGTTTTAGCAATTAAGGCCGCACTAACTGAACCATAAAGCTGACCATCATCACTAGCCCTTTCGATTAAAGAAACAAACTTGCCATCTGTTTTTGCCTTAATAGAAATAGCCTCTGCCTTATGTTCCGCCTCTTTTTTGCTAAGTTCACTTTTAGTAGCATCAAATAGTTTTTTATTAGCCTCTGTGCTATAAAGAGCTTTTTTAGAAGGAATAAGAAAATTTCTGGCATAGCCATCTTTAACACTTACCAAATCACCTAGCTTTCCTAGATTATGAACCGATTTTAATAGAATAACTTGCATATATAAACCTCACAAAAAAATTAATTAACCCAAATCTACATAAGGCAAAAGGGCTAAAAACCTTGCTCTTTTTATTGCTAGAGCAATTTCCCTTTGTTTCTTGGCAGAAATATTAGTTATACGGCGAGGAAGAATCTTACCCCTTTCAGTTACATATTTTTTTAGCAAAATTATATCCTTGTAATCAACCTTTGGAGCCCCTTCTACAGAAAGGGGACAATCTTTCTTTTTTCTGCTAACCAACTTGCCTTTACCATTATTACCATCAAAGGCACTGTAAAAATTAGCGTGGATTGGAAGTTCTTTATCTTGGCTCATTTTGCTCCTCTTCATTTTGGCGTAGAATTATAGAATCTTTCTTCTCAATTTCTTCAGTTTTGATAATTAATTGACGCACCACATCTTGATTAACTGATGCCCTTCTTTTTAGCTCATTTACTGTATCGGCATCGGCATCGATACCTAAAAACAGGTAATGACCCTTTTTGCTTTTATTGATTTTATAGGCAAGGTCTCTTAAACCCCAATATTCTTTTTTTATTAATTTACCCTTACCTTCCTTTAATACTTTTTCGAAGGTTTGCGCTATATCTTCCACGGAAGATTGAGGCAGGTCTTGACGGACAATAAATGTTGCTTCGTATAAACTCATTATAATAATTAAAAATTAGATTTAAAAGAAGGTCTTTAATAGAGACTATTTTACTAAAATCAAAGGTTTTTTTGGAGTTTTTTCGCTATTTTTTATTTAAAGTAATAATATTACTTCTCCCCCTTACATATTGATATGCAAGAGGGAGAAAAATTAGCGATTGATTATTTTACATAAATAGTAGTGCCATCGCCATTTTCGCCGGCATTACCTTTGTCTCCTTTGGCACCGCTTTTGCCAGCACTACCGGTATTTCCAGTATTACCAGTTGCACCTTTTGAGCCTGTAGAGCCAGTTGACCCTTTAGAGCCAGTATAGCCAATGCTACCTTTGCTTCCGGTTGCACCAGTATTGCCAGTATAACCAGTATTACCCTGCTCGCCAGTTTCACCTGTATAGCCTTGTTTTCCTTGATTTCCAGTTTCACCTTTTTCTCCAGCTGGACCAGTGCAGGCACTAATGATAATGGTTAGTGCCAGTAGAGTAGATTTTATTATTGTTTTCATAAGATTGTTTTGGTTGATTGTTTATTTATTATTCCACGCTTTTAAATCCTTCCACCATTTGCTTAGCTTTTTATCACCCTGCTCAAGGGCGGTTGGATCTTTTTTAGTAATGTAGCTTTGTAAGTTATCTACATCTTCCCGCATTGCAATAATTTCTGAACGATGTTGTAAATAGTTATCGCTTTTTTGCATTTCATCCAAACCTTCATCAGCGTGTTTTAAGGCGTACCTTGCTCCATCGTAGTTTTTACCCTTGATGAAGTTTCTAGCCAAAGCAATATTATCTATCGCCTTATCACTTGGAACAGTTTGTTTGCTTTCAACCTTCACGACAGCTTTTGTAAGTTTTTCTAACTGATGCTCAGCCTCATGCAAATCATTATCCCAAATGGCAGTTTTTGCCTTTTGAAGATAGTTTTGAGCCTTATTGCCCCTTAAATCTAGGGTAAGGTAAACGATATCGGCATCGGTTACAGCCAAATCATTCTTAGCCCAAATAGGACCATTGCTTATTTGCTTTACTTGCACTGGGCCAGTTTGAATTGGAAAATAGTGATATTTATATTCCGTATCATACTCATAAACTATTCTGCCAGATTGAACGCCACTAATGCTTTTTTCTTGCACACTAGTGCCTTTTATAAGGGTTATCATTTCACCCGCCTGTTTGATATGTTGCTTTGCCAGCTCAACATTTTTCATGGCTAAGGCAACCCTTGCGTAGTTTACATGCTCTACAAAGCTAGTGGCTGCTTTTCTAGCATCCTTGTTGAAAGATTGACTATTGCTAGAAGTTTTTGCTGTTTCTTCTGTAATATTATTTTCACGAAATAAGGGAGCATTGCAACCAAACATTAGAGAAGTGCATAAAATGGTAGTTATTAGAAGTGTTTTTGTTTTCATATAAGATATTGATTAATTAGAGGTTTTTTTGATATTATTGGTAGTGTCGTCAATAGAATCATTTAGCTTATCACCAAGGGTGCGGTCTTCTAGTTGCCTAGAGGCTTTACCAACGCCATTTGGTAATTCGTGATAGGCATCGCTAATTTTTTCACCGGCCCCCCTTTTATCTGGAGCGTTTAGAATGTAATAGGCAAAAACGGCAAGTAAAACGGCTAGAATAATTATAGACATATTTTTTATTGATTTAACTTGTGATTGATTTTTCATAAAATTTATTGGGTTTTTTAAGTTCTTCAAGGGAGCTTTGTTACTACCCCCTTAAAGTTATTTATTTATAAAGGCTTAGCGTCTTTAATACCGTTAGGTTTAAAAAGACTTTTAGCGTGATGAGCAGCTAAATTATCTGCATCATCTTTGGCATTTCTAACATTATTATTGCCTTTAGAACCAACTTCAGACTTAGATTTGGCAGCTACGCCAGCACCATTGTATTCGTTGGAATCGTTGTTATCATCTTCATCAGAATCAATCCCTTTTTTAGAGCCGTCTTTTGTAGAATAAGAAGATTCTTTAGAAGCATGTTTAGAGTGAGAAGAAGAGTTTTCGTCCCAAGTTTTGTTATCGGTTTTGCTAGGGGCAGTTTTGTTATAGGCATTTTTATTACCGTCTTTTTCTGTAGCAGTTGCTGTGCTATAAGAGCTTTTGTTTCCATCAACTTTGCTAGCAGCTTTATCAGAACCACAAGAAGATTTCTCATCCCAAACCTTATTGTCCGCTATTGGTTTCGCATTTTTTGCGTCTTTAGAGCCGTCTTTATTGGCGTTATTGTTAGTGTTGTTAGAAATAAACATACTATACTCCTTTTTTATTTAACTCTGCTTAATCACAGCGTTAAAAAGAATATGCTTCTTTATTAATAAGGAAACAAAGGGGTATAGTTTTTATTTAGTAAGGAAGGCGTAAGGAACCGGCTTTATTTAGTTGCTGGCTTGCCATCTACTTTGATATCTGGCGTTTTAGCTGGAGTTGTAGAAACTCCTTTTTTAGCCTCATCTTGTTTTTTGTAGAAGGCCTTATATTGCTCCTTATATTTTTCTTTAAACTTTTCCATATCCTTCTTATAGCTTTCAGATAATTTTTCTCTTTTCTTTTTGAACTCTTCGTTTAGCTCCTCTCTTTTTTTATCATAAGAACTAACAATTTTGTTTCTTTCATCGCAAATTTTTTGATTTTCTTTGCAGAATTGCTCGTATTTTTTATCTTTTTCAGCCTTTCTTTTTTCATAATTTTCTTTTTTGGCTTTTTTATCTACGCCATTAGATTCGCCAATAGACTGCCTATCATGCCATTCAGTTTCTGCCATTGCTTCAGTAGAGATAACAAAAAATAAAGAAATTAGAGAGTATAAAATTGCTTTTTTCATAAGGCTTTGCTATAGTTCAAGTTAATGATTACAACTAAAAATTGAAAAGAAAAGCATTTTTTTAAGCAATTTATGAGTATTTTTTTAAGAAAGAAAAAAGATATTATCGCTGGGGTTATACTTGGCATTCTGCTTGGCATCATAGCCCTGCCTTATATTAGTGATTTGTTATTTTTACAAACAAAGGGGGGGATTATTATTACGGATGAAAAATATAAAAATCTCCCCTCCCCTTCTTCTTTTGATGAGAAACTAGACCCTGAGAGTTTTTTAAGTTCATCCACCAAACCAGTAGTTTTGTATTTTTATACAGATTGGTGTGGCTATTGTAAAAAAGACCTCCCCTACATATTGAGCTTTAAAGATGAATATCAAAATAAAGTTGAGGTGGTTTTTGTAAATGCTGATGCACGACCAGATTTGATGAAAAGTTTGCACCTAAAGGGCATTCCGCAATATTTAATTTTTAACCCCGCAACAAAAAAGTTGCAGAATTTAACCTCCCCTAGTTTTATTAGTGGCTCTAGATTTAAACGAGAGGTAGAGGCTGTTTTGCAAAATGTTCCATCTTTTTAAAGATTTTATCTATTTTTTAGAGATAGAAAAAAACTATTCCCCCCATACAATAAAAAATTACCTATCAGATTTAGAAAATTTTGAGCGGTTTATACAAGAATATAAGGGCGAGACCGTCAGCAAAAAACTGCTAGAAACTTTAGATGTGCAAGATTTTAGAGCCTATATAGCAAGCAGAAAGTTAAATAATATAAAAAATGCTTCTACCGGCAGGGCAATTTCATCACTCAAAAGTTTCTTTCGCTTTTTAAATAAGAGCAAGATTTTATATAATGAGAAGGTTTTTATATTAAAATCCCCAAAAAAACCTGAAAACCTATCCAAAGCCTTAAATTTAGAGGAAACTAAAGATTTTCTAAAAGTATTTCTAAACGAAACAGAAAATAACTGGTTGGCTTACAGAGATTACGCTTTGTTGGTGTTTATTTATGCTACCGGCCTACGGATTTCTGAAGCCCTATCTATTGAAAGGGGGCAGATTAACGCTCCGCACATAAAGCTATTAGGAAAAAATAAAAAGCAAAGAATAGTCCCATTGATTGCACCTGCTAAAAAAGTATTAGAAAATTATCTATCGCAAATTCCTTTAGAATTGCAAGCAAATTTAACTAGTAAAAGCCCTGTTTTTATTGGGGCAAGGGGCGGGGCTTATAATCCAGCCATTTTTCAAAGGAAGCTAGGTAGCGTTAGACGGCTGTTTAACTTTCCAAATAATACTAGCCCGCATTCCTTTAGGCATTCTTTTGCTACCCATCTGCTTCATATGGGGGGTGATTTAAGATCCATTCAGGCATTGCTTGGTCATAGCTCCCTTGCCACTACGCAGAAATATTTAAAAACAGATAAGCAAAAACTTTTTGATGATTATAATAAGGTGTTCAATGAATAGAATTCACCTTGAGAATTATTAATAATGGTTTAGTTAAGGTCTTATTAGATTCGGCCGAGTAGCAAAGTGGTAATGCCAGGGTCTGCAAAACCTTTATGCGTCGGTTCGATTCCGACCTCGGCCTCCAAAAAACAGGGTAAACAAAGATGCTAGATAAAAAAAAGTTCCACATTGCCCCCTCCATCCTTTCTGCCAATTTTGCACGGCTAGAAGATGAGGTGAGGGCAATTACTAAGGCTGGGGCAGATTTAATCCATATAGATGTTATGGACGGCGTTTTTGTGCCAAACTTAACCATTGGGCCTTTGGTTATTAAGGCAATCCGCCCACATTCCACCCTACCTTTTGATGTGCATTTAATGATTGTAGAGCCAGAAAAACATATTGAGGCTTTTGCTTTAAGCGGTGCGGATATCATCACTTTCCACTATGAGGCGGTAACCCATATAGATAGTATTATAACCAAGATAAGGTCTTATAATAAAAAGGTTGGCATTTCTATAGTGCCATCTACCAATGAGGAAAATTTAAGGCATATTTTGCCCTTGGTAGATTTGGTATTGGTAATGTCTGTAAACCCAGGTTTTGGTGGGCAGAAGTTTTTGGATTATGCCTTATTAAAGGTAAAAAACTTAAGCAAATTAATAAAAGAAACTGGTTCAAAGGCATTAATAGAGGTAGATGGCGGGGTAAATCCACAAAATGCTAGACTTTTGAAAAAAGCTGGGGCTAACATTTTGGTAGCAGGAAATAGTGTGTTTAGTGGTGGTAATTACGCAGAAAATATTAAAAGTCTTAGGTAATTTTGGGTAGGTTTATTTTATACTATCCAAAATTTCTTTAACCTTTGCAGGCATATTGTTAGAAGAGGTAATGGTTCTGCCAATTACTAAATAATCTGCCCCGTTTTTTATTGCTTGAATGGGGGTTGCGGTTCTTTTTTGATCATTATTTGCCTCATTTTCTAGCCTAATGCCAGGCGTTATGATAAGAAAATTTGGGTTATTGTGCTTATTAGTAAGTTTTCTAATTTCACTCGCCTCAAATGGGCTGGCTATTACCCCATCCAGACCTTCTTCTAAGGCAATATTTACTAAATTTGCTATATATTCTTTTAGAGAAAATTTAGTATTAGTAATTTCTTTTAAATCTGCCTCGTTCTGGCTGGTAAGAAGGCTAACACCTAGTATTTTTGGGGTTGGAATATTGTTTTGTTTTGCTTGCTGAATTACCTTATTTATGGCAATTAACATATCCCTTCCGCCACTTAAATGAACGGTTAAAAGGTCTATTTTTAATGGAAGCAAAGCTGAAAGAGCCTTTGCCACAGTGGTTGGAATATCGTGCAGTTTTAAATCTAGAAATATTTTCAACTTTGGGAAGGCTTGCTGAATTTTTTTAACCCCATGCGTGCCATTGGCACAAAAGAACTCTAGCCCAAGTTTTGCGAAGGCGATAGAGCCTTCAATTTGTTTTAGTTGATTAATAATTTTATTAACATCGGTTTCATCAAAAGCACAGATTATTGGTGAATTATTTTTAGAAGTTTTCATCATTTTTTCTCTAATTAGAAATAAAAAAGGCTAACCAGTTTTAATTGGCTAGCCTTAAAATGCTAATAAAAAACTATATTATTTATGTCCCACATTTTCCAACATTTGAAGTAGGATCTGTTGCATCATTTCCAGTATCGCCGGCCACTGTTCCTATAATTCTAGCCGCACCGAAGATAATAAATATACCAAGAGCAGTAGTTAATACCGCACCCCAGTTTAATTTACCAAAAAAGGCACCAAAACCTAAAAAGATTATACCGATAGTAGCGATGGTTCTAGCTATTGGTCCATTTAGATATTTAGCTATAGTGCAGGCAACACCCGCAACATTCTTAAATGCCTCTGTGTTTCTAGGAGTTCCTATTAAATCATTAGTAGTTTGAGCATAAACATTGCTTGCACCAATTCCTAAAACTAGTAAAAAAGCAGTTAGTAAGGCAAATAATTTAATATTTTTCATATAATTATTTAAAGTTGTTAATTTGGTTATTATAAAATAATATAATTACAATCAAGTTAATAATAGGTTAATTGGGGTTAACAAAAGAATTATGAGCAAAATTGCTATTGAATTAAAAAATCTAAGTGTTTTTTATGATGAAAAGCAGGCCGTGTTCGATGTTGACTTAAAGGTGCCGAAGCATTCGGTCACTGCCCTTATAGGGCCATCAGGATGCGGGAAATCTACCGTTCTTAGGTGTATTAATAGATTGAATGATTCAATAGAGAGTTGCAGGGTGGATGGCAAAATTTTGTTCCACGGCGAAAATATTTACGATAAAAACTACTCTTTATTAGAACTTCGCAAAAAAATAGGGATGGTTTTTCAAAAGCCCAACCCCTTTCCTAAGTCCATCTACGAAAATGTGGCTTACGGCCCCAAAATTCATAAACTTGTAAATACAAAAACAGAGCTAGATGAACTGGTTAGAAAATCTCTAAAGAGGGCTGGGCTTTGGGAAGAAACGCAAAATAGGTTAGAGGAACTAGCCACCAGCCTTTCTGGCGGTCAACAACAAAGGCTTTGCATTGCAAGGGCAATAGCTACCCAGCCTGAAATTTTACTTATGGATGAACCCTGTTCTGCCCTAGACCCAATTGCCACCAAGGTAATAGAAAATTTGATTGAAGAGTTAAAAGAAAAATATACTATAATTGTGGTAACCCACTCAATGGCACAGGCTCAAAGGGTTTCAGACCAAACTGCCTTTTTCTATTTGGGTAATTTAGTGGAAGAAGGTTCTACTAAAAAAATCTTCTCTGACCCCAAAAAAGAAAAGACTAAAAAATACATCAATGGTGAGGTTGGATAATAAATTTATGCAAACTAGCACATTAAAGCCATTCATTATAAAGTCATTTGATGAATTTACAGAGGCAGAGGTGGCGGAATTTGCCCCCCTCAACCATTCAAAGCCCCAATTTGTTGAAGTTGAGGAAGAACCAACAATAGAAGAAATTCTAGAGCAGGGCTATAATAAGGGCTTTGTGGAAGGTTTAGAACAGGGTAAAAAAGAAGAGGGCGAAAATTCAAAAAAGCTATTAGAACAAGCAGCTATAATACACCAAGAAAAGCTCTCCCAACTAGAACAAGAGTTCGAAGAGCAGACCAAAATGCTATTAATTAATCTAGATGCAGGTTTGCAAACTATAATTGAAAAAAATGAGGCTAGTTTGGGTGAGGTTAAGAAATCAGCTGAAATGCTTGCCAAAGAAATAGCCTACAAAATAGCCGATGAAGCCTTAAAGGTAGCTGGTTTTAAAAACATTGAAAAGGTAATAGCTACTGCGTTTGAAAAGCTAGGCAATATTAATCAAAAAATCACCATTAAATTAAATCCTTCCGCTCAAGACCTGTGGCATAAGGAAATAAAGGAGATTTTTAGCAAATATAAACAGTTCGATTTTGTGCTGGTATTAGATGATGCCATTCCAACCAATAACTGCGAAATAGATTACTCTTTTGGTAAAATTGAATATGATGTAGCGGGAGTTAAAAAAGAAGTTGAGAAAATCTTATTCGAATAGAAATTTATGACCGAAAATTTAAAAAATCTTGCCCAAGATGTATTAAGCGAAATAAAAAAACAAGGCAATTTTAAGGCAGAAGTGTCTATCGGCAAATCTTCTAGCCTATCTGTTCGCTCAAGAATGAAAAAAATTGAAACTATAGAATCTTCCCTTGATAAGGCATTATCATTGCGTATTCTATACCCACAAAAAGCCGGATATTCTCAAGCCAGTTGCTCTTCTTCCGATTTATCTTTTAAGGCAGTAAAATCTTTAATTGAAAATACTATTACCATTGCCAAGGCATCATCGGCTGATCCTTATATAGACCTAGCCAAAAAAAGTGAGCTAGAGAAAAAATTACAAGATTTAGACCTTTATGATTCCTCAATCCCAAAGGTTGAAGAGTTAAAAGAAAATGCCATAAGGCTAGAGGAAGTTTCATTTAAAAATAAGCTAATTACCAATTCAGAAGGGGCATCTAGTGGATATAGTTTGGCAGAATCAATCCATGCTACAAGTGAGAGCTTTTGGGGGGAGTTTAAATCTTCCTACCATTCCCACTCAATTTCGCTAATTGCTAAGAAAAAGGATAATATGGAAACAGACTATGCTTACTCGCAAGGTATTTATTACAAAGATTTAAAATCAGTTGAGTTAGTTGCAAAGGAGGCAAGTGATAGGGCAATAGCCAAACTTGGAGCCAAAAAAATTGATACCTGTAAACTGCCTGTAATCTTCGATAAAAGGGTGGGAAAAGAAATAATAGGCTCTTTTGCCTCTGCCATTAATGGCTCTGGAATTGCTAGAAAAACCTCTTTCCTGTTAGATTTTTTAAATAAACCGGTATTTAATAACAAGATTAATATAATTGATGATCCAAAAATTAAGCGAGGGCTAGGCTCAAGACCCTGCGACGCAGAAGGCCTACCAACAAATAAACTAAAGTTGATTGATAATGGCATTCTAACTACTTGGTTGCTTGATATAAGGTCTGCTAATCAATTAAAGTTAAAATCAAACGGCAGGGCAAGGGGTGGCGGGGCGGGCTACACCAATTTGTATTTGGAGAATGGCAGTATTTCTAAAAACAATCTTATAAAGGCTCAAAAAAAAGCCATATATATTACTGAAACCTTTGGTATGGGAATAAATGGCATAACGGGTGATTACAGCCAAGGTGCCTTTGGTTTTATGATAGAAAATGGCGAAATTACCTTTCCCATCCACGAATTTACCATTGCCAGCAATCTAAAAGATATGTTCCTAAACCTAAGCACAGCGAATGATTTAGAATTTGATGGGGCAATTAGCGTTCCCACCATTTTAATTAACGAAATGGCAATAGCTGGAGCTTAAAGAATGGCTTTGAACATAATTGATTCGCCAGAGTTAATTTTAGTTTCTGCCCTAGCGATTATTTTGCTATTTATAGTGGCAACCATTCTACGCAATGAGTTTAACTATTCTGCCAAAAGGTTCAAAAAATTAATACAGGAAAATAATCGCTTAAAAAAGGAAGATTTGAAGAACTTTTTTGTTATTGATAAGTTCCTAAATATTCCAATTTGGGTTAGAAACTCTAGGGGATTGCTTATTTATGGCAATAAAGATTTTTTAACCCTTACCAATTCTAATGCAGAAAAATTAAACGAAATTTCATCCCACTCTAGAATTTTAGGTGAAAAAGCATTGCTACAAAACACGGTGCAGTTGGCAGAAAGTTTTATTATCAATAACAACAAACGCCTACCCTATCGCATTTTTGAAATCCCTTATGAAGATTCCCAAAAAAAGCAAGGGGTGCTTGGCTTTGCAATAGATTTAAAAGAAAGCGAGGAGCAAAAAAACACCATAAAATATCTAAATTCAATCTATCAAAACTTTTTTAACTATAGTGGCTCTGCCGTTGCCATTTTTGATGTTTCGCAAAAACTAAACTATTACAATCCAAGTTTTGTAAAACTATGGCATTTTAGGGAAGAATTCTTAAACAAATCCCCCTCCTATAGTGAGATTTTAGAAGACTTGCGGGCAAGATTTTTGGTTCCAGAACAGATAGACTTTAAAAAATACAAAGAGCAGGCACTGGATATTTTTACTTCCATTTTAAGAAAACACGAAGAGGTAATTTATCTGCCAGATGGCAAAATTATCAGACAGGTTATTATTCCATTATCTGATGGTGGTTTGCTTTTTTCTTATGATGATCAAACCGATAGGTTAAGTTTAGAGCGGGCGTATAATGTGCTATTATCTGTGCAGAAACATACTATAGACCACCTGCAAGAGGCCGTAGCTGTATTTGCTGAAAATGGCAGGCTTAGCTTTGTTAACCCTAATTTTTTAAAAGTTTGGAAAATAAAAGAAATTAGCGAAAATATTCACTATTTAGACTTTTTTGAATCAAATCTAAAAACAATTTTTAGCCTTGGCGAAGAAAATGATTGGCAAAAAATCAAACAAAAATTCGTAGATTATTTTTCAGATGGCAAAACTAGGGGTGAGCTTTTACAAATAAAAAAAGATAGGTTTTTTGAAATATCCATAACCATTCTTCCAGATGGCTCAAGGCTTTTAACCCTAGATGATGTAACCGATTCCCACCTTTTACAAAGGGCATTAATAACCGAAAGAGATGTTTTAGAGGGGGCAAATAATCAAAAAATAGATTTTCTAAAGAATGTTTCTTATGAAATTCGCTCTCCCTTAACCACCATTATTGGCTATGCAGAGCTTATAAAAGAGGCTTTAAAAAACAATCAAACCACTATTCCAACCAATTATTTAGATTATATCTTAGCCTCCTCTAAAGAGCTTTCGCAACTGGTGGATAATATAATAATTCTTACAAAAGATGCAGATGTTTCTGGCATAAAAAATCAAGAAACCGTAAATATAACAGAAATAATAAACAGCGTAATTGCAAAATATAACATCAATTCAAAAAAACTAAATAATCCATACACCACGCAGGCTAATAAGTTTGCCCTTACTAGCGTTATATCTCTTTTAGTAAAAAATATTAGTGATTTTTCTAACAAGACCAATTCTAGCCTTGCCTTATCTTTTGATGAAAAGGAAAAAAGGCTAAACTTTACTATAAAAAATAAGTTAAAAAAGTTCGATATTTTATCCGCCTACAACAACTACAAAAAACTTTCAAAAGAGCTAGACTATTTGCTTTTAGAGCTAATTAAAAAAACCGCCAGCGTAAAGGTAATAGAAGAAAAAACTAAAGGCGGCTTAATTATTTCTATGGTGTTTTAACTTATGCTCCCCCTATTCTTCGTTCCTGAAAAAATTAGCGTTTTGGTTGTAGGCTGTGGCAAACAGGCAGAAAAGAGAATTTCTATATTAAAATCTCTGGGCATTCACAACCTAACATTTATTAATATAAATAAAGATGCCAAAATAAGTAAAAAACTTGCTAAAACCTTTAAGATAGCTTTTATTACCGACCCTAATGAGTTTGATTTTATTCCCCTTTACAATTTTTTGCGTCCACTAATACCCGTAATAAATGTGGAAGATAAGCTAGAATATTGCGATTTTTATTTTCCATCCATCGTGAATAAAGGCAAGCTAAAGGTAGCAATTTCTACCGCAGGGGAAAGCCCCTTTTTTGGCAAGTTTTTAAAACAAAAAATTGAAGATATTTTAACTGAAGAGCTACTTTCTAAATTTGAAAACCTAGCAAAAGAAAGAAAAATCTGGAAAAAACAAGGGCTAGCTTTAGAAGAAATTGCTAAGAAGTCTGAAAAATTTCTTTTTGACAATATCAAAATATAGTGGTAATTTTTTCTACAATATACCTTGAATTGTAGTCTTATGAAAAAAATCTTAGTTGCTAGTGCAATTGGCATTCTTGCCTTTTCTTCCCTCTCTCAAAGGGCAGAGGCTCAAATAAATTCATTTCCACAGGCGGGGAAATTACTATACGGGCTAGATTTTGCCTATGAAACAGATTTTGGTGGCAACTTTACTAAAACTGCTACTAACGGCAGTACCTCTTTAAGTGGAAAAAGTTTTAGCGATGTTTTTGATAATCCCTTTACCTATAAACTTGGCGTTTCACAAGGTTTAAGCCCAGAGACTGAAATTTTTAGTGCCCTTTCTTACTCAACTGCGGGTGGCAAAAGCACCAATATTGGAACCAGTGCTGGCAATGCGGTAAATGTTAAATTTGGTGATTATAGTTCGCTTGAATTTTCTGGTGGATATAGGCAGTATTTTTCTGTTAGCAATTTTTTCCGCCCCTATGTTTCAGCTGAGGCTGGCTTAAAATATGTAGATAAGATTTCAGCTAGCTTTAGTGGCCTTTCTGGTGGAAACTTTACTAGCGATGTATTTAGCACCTCTTATGTTCCAACCTTTGGTGTAGGGCTTGGTGCAGTGGTAACCAATGGCACTTCTTACCGTTTAAGTTTAGAAACTGGTATTAAGTATAACTGGAAGCTAAATGATAATGATTCTGGCGCCTTAAGTGCTGCTGGCATTTCATCCTTCAATGATTCTGCCGATAGAATTATTGTGCCAATTGCCGTTAAATTGGATGTGGATTTATAAGCCTTTGCCTAAGCCTTTACCATTAAAACAAAAATAATTTCCTTCCCCTAACTTGTAAATGGAATAAAGGTGTCTATTTTATTCCTTTAAACAAGAATAATATGAAAAATAAAGATTATAACAATCTTTCTCCTAAAGAGATAGTGTCTGAACTAGATAGATTTATTATTGGGCAGAAGGATGCTAAAAAGGCAGTAGCCATAGCCCTTCGCAATAGGTATCGCCGAAAAATGGTAAAACAGCCATTAAAGGATGAAATTACGCCCAAAAATATTTTAATGATTGGCCCAACCGGGGTTGGAAAAACAGAAATCTCAAGAAGGCTTGCAAAACTTACCAACGCACCCTTCGTAAAGGTAGAATCAACCAAATTTACGGAAGTTGGCTATGTGGGCAAAGATGTGGATTCTATAATTCGCGATCTAGTAGAAAATGCCTATAATTTAATTCGCGATAAAAACCTAATCGAGGTAAAAAAAGAGGCGGAAAAAAATGCGGAAAAAAGAATCTTAGATGCTTTAGTTGGCAAAGATTCTAGCGAAGAAACTAGGCAAAAGTTTAAAAAAATGTTGGAGAGTGGCAAGCTAGAAAAAAGTGAAATTGAAATTGAGATAAAAGATAATTCCTCCCCCTTTACCTCTTTTGATATACCCGGTATGCCAAGTGGTGCACAGATGGGAATGTTAAATATTACCGATATGCTTGGCAAGGCAATGGGTAAAAATACCAAAAAAACTAGCCTTACTGTAGAAGAGGCCAGAAAGCATCTATTAAAAGATGAGGGCGAAAAATTAATAGATAATGAAAGAATTTCTAAACAGGCATTAGATTTAGCTGAAAATGAAGGAATAGTATTTATAGACGAAATAGATAAAATATCGGTTAGAAGTGAAGGTAGGGGCGGGGCAGAAGTAAGCAGAGAAGGGGTGCAAAGAGATTTACTCCCCATTTTAGATGGCACAACGGTAACTACCAAATACGGCACGGTTAAAACTGATTATATTTTGTTTATTGCCAGTGGTGCTTTCCACCTAGCAAAGCCTTCTGATTTACTGCCAGAGTTGCAGGGTAGATTGCCAATTAGGGTGCAGATGGATCCTCTAACTGAAAGTGACCTCCTTAGCATTCTAAAAGAACCAGAATCTAGCCTAATCAAGCAATATACGGCACTGCTCGCCATTGATAAATATGAGGTTTTTTTCAAGGAAGAGGCTCTTAAAGAAATTGCTCATATAGCCTATACAGTAAACAGTAATGTAGAAAATATTGGTGCTAGACGCTTACATACTATTATGGAAAAGCTACTGGAAGAAATTAGTTTTGAGGCTGGCAATAATAAAGATAAGGTTTCCTTCACAATAGATAAAAAATATGTGAATGAAAAGTTAAGCGAAATTGCCAAATCACAAGATTTAAGTAAGTTTATTTTGTAAGGGTGAACACTAAACACTACTCTCAAGCCTAGCTTCCGCCTTACCAGAAAGAATTTTTTTTGCCTTTTCTGTATCAAGGGAATTTTCCCATTTGGCTACAAACAGGGTGGCAACACCGTTGCCAATAAGGTTTGTTACCGAGCGTCCTTCTGCCATAAATCTATCAATGCCTAAAATAAGGGCAACTGAGGCAACTGGAATATGGCCAACGGAATTAATAGTGGCAGAAAGCACAATAAAGGCACTACCCACAACCCCGGCCGCCCCTTTTGAAGTAAGCATCATGATTGCCAGCAAGGCAATTTGCTGCTCAAGACCAAAAGGCGTATTGGTAGCTTGCGCTAAGAAAATAGCTGCTAGGGTTAAATAAATTGCAGTGCCATCAAGGTTGAATGAATAGCCGGTTGGCAAAACCATCCCAACAACTGATGGCTTGCAACCCAGCGCCTTCAGCTTATCTACCATTCTAGGAAAAACGGTTTCCGATGAGCATGTGCCAAGCACGATAAGCAATTCTTCTTTTATATATTTAATAAATTGGAAAACATTAAGCCCAATAATTTTCATTATTCCGCCAAGAATAATTACAACAAACAATATGCAGGTTATATAAAAACCAATTAGCAGTTTGCCAAGTGGAATAAGGGTTGAAATTCCATATTCACCAATCGTATAGGCCATAGCTCCAAAAGCACCAAAGGGGGCTACCTTCATTACTATACCAACAATTCCAAAAAGCAGGTGAGAAAAATCTTCTATTAGCCTTATCATTGGTTTTGCGGGCTCGCCCATTGCAATGGCAGCGGCGGCAAATAAAAGGGCGATGAAAAGCACTTGCAAAATTTCTCCTTCTGTAAAGGCACTAACAAAGGTGCGTGGAATTACATGCAGAGCAAAATCTTGAAAAGATTCTAGTTTAGGTTTACCAGATAAGGCATTTTCGGCAGCTTTTGGGTCTAACTTTGCGCCATCTATATTCATCCCCACCCCCGGTTTTGCCACATTAGCAACCACTAGACCTATTATTAAGGAAAGGGTACTTATAATTAAAAAATAACTAAGTGCCTTAATGGCTACCCGCCCAGCACTACGCATATTATCCATAGAGGTAATGCCAACTACCACCGTGCAGAAAATAATAGGTCCAATAAGCATTTTAATAAGGCGAATAAAACCATCGCCCAAAATTTTCATCTCTACCCCAGTTTGCGGATAAAAATGCCCCAGCAAAACGCCAAGCACAATGGCTAGTAGTACCTGTGCGTAAAGGTGGGATAAGATAAACTTTTTCTTTTTGGGCTTATTAACTTTTGTAGTATCTATAACTATCATCTATTTTTATTTCTATTAACTTATGAAGAGAAATCATTAATCAAATGCTTATGCAAGGTCAAGATGAAATAAATTAGTTTCTTTGGTCTTTCCTGATTTTTTCCGCCACCTAAAATAACCTTCCTAAACTCCAAGCAACAATCTAGCAGGGTCTTCAATAGCTTCTTTTACCTTCACTAGAAAGGTTACCGCCTCTTTACCATCAATTATGCGGTGGTCGTATGAAAGGGCAACATACATCATTGGCCTTATTTTCACCTCACCCTTAATGGCCACTGGCCTTTCTTCTATCTTATGTAGCCCCAAAATGCCAGATTGCGGCGGGTTAATAATTGGCGTTGAAAGTAGCGATCCATAAACGCCACCATTAGAAATGGTAAAGGTTCCGCCTTGAAGCTCTTCCACCTTTAACTTTCCTTCCCTTGCCCTGTTGCCAAACTGCGTGATTTCTTTTTCGATTTCTGCCATGTTTTTTCTATCTGCATCCCTTAAAACTGGCACTACCAAACCTTGTGAGCCACCAACTGCCACGCCTAAATCATAGTAGTTTTTGTAAACAATTTCATCCCCATCTATTTCTGCATTTACGGCTGGAATTTCTTTTAAAGCAGAAATTACCGCCTTGGCGAAAAAAGACATAAAGCCCAATTTTACACCATGCACCTTTTCGAATTGATCTTTATATTGATTACGCAGAGCCATTATACTGCTCATATCAATTTCGTTAAAAGTGGTTAGAATGGCTGCCACATTTTGCGATTCCTTTAACCTTTTAGCAATTACTTGGCGAAGTTTGGTCATTTTAACCCTTTCTTCCCTTTTTTCATTGTGAGTTGAAGAGCTAGAAATAGCCTCAAGAACATCCCCCTTAGTAATTCTGCCATCTTTTCCAGAGCCTTGTATTTTGTTGGCATCAATACCAGATTCTTCAGCTATTTTTCTAGAGGCTGGACCAGAGCTTTCTAAACCAATAGTTTTAGTAAATTCTTGTTTGGCTGTGGCTGGAATGGCTTGCGGTTTTGCAGTAGCTGTGGCAGAATTTACGGTAGATACGCCACCTGCCTCTAAAATAGCCAAAACCTCTCCCTGCTTTACCGTTGCCCCTTGTTTTTTAAGAATTGATTTTATAGTGCCACTTGCAGCGGCATTTACCTCTAAAGTTACCTTGTCTGTTTCAAGCTCGGCTAAAAGCTCATCTTGCTTTACAAAATCCCCCTCCTTTTTATGCCATTTGGCAATGGTTGCTTCAGATACAGATTCACCAAGGGTGGGAGTTTTTATTTCAATAGCCATAAAATCTTTAAGTGTTTAAGTTTCCCGAAGTTTTTAATTGCAAAAAAACACAAAGTAAATGAGAAAAAATTATTACAATATTTAATCTCTAAACAATGCGTATTTTATATAAACAAAAAATTTTGCTAGCAATAATTCAAGAATTAAATGAAACAGATAAAAATCTTCTACAAAACTTAGTTTATAATTTTATTTGCCAGAAAAAAGGAACGCAAAATATATACTATTTCAATAACTTAAATAACCATCCCTACTCTTTTGAACTTGAAAATGATATTCAAACTTTAACTACCAAAAATACACTTTCAGCAAAAAGATACGCAGTTGAGCTTGATTTGCTAGATAAATTTGCCATTCAACATTTAAAAAACACTAAAAATGAAATTTTTGAAATTCCAGAAATCCATCATCAAAAAAGCACAAACAATGCTTTATATACAATAGGTTATGAAGGCATTTCAATAGACGAATATATAAATAAATTGCTAAAACATAATATAAAAATTTTGTGTGATGTTAGAAAAAACGCCTATTCCAACAAGTTTGGCTTTTCAAAAGAGTTGCTTCAAAAGGCTTTGAATATTTTTGATATAAAATATTTTCATCTGCCCAATTTGGGCATTGAAAGCAGTGAGCGAAAAAACCTAGTAGCAGAAAAAAATCATACTAAATTATTTGCAGATTATAAGCAAAAGGTATGCAATGCCCAAAATGCAAAGCCACTAATTGATTTTATTAACGGCAAAGAAAATATTGCCATTACCTGCTTTGAAAAAGATTATAACCTTTGCCACAGGGGCACTTTAAGCC
>JBKCHH010000018.1:0-22842 GCA_046302855.1 Alphaproteobacteria bacterium
TTCTTTAAGAACTAAAACATTACATCTTTAATTTGCTTCGTAAAGATTAAATAAGCATTGACTTTAAAAAGTTTTTTGTCATTAACCTAACCTCTTCAAAAATTTATTTTTATGGCTAAGAAATCAGGACTTTTTATTAGACTAGTATCCACCGCTGGCACTGGTTATTTTTTGGTAAAGAAAAAAACTAGCAAAAAACTTGCTGGCACAGATACCAAATTAGAATTCAAAAAATATGATCCCGTTGTTAGAAAGCATGTAGTTTTTAAAGAACAAAAAATGAAGTAGACCAAACCCCCTAAAGGTTTTCCTTGTGTCTAAAGAAAAAATTATCATAGCCCTTCCCAAAGGTAGAATATTAGAAAGCCTGTTAGCGGAGGCGAAAAATCTTGAATTAACCTTTGAGGATGATTTTTTTAACGAAAACTCTAGGAAATTATCTTTTTCTACAAGCATAAAAAATTTAAGCGTAATAAAAGTTAGAAGTTTTGATGTGCCAACAATAGTTTCAAAAGGCGGGGCAGATATTGGTATTAGCGGTAGCGATGTTTTAGAAGAGTTTTCTTTTTCTAACCTTTACACTCCTTTTGATTTAAAAATTGGAAAGTGCAAACTTGCCCTTGCCTCCTCTAAAAACGCCAAGCCTTTAAACGAACTAGGTAGCCATTTACTGGTGGCTAGTAAATATCCAAACCTTACTAGAAGGTATTTTTCTGCCAAAGGTCTGCAGGCAGAAATTATAAAACTAAATGGCTCGATAGAAATTGCCCCTAAAATTGGCCTGTGCGATTATATTGTTGATTTGGTAAGCACTGGCAAAACCTTAAAAGAAAACAATATGGTGGTAAGGGATGTAATTTTAGAGGTTTCATCTAAGGTAATTTTAAACAAGATTTCCCTTAAAACTAAAGATTTATCTTCTATCCTACAAGAATTGCAAAAACTTTCTTGAAAAATGTCCAAGATCTTAGATTTAACCAGTAAAACTTTGGGCGAAATAGAGGCAATTTGGGAAAAAACTATTAGGGAGAGTAATTCTTCGCAAAATAGAGCAAAAATTAGCAAATCTGTATCCAAAATAATCTCTACTGTTCAAAAAAAAGGCGACACTGCCTTAATAAACTATGCTAAAAAGTTTGATAAGACCAAAATTACCAATTTTAAATTCACAGAAGCGGAAGTTAATCTAGCCTTCAAAAATGCTGATAAAAAGCTAGTAAAATCGCTAGAGACTTCTTTAAAAAGAATAGAATATTATCATCAAAAACAACTTCCTAAAATGGAGGTTAGGTTTAAAGATAAACTAGGCATTGAGCTTGGCTATAGATATACTCCAATAGAAAAGGTTTGTTTGTATGTGCCGGGGGGCAAATATTCTTACCCAAGTTCAGTTTTAATGAATGCCGTGCCAGCGATTGTAGCTGGAGTTAAAAATCTTTTTTTAACCACCCCTGTTAGAAATAACCTGCCAAGCAATGTTGTGTTAGTGGCAGCAAAGGTGGCTGGCATAAAAGATATTTATAAGCTAGGTGGCGTGCAGGCGATTGCTGGCTTTGCCTATGGCACAAAATCTATTCCAAAGGTAGATTTAATTTGTGGGCCGGGTAATGCCTTTGTAACTGAGGCAAAAAGGCAGGTATTTGGTGATGTTGGTATAGATATAATAGCTGGCCCCTCTGAAGTTTTAATAATTTCAGATGGTTGTGGCGATGCCAAATTTGTGGCAGTTGATTTACTATCTCAAGCAGAGCATGACGAAATGGCAAGATCAATTTTAATCACCACCAGCAAAAAATTTGCTCATTCGGTAGAGGAGCAGGTAAGTACCCTTCTAAACCAATATGATAAACGAAAGATTGCTACCAATGCTTGGGCTAAAAATGGCAGAATATTTTTGGTAAATAGTTTGGAAAAAGCCTCTTACCTTGCCAATATTATTGCCCCTGAACATTTAGAAATTATACTGGAGGAAAAATCCAAAAAACTAGGCAAAGATATTTCTAACGCTGGGGCAATTTTTTATGGCGATTATACGCCGGAAGCCTTTGGAGATTATCTAGCTGGCCCAAGCCATGTGCTACCAACTTCTGGCACGGCAAGGTTTTTTTCAGGAATTAGTGTATTTACCTTTTTAAAAAGAAGTTCTTTAATAAAAGCGTCAAAAAAAGGGTTTACAATATTAACTGATGACATCATAAGTTTAGCTGAGGAAGAGGGGTTGGTTTTCCATGCCCTTTCAGCAAAACTTAGAAAAAAGTAGGCAATATTTATAAAATGTTTGGGCACATAAAAAATGTATTTTTTGCCTTTTTGGTTATTTCTATTCTTTTGTTCTGCGATAGCGTGTTTGCCTGCACAATCCCAAAGGGTTTAAACAGTGATAGTGTAATTTCAGAATCAAGTGCCGCTTCACAAGGTTATACAGAGGAATGTAATATTCCAGCCATTGCCCCTATTGATTGTGGTTATTGTAAAATAGATGCAGTTACTAATGGGAATCAAAGCAATCTTTTATGCAGAATTTATAAAAAATGTAAAAATAACAATCCTAATGAAGAATGTTTAAGTTATGACTACAAACTAAGCCCCGGTTGTGTTCAAGCCTTGTTTCAAAAAGGGAAAAATCTTGATTCTAATAATAAAAGATGTGTGCCTATTTCTAGTAGTGGCGAAAATGGTTGCGTTGAACCAGTTAATAATTCTTGTGCCGATTTAGCAAAGGCAACTGGTAAATGTTACGAGGAATATAGAACTTCTGGCTTTCAACGCTATCCAGATGGTAGAATTATTGGTTGCACCCCTTGCGTTGAGCGGCCCCCGAGTGATTTAGAATTTATAAATCCAGAAAAAACAGTTGGTGGCAGCACTGCCTATTGGGTTGGTGATTGTGGGGGTAAGGGGGTTTTTGCTGATAACCCAAATGATATTTTCCCATCAAAAACTGGTTGCTATAATCCAGAAGAAAGGTTTGTAAAATACTATAACGAAACTTTAAATGGCTCTAGCTATTCAAGAACTAATCTTTCTAAAGCCTCTTACAAAATTCCAAGGGAAGATGTGTTAAACCTAGATAAGGTTTGTGCTACGCCACTTCCTAGTACTTTTGGCAATAGAACCATTTTTAAAAGAAGTATTGGTGATTCAGATAGTGATGTTATTCAATGTATGAGACCTAGCATTGCGGATAGGATAGATGAAGAAGAGAATTTCTTGAATTATTATCTGGGCGATGCAGATAATTACTTTGATAATGATATAATTTTAGAAAAAAAACCTGATAGCGATAAAACCTGTCGCAGGGTAGTAAAAACACAAAGGCTGGTGAATCCATTTGCCGCAAAGCCTTGTGAAATTACTTTTGGTGATGACTTTAGCCCCTATCCTCCTGTTAACGAAAGGTTGGGCTCTACTGATTTAACCACCCAGTATTTAATGCAAGAGCGTTATCTGCCTCCATCTTTAGTAAATGATAAGGATGAAAGAATCTTAGCCACACCCTATAGTAGAAGATTAGATGGCAACCAGCTAGGTGAATATGGGTATGGCGATAATATAATTGAGAGAAAAGATTACCCCTTTAATAAATACGATGTCTATAATGCTACTAATGGTGACGCAAAAGCATCTGCCTCACTACCAGAATGTTTTGGCACAAAAATGCGTCGTCAAGCAGCCCTAAAGCTATTTATAGAGGAATATGCCCACCAAACTGATTGTAATGGTGAGCGTGGTATAAACATAAACGATACTAGTATTTACGATCAAAGTTATTGTCAGTTTTTTGTGCATCAAAACCAAGCTGACGATATGGGGGATTTGGGGCTTACCCAAATGGTATTTGGTAGGGTTCTAACCATTAGGCCAGAACAAACTGGTTTAAGAAGTGAAGCCTTTGATATGCTAAACTTCGCAACTCAAAGCGAGCTTTTTGTTCTACCAGATTTTGGCATAGGCAAATCGCAAGATATTTGTAAAAAGAAAATTTCAGGCGGAGGGCTTGGCACCTTTAATGATGGCGTTTCGCTAGATTTTAAAAGAAGGGGTTGCCCTGAAAGTTATCCGGTAAATTCAACCACTTGGCCAGAGTTCTTTAAAATGGAATCTTGCGATTGGAGCAAAGGTTCAAAACTTATTAATAACCCATATCATGCAACCGCAACAGCCATAAAACTCGCCTATAAAATCATAGGTACGGCAACTGCAATAATTGATTTAGGTAATCTAGCAAGTGGCATAGCAAAAGGTCCGGGTGGAATTTTTACTGCTATTGGTGCAACTACTGGTAATCCTGCCTTAGATAATCTAGTAGCTGGATTTTTAATTGATGTTGTAAGTGGAAAAGACCCGGTTTCTAGCCTATTTGATAATTTAATAGGCCCCGGAATGTTAATAGATATAAGTGGCTTACCATTTGTTGCACAAGCTTTTATTGATGCTGGGGTAAATGCCATAAAAACTGGTAAGTTTGATCTAGACCTTACCACTGTTTTTGCTGCCGCTTTGAATGATTTGGGCGGGATTGATGGTCTTTTAAAAGATACTGGACTCAAAGGAATGGTAGATAATGTTACTGGTTTTTTTAATGGTATCGATAACCTATTTAAAGGTATAGATAAATCCATAACTGGCGCCTTATTTGGTGAAGGTGGCTTAGTTAGTTGCGATAGTGGTGGAGGGGGAGTAGGGGGAAACCTGCTCTGTGGCGCTACCAAAGGAATTGTAGGTGGAATAAAAGATTTTGTTTTAAATATGGCTAATTCGCAAGTGCAAAACATTTTAAACCAAGCAACGGGTGGGATATTTGGCGAGATAAACAACTATATTGGTATGTTTAACGATATTCAAAACAAAAGATTATCAATGATTCAAAGTAAATGCTCAAGTGATAGCAAAAATGTAAGTTGTAAGGTTTATATTGATAGTAAAGGTGGAGTAAATTCAAACGAAACCAAGGGTGGGTCTATAAATCCATTTGATATCCAGGTAGCTAGCGTTGTTGCAAAAGTTGCTGGAGTGGAAGCAAGCAAACAACCATCTTCTTTTAAAACCAATAGCACAAGTAATCCTTTTGAAAACCTACCACCTAGCAATTTCGATACAAAAGAACCATCTATTATTATCAATAATGTTCCAGTGCTTACCCCCCTTCCAGATGAGTCTGCAGGCTTACAAACTGGCCCAGCACTCAAGGGTTTTTCTAAAGGAATGGATCAGGTCGGCAAGGCAGTAAACGGTATTTTAGATGGCTTGATTTCACAAGTAATGAACCAAGCAGGAAGCCTTTTTCTTACTACCAAAATAGATGATTTTAGATCGATGTTATGGCCACCACTCATGGGGGTTGGGATTTTGGGGCAAGCCTTTGTTGGCATTCCTATAATACTGGTTGACCCGCAAAAAGCAGTAAAAAATGTTGAAAGAAGGGGCTGGGTAGATTCTTCTTGGCCAGCTGGCAGTTGTGCTATGACGCCACTGGTAAATATGGATAAAAATTGGGGCGATTACTTTGGTATTACGCCAGATTACTCTCCCTTAAGAGATTGCATAATGCAAGGTTGTGAAGTTAAAGGTTTTCAGTGGCATAAAAATGGTAATACCCTGTATGATTTTAAACTTAACTGGTTAATTTCTCAAGAAGCAATGTGGTGCGAGTTTGAACTGCCTTTTGACCCCTATTCTGGCAATTTTGCCGAAAGGGCGTTTGAAAAACATAATCCCTTTACTATCAACAAGCCAAGAGGTTCTTCGCCTTTAAAATTTGGGCAGGTAGATAAAAATATTGCTGGTTGGGCAGGGGGCTTTATTCAGGTGGAAAGGATTAGAGATGCTTGTGGTGCCTTTTCGCAAAGGGGTTCTTGGTTCTATGATACCAAAAGGGAGCTTAGTAAATGGTTAGTGGGGGATGATAAGGCAAGGTGCCAAGATTGGGTTGGGGCTTGGGGCACAAAATATGATCAAACCAAAGTAAATAGCTGGCGTTTAGAAAGGTTCGATTATGAGTTTTTAAAATCATTCATTGAATGCACAGGGCCTGTAAAAGATGTTGGTCCAAACCCTTGCAAAGGGGTGAATTTTGCACAGGTTGTATATAACTCCTGTGGTATTTGTTGGCCGGTTGGCAGAGCTGGAGATCCTGCAACCTATGCAGCCAGATTACCGGCCTGTATTGCATCTGCCCTTGCTATTGCTGCTGCATCTTCAGTAAATAAGGCGGGCGTATTTGCAAAGGCTGCATGTGTTTCCCCTACCATAATATGTAATGAAACCTGCCCCTTTGCAGATGATGCTACTGGCTTAGATAAAAATTTCTGGAAAGAAAATAGAGATGAAAAGGCAACAAAGGGTGGCTTTTGGTGCGCCTGCCCTAATGATAACGCCATAACTACCATGTGTAGGGAAGATAACTGCACCTGCCAACAGCTAGACTTGGTTTCTATGGGCAGCCGCTTCAGCTATACTAAAATTACAACCGATATACCATTAGCATTAGCAAATCTAGGCCCCCTTCTTTGTGATAACTATGGTCCTTATAGAAGGTGGCTACAGTGTTATCATGTGGCAAGATCGCGTGCCTGCCCAGTTCTTACAAGGGATATTTCTATAACCCCGCCCAATGAATCTTTATTATTCCCACCCTATGAGCAAACCAAAAAACAGAAAGAGGCACAAAAAAAGCAGTTTTGTGAAGGGTCAGAAATTCCAACCCCACCACAGTTAAATGTGCGTTGGCAGTTAGAAGAGCCAAACTTTCTAGCAAGGCTAAATGTGGCAGATGACCCAGGTGGCTTGGTAAAAGAAAAAATCACGGTAGATGCAAATGGTAATGAAACAAAAGAAGCTGGTAATTTTTATGCCAAAAATTCTGATCTAGTATTTTTATCGCAAGTAAAGGATGCTGGCGCACCTTATTTAGAGCCAGCCTTGCCTTTGGCTCTACCAACTTCAGATGCTAATGATAAGCTACAAAAATCAGGCGGGCAGATTGCCGGGGCATATAGTTCTATAAGTAGTAGCTTTAGAAATACCGATGCTTCAAAACTCTCAAATGATAAAAAAACTCTATACCCTAACCCAAGGGCTTTAGAAGCAGTTGTGGGCCCAAGAGGTTGCGATATTGGCGGTTGGTATGAAATGATGCTATATCAAGCCAGATGTATTCAAAAATTTGGGCTTGGCTGTATTTGTGATTATGACAAAACCTTTGTTTTAGGTTCATCTGAAAAATATGTATTAAGTAGAGCTGGGGCAAAATTTAGCTATTATGAAACTGACCCTATAACTGGCGATGATAGATTAGTTGGAAGAAAACCTGTGGAATTCCCCCTAATGTGGCGTGGTAATGCAGGACCAGACTTTGCCGTTGGTGCCTATCCGCCATCTAGATTGTGGGATAAAACTGGTAAAACCATTCTAAAAAAAGATATTGGTGGCGCTTATAAAAGAGAGCAACCCACTACCTATAGAGATAGTGATTATCAAGGTCTATTTGGTTCTGGCGATAATGGTGCTAAGGAGGGCGATATTCTAATTTGGGATGAAACTGTGCTAGATGATAAGGGCGAAGATGCAAGGTATAGACGCCATGTGGCATTTGTAGAAAGGGTGGGTTCAGATAATTCTTTATTTGCAGGGGTAAATGGGGCGCCTAGCTATCCTTATGTTGAGGTAAGTGAGATGAACTGGGGTAAATATCAAGATTCTTGTGGCAATACCGATAGATGGGGAATTCCAACCAATCGTAAAATCTATAAAACTCCTATAATGGAGCAAAGAACTGGTAGTTGTACCAATAACCCTGGTCTTGAGGGCGAAAACTGCTTTGAACTATATAGAATGCCATGTGATAATCCAGATAATGCCATATGTTATGAGCATAATCACCAAAGGGTAAAAATTTACCGCCCATCGCTTGATAAAAATACACCAACCGCCTATCCAATATGCAAACAGGGTTCTCCAGAAGCAAAAGAAATTGCTAATGGGGTAAAGGTTTTTGGGGCGGAAATAAAAGATTATGTTAATGCCAATTTAGGTAAATGCGATCCCACCCTTTACGATAGGGCAGATTATCCGGGCAATAATGTAGATTTTATCGTGCAAAGGGAAATATCTAGCCCACTTCTTCCCCACTGTGCTGGACCTGATGGCTTGGGCGAGGGCGGAATTGGTTGTCCAAAATATAAAACCTTAAATACTGCGGTAATTTCTACCTATAACTGGATCTTACCTTCCATTCCATTTTCATTAAACGGCGATATAATGAATATGCTAACCATGCTATGCCAATTAACTGGTTTGCAAAATGAATGTGCTGTTTTAGACTGTGCCTCGGCCGCCGTTAGTGGTAGTGGAACAGATAAATATAAGGCTTGCGAAAAACTATGCGATTCTAACCCCAATTTACCTATTGTAAAAGAGGCCTGCAGTGCCTTTCAATGCTATAAAAGTGCCAAAACCTGCACCAACTCTAGTAGTTCTTGTGATATAGATGTTAATAAATGCTGTTCACTACCTGGCCTAATAGATGTGCCACAGTGTTGCGATTATTTAAATCTATTTGGCTCTTTAATTGAATGTGCTAGAAACCCAAGTGCTAAATGTTGCGAAATTTATCCAGATGCTTCTGAAACCTGTAAAAATCTACTTGGTTGCGTTGGCTTAGATAATTTTAAACCAACCACTAGTAGCACTAGCAACCCTGATAGTAATTTTACCCCAGATATTCAAGATCCAATAAGAAGCCCTTACGGATATGGAGATTTTGCCAGTGCTAGCAAACTTGAAAAATCATTAGGGATTGGAACTACGCTAAGTGGCGTTAATAGCAACAAGGCTAAACTAACTGGCGTAGATATAAAACTAGAACCTAGCAAATGTTGTAAACTTTTCCCCGGAAATATTGCCTGTGCGGCTTATGAATGTTTGAATAAGCCAGATTACTCTTGCTGTAGCACTATTTTATCTGGCTTACAAACTGCTGGCGTTAGCTTACCATCTGAATTAACAGGGTTAATTAGCCAATGTGGAAAAATTGCCCAATGTATAAATTCATTCAACAGGATAGAAAATCCATCTTCTACTCCTAGCAAGCCTTCATTACCCACCGTCGCAACTGCTGGACTATCTTATTTTACTCCATCACCACCCCCTAATAACTTCCCAAGGGATTGGCAAGATGTTCCACCTCTACCTACTGACCCAAAACAACCAAAATCTTCACAAATTACTGCAATCGCCAATAGTTGCTGTGGCATATCGAATGCAGTAGGGATTGATGATTCTAGGCTATGTCAAGCCGCTAGTTGCTACACTAATTACCAAAATACAGGGCAAATAAGCACAGACTGTTGTAATGTAGCTCCTGAAATACCATATTGTGCTGATGTTATATCCTGTATAAACAAGCCAGATATTACCTGTTGCGATAGTTTAGTTAGCAAAATTGATGCCACTTCAGCTTTGGGGCTAAGCTGTAGTGCCATAAAAAGTTGCGTTGATAGTGTAAATGGTGGCAAATTTGTTGATGCCTCTTGCTGTTCTCTACTACCATCTAACCTACAATCTGCTTCTAAATGTAATTTACTACTGCAATGTCAAATTGATATTAATAAATGTGAAGAAGACTTGGCTAAAAAGAAAACTACAGGCATAAACCCAAATTGTAAAAGCTGTTGCGATAGTATTTTAAGCGAGTTTGGCGCTACCAAATATGTTCCAGAATGTGATTATACAGGCGGGGCTGGCATTAATTTTGGCAGTTTAAAAATTGAAGATATTTTTCTATTCCAAACCGTAAATATTAGTCAAATAAATACTAAAGAATTAAGAAATCTGCAAGATTTGCAAAAGGTGCTATTTGATGTATTCCAAAAAGAGCTAGATAAGCTACTTGCCGACTTTGGGGGAATTAACTTAGGTGTGGGAAGCGACGGCAAGGCTCCTTGCCAAAAAAATCCTTAAAAAACCTCTGCATAATAAGACCTCTCCATAATTCGCTTTACGCAAATTTTTATGCTTTTGCCTTAGACCGCACAGAAACGCAGTTTACACAAAGTAAGTGAGGATTCGAGCATCGAAGTAAATGCTTAAAAATCCATAGCAGTAGAATGGAGGTGAGAGGTCTTTTAAACTTCAACACAAAGTGCAACACCCATACCACCACCAATACATAAGGTAGCTAAGCCCTTTTGCAACTTACTACCCTTTCTTTTATTTAGTTCGTGAATTAAAGATACTAGAACTCTAGCTCCACTTGCCCCTATGGGATGCCCAAGCGCAATAGCGCCACCATTTACATTTACCTTGCTTAAATCAAAGCCAAGTTCTTTATTCACAGCAATTGCTTGCGAGGCGAATGCCTCATTAGCTTCAATTAGGTCTAAATCTTGCACCTTCCACCCAGCCTTATCTAGTGCCTTTTTAGAGGCTACAATTGGCCCTGTTCCCATAATTTCTGGAGCAACGCCGGCATGGGCAAAGGATTTAATATAGGCAAGTGGCTTTATTCCTAAACTTTCCGCCTTTTTTAGCGTAGTTAGAATCAATATGGCAGAACCATCATTAATGCCAGAAGCATTGCCAGCTGTTACCGTGCCATCCTTATCAAAAGCGGGCTTTAGTTTTGATAGGCCTTCTATTGTAGAACCAGCCCTTGGAAATTCATCTTTTGCTACAATTACTTCCCCTGCTTTGGTTGCAATTTTTATTGGGATAATTTCATCCGCAAATCTATTGTCTTTTAACGCCTTTTCAGCCTTTAATTGCGAGTTGAGCGCAAATTCATCCTGCTCTTTGCGAGAAATATTATATTTCTTTGCCACATTTTCTGCCGTAATTCCCATATGATAATTATGAAAAATATCAGTTAGCCCATCAAATATCATCGTATCGGTTAGGGAAATATTGCCCATTTTTGTGCCACTTCTTAAAAAGCTAGAGTGATGAGAATTACTCATACTTTCTTGCCCACCTGCTATTACTAGTTCACTTTCTCCACTTGTAATGGCTTGCGCCCCTAACATTACCGCCCTTAATCCAGAACCACACACTTGGTTAATAGTAATGGCTGGAACGGTATTTGGAATTCCGCCTAAAATTGAGGCTTGCCTTGCAGGGTTTTGCCCCTGCCCTGCGGTTAAAACCTGCCCCAAAATCACTTCGGATATCTCATTTGGGTTAATTTTGCCGTTTTTAAATATTTCCTTTAGAATTTGGGCGGTTATTTCGTGAGCCTTAAGATGGGAAAGGCCACCTAAAAAATTACCAATGGCACTTCTTTTTGCCTCTATTATTACTATTTTGTTTTTGTCCATAACTTTTATATTTTTAAATCTGTTATAAGAAATTTTTTACAAGTGCAAACTATTTATAAGCATTTTATAGGCGTAATAATCTTGCAAAAGAGTAAATTTACGCTAAAAAAACTATAAACTTTGCAAGTGTTTTATGGGTTTAGATATAATTCTATTTTCGGTATTGGCGGTATTTGTTTTTATTAAGCTCCGCAATACTCTAGGTAAGGTGGATGAAGAAATTCAACATCACGCCACCAACATAGTAAATAACAAAAATGAAGTTATAACTGGCGAGGTGGTTGAAAGCAAACAGCCAGAGGTAGATAAGGAATTCGATAAACTAACTGATGGCAAAATAAAATCTGCCCTTTTAGAAATGAAAAAAATTGATGCTAGCTTTTCAGTTAGTGGCTTTTTGGTGGGGGCAAAAAAGGCTTTTGAAATAGTGCTGGATGGCTTCTCTCAAAACAAAAAAGAATCTCTGCAAGGTCTAGTGAGTGATGATTTATACAAGGCATTCGCACAAAACATAGATTCTAATAAATTAAAGGGTGAGTATGAGGCATCTGAACTAGTAGCCATAGAAAAGGCAGAAATTATTGATTCCTCTATAAAAAAATCTCTAGGTAAGGCAATTGCCTTAATAAAAATTAAGTTTGTTTCTGAGCAAACTTTGCTTACAAAAAATAATAAGGGCGAGAAGGTTTCTGGTAAAGGGGTGGAAAACTTCACGGCAGAAGACGAATGGCTTTTTCAAAAAGATTTAAACTCCCCTAACCCTAACTGGCAGATAATTGCTACTTCTTAAATTTTATGAAAAAAATAGCACTTTTAAGCATATTCTTGCTTCTTCAGGCTTGCGCGCAGCAACATTCTTTAAAAGAAAGGGTTAACAAAAACACTCTTAGCTTACCAAGCAAAGGTATTTATTTGAATAAAACTGATGTAAGCCAAATAGATGGCTGGAATGAATCAGATCATAAAATGGCTCAATTTGCACTACTAAAATCATGCACTAAGTTTTTAACTATGGCACCATCGCAGATGATTGGCTGGCCAGCTGGTAAGGTGCAAGATTGGCAAGATGCCTGCTTTAAAATAGATGAATATGATAACGAAGATGCCAAACTATTCTGGGAAGAAAATTTTGATTTCTATGAAATATTTAAAGATGAAAAATACACTGATAATATTGGTTTGTTTACCGGCTATTATGTGCCAGAGCTAGAGGGCAGTATAGTAAAAACAGCTAGGTTTAAATATCCCCTTTACCGTTACCCAGCCGATAAAAACCTACTTGGGCTTTCTAGAGAAGAGATAAAAAACGGTGCCTTTGATGGCAAGGGCTTAGAGCTAATGTATGTGGATGACCCGATAGAGCTTTTCTTCCTACATATTCAGGGTTCGGGTAGGATAAAACTACAAAATGGTGAAACAGTTAGAATTGGTTATTCTGGTTCTAATGGGCAAAGATACACTGCCATTGGTAGGTATTTAGTAGAAAATGGCGAGATGAAAGAAAAGGATGTTTCACTAGATAATATAAAAAAATGGTTAAAGTCCAACCCCAATAGGGCTCAAGAAGTAATGAACAAAAACAAAAGGTTTGTTTACTTCAAAATTGTTCGCAAGCAAGATGCCGGTAAAAGTGGCCCTAAAGGTGCTTTTGATGTTGAGCTAACGCCTTATCACTCAGTAGCGATTGATAAAAGATTTATCCCAATGGGAGTAGCCCTTTTTGTATCAACGGAAGTGCCAAATGAAGATGGTGGCGCAGATGATTTTAATGAAATTCTGCTTGCCCAAGATACCGGTGGTGGGGTTGAAGGCTTAATTAGGGGTGATATTTTCTTTGGTATGGGGGATGACGCCAAAAAACTAGCCGGCAATATGAAACATAGGGGCAAAATGTATATAATGGTGCCAAAAAAGAAGATTAAAACCATTCCCATTGCTACTGTAAAAAACAAATAGCTAAAATACTCACCGTGAAAAAAATAGAAGTAAAAAATCTGTTTAAAACTTTCGGTAAAAAACAAGTTCTGAAAGGGGTTGATATTTCTGTAGAACAGGGTGAGTCTTTAGTAATAATTGGTGGTAGTGGCTCTGGTAAATCTGTTTTGCTGAAATCAATTGTTGGGTTAATTGAGCCAGATACTGGTAGCATAAAAATAGATGGTGAAGAAACTGCCCACGCATCATCAAGAAAAAGGGATGAGCTAATGATAAAATTTGGCTATCTATTTCAAGGTGGCGCCTTGTTTGATAGTTTAAAAATTTGGGAAAATGTCGCCTTTGGCTTAATAAGGGCAAAACATATGAAAACAAGTGAGGCAAAAGAACTAGCCCTTAAAACCATTAGATCAGTAGGGTTAGATAATTATGTGGGCGAGCTTTATCCATCTGAACTATCGGGTGGTATGCAAAAAAGAGTATCTTTGGCGCGTGCTATTGCTAGCAGGCCAGAAATAATCTTTTTTGATGAACCAACCACAGGGCTTGACCCAATAATGGCAGATGTAATTAATAATCTAATCATCCAATGTTCCTCTGAACTTGGTGCCACCACCATTACTATAACACACGATATGCATAGTGCCTTTAAAATTGCTGATAGAATCGCCATGATTTACGATGGCAAAATTATTTGGGATGGTGCGGTAAGGGAGGTTAGAAACTCTGGCAACCCATTTGTAGAGCAGTTTATTAATGGCAGTGCAGAAGGGCCAATAGAAATTAAACTGCAAGACCATTAAATTCTTAAAATTATTATGATAAGTGGCATCGGCATAGATATTGTTGAAAAAAAACGCATTTTAGCAATCTACAAAAAGTTTGGGGTAACCTTTGCGAAAAAAATCCTCCACCAGAATGAACTTAAAATTTTCCATAAATTTGATAGGGATGAGCAAAAAATTGCTTACCTAGCAAAAAGATTTGCCGCTAAAGAGGCCTATTTAAAGGCTCTAGGCACTGGCTTAAGGGAAGGCTTATCACTAAAAACCATTGAAACCTTTAATGATGAGCTTGGCAAGCCAATGATCAAAGTAAAAAACAACCAGCATAAAATCCACCTTTCCATTAGTGATGAAAAAACCAACGCCATAGCAATGGTGGTGTTGGAAGTATAAAACTATTGTAATCTTGTTTTTTCTAACTAAACTCAAGGTTGTATCGTTTTAGGTATTTAAATGATAACCATCTATCAAAAAAAAAATAACATTATAAAACCAACGGTTTTATCAAATTGCGGTGAAATACCAAGTGATGCGGTGTGGATAGATTTACAAGCCCCTACGGAAGATGAAATTAAGGCATTGGAAATAAAACTTGCCATTCAAATTCCATCCAAAAAAGAGGAGTGGAAAAATCAAGTGCTAAACCGCCTTTATGTGCAAAATGGCGTTGCCTATATGACCGCTGCCATTATTACTAAGGTTGAAAGCCCATATCCCAGAACCATTCCCTTTACCTTTATTGTAACGCCAGATTACCTACTAACCATTCATGAAATTACCCCAACCTCTTTTATGAACTTCGCCCAAAGGTTGCAGAAGTCTAACGAGGTTTTTTTAGATTCATCCTATTTGCTATGTGGTTTGCTAGAAGAAATTATTATAAGGGTGGCACATAATTCTGAAATAGTAGTAAATTCATTAGATGAATTATCACACAGTATTTTTGGGGAACATGTGCTGGAAGAAAAGGTAAAAAAACCCTCTCAATTAATGAAAAATATCTTAAAAAACCTAGGGGCTTCGGCTGATTTGAACTCAAAAATTAATGAGAGTTTACATAGTATTAGCCGCCTAATTAACTTCTTCAAACAGGCATTACCAGTGGATAAGAATCTAGGAACCATTTTAGATGTTTTAGTTACTGATACCACCGCCCTTACCAAACAAAGCCAATTTCTTTCAGACAAGGTAATATTTCAGCTAGATGCAACCATTGGGATGATTTCTATTGAGCAGAACCTTATTAGCAAAATATTTTCGGTTGTTACCGTGTTTTTCTTACCCCCCACCATGGTGGCCGGTATTTATGGGATGAACTTTCAACATATGCCAGAACTTGGGCTTATTTATGGCTATCCGCTTGTTTTATCCTTTATGTTTATTCTTGCCATTACACCCTATCTATACTTTAGAAAAAAGGGGTGGTTGTAGAGAAAAAAAAAGCCGCACGAAGCGGCCTTTTAGAGAAAGTGAGACGACTAAGGTCGTCTTTCACAACTCAAATCAATATTGCCAGCTGAGTTAGTTGCCAATATTTCTAGACGATGGGTATCCCATGATCTAAATTTGATGCTGAACCCCCGCTGTTGCAGGGATGTAACAACCGGAAAGATTTCTAGTCTATCGATTAACTTGAGTAATCCAAGAAGAATCAATTCGGACTGAGGCCCTTCCAGAACGAAATAACTAGGTTCAGACATGGTGGTCGTGTCTCAAAGAGGTTGACTTTTGCATTTTACCAGAGAGAGAGAGAGAGATGTCAATACAAAATACTGATTTGAATGTAAAAAGTTTTTAGTTTTTAACCAATTTTTAACATATTGCCTAAAAAACCGCCTCGAGAGCGGTCATTGCGAGCCAAAAATTTATTTTTGGCAAAGCAATCCATAAACAAGGCATAGCTTGGGTCTCAGGCAGTTTTTGCAAAAAAAGCTATTTTGTGGATTGCCTCTGCAAGAGCAAAGCTCTGCTCGCATTGACGGTTTACATTTAACGAACACTCCCTACCTTTTAAGAAGTCGTAACCTTAAAGCATTCAGCTTTATAAAGCCTTCCGCGTCTTTTTGGTTGTAAACTGCGTCTTCTTCAAAGGTTACAATATCTTGTTTGTAAAGGGAATTGTTAGATTTTCTACCAATTACAGATGCCAAACCCTTATAAAGGCTTAAACGAACTAGGCCGCTTACATTTTTTTGCGTTTCGTCAATGGCCTTTTGCAGCATTTCTCGCTCTGGTGAAAACCAGTAGCCGTTATAAATTAGCTTGGCATATTCTGGCATTATTTTATCTTTAAAGAAAATGCTTTGCCCATCTAATGTAATGCTTTCAATGGCTCTATGTGCTTCCAGCAAAATTGTGCCACCGGGGGTTTCATATACCCCGCGTGATTTCATGCCCACATAGCGGCTTTCAACTAAATCAAGCCTGCCGATACCATGTTTGCCACCAAGTTTATTTAGCCTTTCAAGCAAACTTGCTGGAGTAAGTTTTTGCCCATTTACCGCAACCGCATCACCATTTTTAAATTCAATTTCTATAATCTCTGGCTTATCTGGTGCATCTTGCGGGGAAACGGTTAGGCGGAACATATCTTGTGGGTACTGCTGCCAAGGGTCTTCTAGCACTTTACCTTCATATGAAATATGAAGCAGGTTTGCATCCATTGAATAGGGTGGCTCTTCATTTTTACCCATTGGAATTTCTATTTGGCGAGATTTTGCATAGGCAATTAGCTTGGTTCTTGAATTTAAATCCCACAGCCGCCAAGGGGCTATAACATAAACATCTGGCTTTAGTGCATAGTAGCCAAGTTCAAAACGCACTTGATCATTACCCTTGCCAGTGGCTCCGTGTGAAACCGCCTCAGCACCCAGTTCATTTGCAATTTCAATTTGCCTTTTGGCAATTAAGGGGCGGGCAATTGAAGTGCCAAGTAGGTATTTGCCTTCATAAAGGGCATTGGCACGAAACATAGGGAAAACAAAATCACGCACGAACTGCTCTTTCAAATCATCTATAAAAATGTGCTTTACGCCGAGTCTCTGTGCCTTATGGCGAACTTTTTCAAGGTCTTCATCTTGCCCTAAATCTGCCGTAAAGGTTATTATTTCACTATCATAATTATCACGCAGCCAGTGCAAAATTACGGAAGTATCAAGCCCACCAGAATAGGCCAGAACTATTTTTTTTGGGTTTTTTTTTGACATAAATTCTAAGTATTTTGCCAATGCTTATAGATAAAAATTACTTTATTTCTACTTTTAATCACAAAATTCTTAAAAAAGAATATAAAATAGTGGCTATGCAAATAGTATAGGCAAGTTTTGCTGAAACTATTAGTCCGTAAAAAATAGATTTGCGACGAAGCAGATTTTTGTCAGATAAAATAAACAATTTTTTGCACAGGTTATTATAAGATTTTTTGGCTAGTTTAAACTTTGCCTTATCCACCCTAATGTATCTGGAACTGGTAATAACAGCGTTTAGTTTTGCTATGTCTCCTTCCCTTGCATAGCCTATTAGCTTATCACTCATATGTTTTTTGGTTTTATTATTATGCAGGGTGGCAAGGATTATTTCTAGATTTTTTGCCACCCAGCTTGCCACATGAGGAAGCCTAGTTTTGTTAATATCATTTTGAGCTAAGGCCAAATAAAGGGTCATAAGTAGCACATTATGCCTTGCTAGCTCTTGATACTGCCTTAGAGACTTTATTTGCAGTTCATCCATTATGTTTAGGCGATTAGTAAGAAAGGCTGCTATATCGTTATCATCAAAATTAACCTTTTTGCCACTGGCTAGAACCTTATCTAAGGTTTCCATTAATTGCCTTTTGGTGGTAATACAAAATTCGTTAAAGATGCTACTTTGGCAAGGCAGGTCTTCACTTAAATCATAAACTGCCCTTTCACTATCAAAACCAACTGATTTTATATTGAAAAAATGCCTTATGCTTTTGGGGTCAAAACCAATACTAGTTTTGTGATTACCAGTTTCTTTATCGTGCAAAGAAAGCCACAAAGTAATTAATCCAGAATCCAAAAATCTTTTTAGAAAATTAGAAGAAATTGTGCTATTTTCATGCGAAAATTGAATGAAAAAATTTCTAAAACCATTTATATTTACCACCTTATCTTCAAACCTAAGGTTGCTTGGATCTAAAATCATAATGATTTTGTAGATGTGATCAATTTGTAAAAAACTAGAACTTTTGCTTTTATAAATTGCTTGAATTTCATCTGCCTTGTTTTTTTCTCTTAAAGCATTGTTCACCCAGCGATGCAATTCAACTAGGTTCAAGGTTTTTCTAGCGATATCTTTCTTTAGAAAAATATCATGGGCTAGATATTTTAAGCTATAGTAGCGGTTATCACTAAATTCAAATGGGGTTAAGGTTTCTTTATGAATGTTAGAACTTTGAAAGGTAACTTCTGAACCTTTCAGCCACAGCTCTACCTTTTTTTTACCCCAGATATTTTCTTTAATATCATTTAGAAGCCCCCTTAACAGGTTAGTAATTCTGCTTGGCAAGGTTTGGTTAGGGGCTAAAAAATCAAAAATATATTGAATTGAACCCTTTTGCAGCTTTTGTAAGAATACATCCTTCTCCCTACTTTTTTCCCCCCTCAGCTCCCTTCTAATAAAAACAAAGGCAACAATTACCCCAACCGCATAGTAATCTGTTTGATAATCGTGATAGTTTTTCCCCGCCTTATCAGCCTCTAGCTGTTCTAAAGATTCATATTCTGGTTTTTGTGAATAACCCGGATATTCAGAAAAAAATTCTTTGATAGAAATTCTACCAGATAGTGGTTCCACAAAAATAGTTTCATTGTTTAAACAGCAATGCACCACCCCCTTTTCATGCAGAGATAAAACTAGCTTTATTAGGCGAATAGCAAAATCTATCGCTTCGAATGAGTTTACTAGTTTATTTTCATCCAAAACATATTCTTTTAAGGGAATGCCGGTTGGCTTTTCTAAGATTGCCGTATGTTTTTCTACCATTAACTTGGTATTTTTATCTATATATTTAAACAACCCTTGCGATACTATCTTTGGAATTCCAGCTACATTTCCCTTTTGAAAGTTGCCAATTAAATTGCGATTAGTGGGGAAAAAATTTTCAAAAATAAGGGCGTAAAGACCCCTTTTTTCTTCAAAAGTATCAGAGGTATTTACCTCATAAGCCTTAGCGGCAAAAGAGCTTAACTCTGGTATTTCTTTATTGGTGTCAATCTTATAAAAATTAACATCAATATTTTCTATTTTTGGCAAAGACATTTTTTAATTAAATAGCCTTATAATTCTACTTATATTACTAGCAGTTTCGTATTTGTTAAGGGTATATAAATGAAAATGATTAACACCATTTTCTTTTAAAATCCTTATCTGTTCATAGGCAACAAGCAGGGATAGCTGATTTTGCCCAGTTAAATGCTCATTTTCTTCATACTCCTTATAAATTTTTTCTACCCAATTAGGAATTGAAGCACTGCACATTTTACTAAATCTTTTTAACTGTTTTATATTGGTAGGCAAAATAATTCCAGGAATTATGGGTATAGTAATATCTTGTGCCAAACAATTTTTTTGAAAAGCTAAAAATAATTCTGGATTAAAAAAATATTGGCTTATGGCTTGGCTTGCACCGGCTTGCATCTTTTGTTTGAAATAAAAAATATCGCTTTCTTCACTTTCTGCCTCTGGGTGAGTTTCTGGAAAACAGGCAACTGAAATATCAAAATTATGAATTTTTTTTAAGGCGTAAATTAATTCAGTTGAATTGCTAAAACCTTGTGGATGGGGTTTAAACTTTTCTCCATTTGGCATATCACCCCTTAGGGCTAAAATCTTATTAACCCCTATTGAGAGCAGTTTTTTTGCTACAGTTAAAACATCTTCCTTACTTGAACCAACGCAGGTAAGATGGGCAACTACCTGTGAATTTGTTCGCTCTAGAATTTTTTTTATTAGGTTTAGAGAGGTTTCTTGGGTGGAACCACCTGCCCCATAAGTAACTGAAACAAATTCAGGCTTAAACTGGCTTAAATCTTCAATGGTTTTAATTAGGTTATTTTCATCCTCTAAATTTTTGGGAGGGAAAAATTCATAAGAGATTTTTGCATCTTTTTTTTTAAAGGTGCCAAAGCAAATATTATCTAGACTTGCAATAGTTTTAGAATTATTCATTTTTTTTTGAACCAACCAATAGATATGAGTGTTATTTATAAGAAACTCTTTTTAGTTTTTCTACTTTTTTCTTTTTTGCCATCTTTATTGTTAGCAAAAGAAAATAGTGTTCAGCAAGATGAATTTTCAGATTATCTTGATACTGCCTCTTACCAAGATGGGGTCTTTGTTAACAAGGATGAGTATGAAAATTATAACCGCAGAATGTTTACGGTAAATGAAAAACTAGACCACTATTTTTTAGAACCACTGGCTAGAAATTATCGCAGAGTTGCTGGAAAGCACATTATTCAAGGAGTGCGTAATTTTGGCGAAAATTTAAGCCAGCCAGTAGTGTTTTTCAACTGCCTGTTTCAAGGTAGATTTACCGATGCTGTTCATACCTTTTGGCGGTTTACTATCAATACTACCTATGGTATTGGCGGATTGTTTGATATTTCCTCTCAATTTGGCGTGCCAGATATAGATAATGATTTTGGGCTAACCCTAGCCTATTATGGCTATGATGAGAGCAACTATTTTATGATTCCCCTTTATAAGCCATCTACCATTCGTGATACCTTAGGTTTTCTGGTGGATTTAGCCATGGATCCCTTTAACTTTTTAACCCCAACCCTTGGGTTAAACAACAGCGTTCCCTTATATGTAAAAAGTGGCGTAGTGGTAATTTCTAAAAGAGAGCAGGTGCTAGACCAAACTGATAAAATATATTCCGTATCCCTAGATAAATATGCCGCTATAAAAAGTGCCTATTTACAGTATAGAGAAAATCAGGTTAGACAGTTTTTAAGAGAAGAAAAAGAATAAATGGTAAGGGAATTGTTTTTAGAATTATTTTTAAAGGAGCTAAAACTACATAATTTTCGCATTTTTCAATCACTAAAATTAAAATTTACTGAAAAACTGGTAATAATTTTAGGAAAAAATGGCAGCGGCAAAACCACCATTTTAGAAGCAATTTCTGTTTTACAAGGTGGCAGTGGACTCCGCAGAGCAAAGAACGAAGAGCTAAAAAGAAATCTAAAGGAAAACTATACTAGCTTTGGCTCCTTTTCTAATAAAGATGATGAATTTATAGCAGGAACTGGCATCATAAAAGAAAAAAGAATTCATAAGCTAAATTTAAAAACCGTAAAAAAGCCAAGCCAATTAAAAAAAATTATCCCCATATTTTTTCTTACCCCTAAAATAGAAAACCTGTTTTTAGAAGGGGCAAGCGAGAAAAGAGATTACTTTGATGATATTGTCGCCCAGTTCATTGTAGAACACGAAGAATATTTAAACCAGCATAAAAACCTGCGTCGTAACCGTATTAAGGTTCTACAAACTAGAAATAATGATGTTATTTGGCTAAAAAATATCGAAAAGGAGCTTAGCAATCTAGATGTAATTATTCTAATCAATCGCTTAGAGATAATAAAAAAAGTTATTGAAACGCAAGGCTATTTTGCCAATAAGAACCTGTTCTACGAATTTAATATTAGTTTAATTGATGAAAACTTTGCCTCTTTAGAAAAATTAATAGAACAAAAGCCTGCCATTGAGTTAGAAGAAATTTTTCAAAGCAAATACTTAGAAAATAGAGCCAGAGATAAGGAATCTAATAGAAGCAATTTTGGTTCTCACCTTTCTAACTTTATAGTAGAAAATTTAAATAATGGGAAGGTGGCAGAAATTTGCTCTACGGGCGAACAAAAAACCATTATGATGGGCATTACCTTTTGTAGCCTTATTGCCTATCAAAACCGCTTTGGCATAAAACCAATTTTATTGCTGGATGAGGTTTTTTCTCACCTAGATGAAAATAGAAAAACCCTGCTTCTTGATATAATAAATGAAATTTCTGCCCATACCTTTTTAACCGCCACCAATATAAAATCTATGGGTGAATATTTCGATATGTTAAGAACTGGTGTGCAGTTTGTGCGGGTTTAAATAATCTTAACCCTTTTTTCGCCACTTTTAATCATTTTATTAAGGGCGGAAAGGTAGGCTATGGTGCTAGCAACCATGGTATCTACATTGGCGCCGTGCCCGCTATAGGTTTCATCTTTTTTTTCATCATAAAGTTTTACGGTAACTTCGGCTAAAGCGTCAGAGCCTTCAGTTACGGCGTGAACTTGATAAAGCTGTAAATTTGCTTTGTGGGGATAAATTTCATTTATCGCCTTAAAAATTGCGTCCACCGGCCCTTGTCCGTTCGCAGTTGCAGATTTAATTTTGCCATCTACTTCAAGCTCTAACTTTGCCTGCTGTTTTTTTGAACCGCAATTAATTTCAAGGGCTTTAAATTTTATTGAATAAAAATCTTGAAAATACTCTTCGTTTATAAGCGAAACTATATCTTCATCATAAACCTTTTTCTTTTTATCGCTTAGGGTTTTAAACTCTTCAAATAGCTTTTCAAACCTATCATTTGAAATTAAATTTTGCCCATCACCAATTTTAAAGTTAAGCTCTAAAAGCTTTTCTTTAAAAGCGTTCCGGCCAGAATGTTTGCCAAGAACCATTTCAGATTTTTTCCAACCCACTTCTTTAGGGTCCATTATTTCATAAGTAGAGGCATTTTTAATCATACCATCTTGATGAATGCCAGATTCATGCGCAAAGGCATTAGC
>JBKCHH010000019.1:0-3652 GCA_046302855.1 Alphaproteobacteria bacterium
TCAATCTTTTCTCTATTTTTTAACTCTGGCAAAGTGAGTGGTAGCCTTATATCGCTATTACACAAGCCCATTAAAAAGCTGGCATACTTTATAGGAATGGGGTTGCTTTCAATAAACATAATTTTGTTGATATCTTGCACCTGTGCAATTTTTTCCTCTGCCTGTTTATAATCACCCTTTAAGCACAAGTTTTGAACAGTTGCCAAAACATCTGGAATTATATTTGCCGTTACAGAAATGCAACCAACCCCGCCTAGCTTATTGAATTCTACGGCTAAATCATCCTCACCGCTCAGCATTATAAAATCATCCTTAACCTTATTTTTTAACTCTTTTAGTTTAGATAAATCTGCGGTGGCATCCTTTATGCCATTAATTCTTGGCAGTTCTGCCAGCCTTGCGATAGTATCATTATGCAAAGATACAACTGTTCTGCCCGGCACATTATATAAAATTATGGGGATATTTGTGGCATCATGAATGGCTTTAAAGTGAAGATACAAGCCCTCTTGGCTAGGTTTATTGTAGTATGGAACAACCAGTAAGGCGGCATCTGCCCCGTAATCTGTAGCAGTTAGCGTTAAGTCAATGGCTTCTACGGTGGAGTTCGAGCCAGTGCCGGCAATTATTTTCGCCCTTTTATTATTAATTTCTGCACATAATTTTATTACCGCATTATGCTCAGAGTGAGAAAGGGTAGGGGATTCCCCCGTTGTGCCACAAGGCACAAGGCCGTGCGTGCCAGCAATTATTTGCCTTTCAATAATTTTTTCGAAGGCTTTTTTATCAATCTCCGTGCCAGAATTTTTAAAGGGCGTAATTAAAGCTGTAATTGATCCGTAAATTTCTAAACTATCTGTAGAGTTTTTCATTTTTTTACACTAAATTTACTTGAGAATTTTAAGATATAAAAAATAACACCTATGGTAAGTAAAGTCAAAAATTTAAAAAGAAGGGGTTTTATGTTTATCCTTTCCTCCCCAAGTGGGGCGGGTAAAACAACCCTTGCCAGAATGTTAATGAAAAAAGATAATGGCTTGGTTATAAGCACCTCCTACACTACTCGTGCCAAAAGGGCGGGCGAGGTGGATGGCAAAGACTACTACTTTGTTAACGAAAAGCAGTTTCAAAAACATATAGATGAGGGCTTTTTTTTGGAACATGCCAAAGTGTTTCAAAACTTTTATGGCACGCCAAAACACTTTGTTTTCAATCACTTAAATAATGGTGAGGATGTGCTTTTTGATATAGACTGGCAGGGAACAGAGCAGATAAAAAGCAAATACCGTGAACAGGTGGCAAGTATTTTTATTCTCCCCCCCTCTATGGCAGAGCTAGAAAGGCGTTTAAGGGCAAGAAATAATGATAGTGAACAGATAATAGAACACAGAATGTCTAAAGCAAACTTTGAAATTTCACATTACAATTCATACGATTTTGTAATAGTGAATGATAATTTGGAGGAATCCTTAGCCAAAATCTACGCCATTTTAACGGCTGAACGCTTAAAAAGAGTAAGGCAAAATAATTTGAGTGATTTTGTGGATGGCTTAATAAATAATAAAGTAGTTTAAATGAATATATTTTTATTGGTTGTAAACAATAGGGCAAGCACAGTAAATTCGTCATTGCGAGGAGCCAAAATTTATTTTTGGCGACAAAGCAATCCAGAAACAAGGTATAGTTTAGATTTTCTAAATTTATTTCAAGAAAAGCCATTTTTGTGGATTGCCGCGTCGGCTTTTAGCCTCCTCGCAATGACGGCTTTCCCTTGTTTTCATTGGTTTTCAACCTAATTTTATATAACTATGATAGCTTTAGTAGGAAATATTTTTTTAATTACCGCCCTTGTGGCAACCCTGCTTGGGCTTTACAAAAAGCAGAGCAATAAAATAATCCATATAGTTTTCTTTAGCCTTTCAGCTGGTTTTTTAACCCTAATCTACGCCTATTTAGTAAATGATTTTTCTATAAAAAATGTATATGAAAATTCACACTCGCTAACACCCTTTATATATAAGGTGTCTGGCACTTGGGGCAACCACGAAGGCTCGTTATTACTATATATTTGGATGCTTAGTCTTGTGACCATCGCATTTTCGCTCCTCTCAAAGTTTTCTGCTAAAACAGAAGTTATAAGGGTGCAGTTTTTTATTCTAAGCCTTTTTTTGCTATATTTAATTTTTGCTTCTAACCCATTTTTAATTCTTTTCCCCACACCTATAGAGGGGCTAGACTTAAACCCATTGTTGCAAGATGTTGGAATTGCCATGCACCCACCTATGCTATATTTGGGCTATACCTTATCTTCCCTGTGCTACTCATTTGCCATTGTTGGATTAAGGGGCAAGATACCAATTAATAAAGAATGGTCTTTTTCTTTGCGGAATTGGGTTTTAGCCTCATTTGCGGTTTTATCGCTTGGGGTGGGTTTGGGCAGTTGGTGGGCATATAGAGAGCTTGGCTGGGGCGGGTATTGGTTTTGGGATCCCGTTGAAAACTCTTCGCTAATGCCGTGGTTAATAATGGCTGGGTTAATACACTTGCTAAAGCTAGTTTCTGTGAAAAATGAAGGGGGGAATTTGGTTCTGGTAGTATCAGTTTTCGCCTTTTTAGCCTCAATTCTGGGGTTCTTTCTGGTGCGTTCTGGCGTGCTTTCTTCCGTCCATTCCTTTGCCTCTGACCCTTTTAGGGGCATCATAATGTTGCTAATTCTATTTACCCTTACCCTATTTGCTTTAAGTTTACTGAAGAAAAGGGCGGGGAATACTAATTCTAAGGCGTTATTTTTCACTAAAGAGGGTGGGATAACATTTAGCATAATCCTTTGGTTAATTTTAGCCCTTACCCTGTTTACTGGATTAGTTTATCCCATTATTTCAGAGATGGTTTTTAAAAGGGCAATTTCCATAGGGCAAGATTTTTATAACCTTATTTTCCACCCCATATTTTTGAGTATAACCTTTTCAGCTGGCTTATTTCTATTTTTTGGTTGGAAGGGGGAGAGCAATAAAAAAGAACTGCTAAAGGTTAGAAGAAGGCTATTTTTTATACTGGCGATAAGTGGCGTTTTAACCAAGTTAATTCAATATGAAACTGGTGAAACTTCGCCTAAATTCTTAATTGCCTATTTTATTTCCTTTACCCTTATAATTACTATTTTGTGGAAGTTTACAGAAAAATATCTGCAACATAAATCTTTCTTAAAAATTGCCCCACATTCCTATGCCACCTATTTAAGCCATATTGGCATTGGATTTTTGGTTTTTAGCATCACCTTTATTGAAAGTAATAAAAGCAATACAGAGCTACTAATGAAAAGGGGCGATAAAATATCATTTGCCAATTTTGATATTTCTTTTGAAAAAGAGCAATTAGTTAAGCAAAGCAATTATATAGCCAGAATTGCTGAGGTAAAGGTTTGGCGAAATGGAAAAGAGCTAGCAACCCTAAAACCAGAAACCAGAGTATTTTTAGCCAATTTACAAAAGACCTCTGAGGCAAGTATTTACCATCACTACTTAAATGATTTATATATAGTAATAGGGGATAAAAATGCTGATAAGATTGCAGTAAAAATCTTCCACGAGCCATTAATTAATTTGCTGTGGCTTTCCGTTCTTATAATATTTTTAGGCAGTGGTATAGGGGC
>JBKCHH010000020.1:0-13564 GCA_046302855.1 Alphaproteobacteria bacterium
ATATAAAAGACCTCTAAAAAATCTATTTATATGCTTCGCACGCTGGTTGGGAAAATTTTTGGCTCTAGAAATGAAAGATACCTTGCTTCCCTTAATGGTTCTTTACAAAAAATTAATTCGCTAGAGGCAGAGTTTGAAAAACTATCAGATGAAAATCTTAGCCAAAAAACTATAGAGTTTAAAGAGCAGTTAAAAAAGGGCAAAACCTTAGATGATATTCTACCATATGCCTTCGCCACAGTGCGAGAGGTAGCAAAAAGAAAGCTAGGGCAAAGGCATTATGACGTGCAGTTAATAGGTGGTATGGTGTTGCACAATGGTAAAATTTCAGAGATGAAAACAGGTGAGGGAAAAACGCTAGTTTCCACCCTACCCGCTTACTTAAATGCTTTGTCTGGCAAGGGGGTTCACATTGTTACCGTAAATGATTATTTGGCTCAAAGGGATGCTAAATGGATGAGCACTATTTTTAATTTTCTAGGGCTTTCAGTTGGTTGCGTGGTGAATGATTTAGAGCCAGAAGAGCGAAAAGAAGCCTATGCTTGCGATATAACCTATGCCACCAATAACGAGCTTGGCTTTGATTATCTGCGGGATAATATGCGTTTTTCGCTAGAAGAAATGGTGCAAAGGCCCTTTAACTTTGCCATTATCGATGAGGTTGATTCTATTTTAATAGATGAGGCAAGAACTCCGCTAATTATTTCTGGCAGTGTTAATGACGATGTAACCCTATATGCAAGGCTAAGCAAGTTTATCCCTCAAATTAGCAAAGAGCATTTCGAGCTAGATGAGAAAGAAAAAAATGTTAGCTTCACTGAAAAGGGCACGGAGTTTTTAGAAAATAAAATAAAGAGCGAAAACTTCATAAAAAAAGATTCCAACCTTTATGATATTGAAAATATCAGCATTGTTCACGGGCTAAACCAAGCATTAAAGGCTCATAAAATTTTTAAGAAGGATATAGACTATATAGTTCAAGACGGCAGAATTATTATAATTGATGAATTTACCGGCAGGATGATGGATGGCAGAAGGTTTTCAGATGGCCTGCATCAAGCCATAGAAGCAAAGGAAGGCGTAAAAATTAAGCAAGAAAATCAAACCCTTGCTTCAATTACCTTTCAAAACTACTTCCGCCTATATCCAAAACTATCTGGAATGACTGGCACTGCCATAACAGAGGCCAATGAGTTTTTTGATATCTACAGCCTAGATGTAATAGTTCTGCCAACCAATAAGCCCGTGCAAAGAAAAGATGCTGATGACGATATTTATAGAACTAGAGAAGAAAAATATCAGGCAATAATAAAGCTGGTGAAGGAGGCGCAAGAAAAAAATCAGCCAGTATTGGCAGGCACGGCTTCAATTGAACAGTCTGAGTATTTATCAAAACTTTTTACTAAGAATAAAATACAGCATCAGGTGCTAAATGCTAGGTATCACGAGCAAGAGGCAACCATTATTGCCCAAGCAGGCAGGCCAAAATCGGTAACCATCGCCACCAACATGGCAGGCAGGGGAACAGATATTCAGCTAGGGGGCAATTTAGAACTTCTAATAAAAGATGCCTTAGAAGATGTTACCGACCCAAAACAAATAGCAAAAATTACTAGTGAATTAACTACTAAAAATCAAAAGGATAAAGAAACTGTATTAAAGGCAGGTGGGCTGGCTGTGCTTGGAACAGAAAGGCATGAGAGCCGAAGAATTGATAACCAGTTGCGTGGCAGAAGTGGCAGGCAGGGCGACCCCGGCTTTTCTAAATTTTTCCTATCCACAGAAGATGATTTGCTACGCCTATTTGGCACATCTGATAAGATGGGCTGGGTAATGGGTGCATTAGGCGTGCCGGGTGAGCCAATTAACCATCCCCTTATTACCAGGTTAATGGAAAAGGCACAAAAAAAGGTTGAGGCTAGAAACTACGAAATTCGCAAAAATTTGTTGAAGTTTGATGATGTAATGAACGATCAGCGAAAAATCATCTACGAACAAAGGCTAGATGTAATTTCGGCAGAAGATGTAAAGAATATGTTTGAAGACTTATGGCAAGAGGTTTTAGAAAATATTGTGGAAAGAAACATTCCAAAAGATTCTCACTTTGAAAAGTGGGATTTAGAAACTCTAGAAAAAGAAATTTTCATTCATTTTAACTTTAAATATATGGTGAAAGAAATTTCTGAAGATAAAACGGAAGAAGAAATTTTAGCCGATTTAAAAAAGGCAATTGGCCAACTAAAAGAACACAAGGAAAAACAACACTCAACAGCCATAATTAGGGAGATGGAGAAAAAAATTCTCCTCTACTCAATAGATGAAGAATGGCAAAACCATTTGCTGGTGCTAGATGATATAAGGCAGGGCATTAATTTAAGGGCATATGGGCAAAAAGACCCATTAAATGAATATAAAAAAGAGGCCTTTTCAACCTTTAGCCATATGCTAGAGCAGATAAAGGTAAAGACCGTGTCGCGTGTTTTCCACGCCACTGTTCACAAACAGCAAGAAACTCTGCCAGAAATTACAAAACAAAAAAAGACGGTTGCCATCCACCCTTCCCTAGATGGGCTTGGTAATGAGGCAAAAGAAGAGGCAAAAAGTATAGTATCTAGAAAAACCAGTGGCGAAATTGACCCCAAAAACCCAGAAACTTGGGGGCGAGTAGGCAGAAATGATGCCTGCCCTTGTGGTAGTGGCAAAAAGTTCAAACACTGCCATGGTGCTTTTTAGTTGTGGATGTGAGTAGGCATCTAGAATGGCTTTTCTTGCAAAAAACTGCCTGTTATCTAAGCTCTACCTTGTTTATGGATTGCTTCTTCGCTTCGCGTCAATCGCAATGACGGTTAGAGTCAGCTTTGCCTGCTTTAGCTCCCAACAGTTTTCTGTGTCATCAAACCCCACCCAGCCTTTCCAAAACTACCTTTCTGCCAATTATTGGTAGAAGTCTTTTCATTTCAGGGCCGTTTTCTAGGCCAGTTAAGGCAAGGCGAATGGGGTGGAATAAATCCCTGCCTTTTCTTGGTGAAACCTTCTTAATATTTTCTATCCATTGCCCCCAAGTATTTTCATCCACATCCCCTTTGGGAAAGTTTTGTAGGGCTATTTCTAAAAAATCTTTATCATGCTTAGATATTTCTACATTTATCTGTTCAAAACACACCCTATGCCACAGGTCTAGGTCTGAAAGTTTTACGATATTTTCTTTTATAACATCCCAGAATTCTTTGCTAAAGTTTAAATCAGTTCTTCTTCTTACCGCATCATAAGAAAGTTTGTGTAAAATTTTAGTGTTTAAATCTTCCACCACCTCTAGTTCAAAAGTAGCCGGTGAGGCGGAAAATTTGGAAATAGAAAATTCGTAAATTAACTGCTCCATTGATTCCTTGGGCTCAATATTATCAGAGGTGCCAAGTTTTGCCAGATAGGTTAAAAGCGTTATCGGCTCAAAGTTTTCGCTTCTAAAATATTTTATTGTTCCTTCCAAACTACCAGATCTTTTAGAAAGTTTACCCTCCTTAATTTTAAGCAGTGGCAGGTGGGCGAAGGTTATAGCTTTTGAACTATCTTCACGCAAGGCCTCCATCATTTGAATTTGAATGGCAGTGTTGGTAATGTGGTCTTCCCCCCTTGTTATATGGGTAATATTATAATCCAAATCATCAATGCTAGAGGGCAACATATAGGTGTAGATGCCGTTTTCCCTTTTTATTATAGGGTCAGACATATTGGTTGGGTTAATGATAATTTCGCCCTTAATGGAATCTACCCAAGCAACATTTTTATGTTCCAGCAAAAACCTATAGTGAGGCTTTTTGCCAGAGCTTTCTAAAGATTCAATTTGAGCAGGGCTTAGCTTTAGCGAGCTTCTATCATAAATAGGTGGTTGCCCACGCCCTAATTGTAGCTTTCGCTTGGTTTCCAGCTCTTCTTGCGATTCAAAACATTTATACACCCTGCCCTTTTGTAGTAAAAACTCTAAAGCCTCATCATACTTGCCAAACCTTTCTGATTGATAAAAGCTATTATCGTAGCTAATGCCTAGCCAGCTTAAATCATCTCGTAGGGCAACATCATATTCTTTTTTGGAGCGGTCTAAATCGGTATCATCAATTCTTAGAATAAACTTGCCCTTGTTTTTTTTGGCAAGAATGTAAGAGAAAATAGCGGTTCTAACATTGCCAATGTGCAAATATCCGGTAGGGCTTGGAGCAAATCTAGTTAACATTCTATAATTAAATTGTGGCATCTTTCATAGGCTCTATGATGCTAAAAGCAATATATTTGGATTTTTTCATTTGAATTGAGCAATTCTTTTGCTACTAAGTAATTATTAACTTTTTTTAGTATGGCAAAAAATAATTCATTAAAACTGCAAGAGGGTGGAAAGGTTAGGGAATATAGCTTCTATTTGCCTCAACATTTGGTAAATAGACTGGAATATGAGGCTGGTAGCAAAAAAACTGAATCAGAAGAACTGCTAATAGCTATAATCACTAAATATTTTACTAATAATTTTCTAGATAAGGTAGAAAAATTGCGGGATGAAGAAAATGCCAAAAAATCTGCCCCAAAAGTGGTAAATTTAAAACACAAAGAAACCTTCTTTTTTAAACTAGGCAAGGCTTTAGGTTTTATTAAAGCTCCACTTCCGGAAGAGGCGCCAAGGGTTAATTTGTATCATAATGAAATGGCATTAAGCTATAGGGCGGCTAAGTTTCAACTGCCAGAAAATTTAATGCATAGTTTAGATAAAGAGGTTGCAAAGAAAAAACTTTCCGCCTCCATAATTATAAAATATGCTATTGCGGAAGAGTTTGGACTCAAAATATAGTGATAAAGAAAAAATATAACGATGTTTTTATTAAAAACAAAAAGGCCTATTTCAACTATACTATTTTAGAAGAATATACGGCTGGAATTTGTTTGCTAGGTAGCGAAGTGAAATCTTTGCGGGAGGGGAAATGTAGCATAGAAGAATCTTATGCCGATTTCTTTACCCAAAAAACCATCAATAATAAAATTGAAAATGCCCTTTATTTAGTAAATTCGCACATTGCGGAATATAACAAATCTGGCTATCAAAAAAAGCATGACCCTATAAGGAAAAGAAAGCTACTGCTCCACAAAAAAGATATTGCTAAGCTAATTGGCAAAATTCGCCAGAAGGGCTTTTCATTAGTTCCATTAAATTTATTTTTTAATGATAGGGGGTTGGCCAAGGTAAAGCTAGGGCTAGGCAAGGGTAAGAGCGAATTTGATAAAAGGGATACAATAAAAAATAGAGATTGGGCGAGGGAAAAGAGTAGGTTGGTTAAGGGTTAAGATTCTTAGTTCTAATTCCCATTTATAGAGCGATAAACAAGGAAAGCCGTCATGAGCTGAGGAGCTTTCTCAAAAAAGCGACGCGGCAATCCAGTTTATAAATACAATTTTTTAGCATATTTTTTTGAATTTTATTTACTGGATCAGCTTGTCTTTCGTCGTGTCATTACTGTTTAGTTTCATTTTTCCTCCAGGGTTATTTTTTTTATACCCCTTGTCATCGAGTTAGTGAACCTTTACAGCAATGACGATCTACTTTTAGAAAACACTACACCCTCACCAAAGCCGCCCCCCAAGTAAGCCCGCCACCTATTGCCTGCATGGCTATCAAATCACCCTTTTTAAATTTACTAAAACTTTCACTCAATGCTAAAGGAATTGAGGCAGCAGAAGTATTGGCGTGGTTAGCCACCGTGCTAATTATTTTGTTTGTAGGAATGCCAAGCCTTTCTGCCACCGCCTGCATTATGCGAATATTGGCTTGATGAGGCACAAGATAATCAATATCCGCCACCTTTAAATTATTTTCCTTTAACAGCTCTAAAGTAGCATTGCTCATCTTTTCAACCGCATGTTTGAATACCTCCTTACCCTGCATTTTTAGAACCCCCACCTTTTTTTCTTGCCCCACCCCACCATCTACCAACAATAAATCACGATATTTGCCCTCTGAAAAAATGTTAGTGGCAATTACGCCTGAACTAGTATTTTCTTCCGCTTGTAGAATAACTGCCCCCGCCCCATCGCCAAATAAAATGCAGGTGGTTCTATCCGTCCAATCAAGTAGAGCAGAGAGCTTATCTGCCCCAACCAGTAAAATGGTTTTATATTTGCCAGATTTTATAAAACTTTCCGCAATAGAAAGGATGTAAATAAAGCCGGTGCAGACGGCTTGCACATCAAAAGCAGGTATTGGCCTTTTTACACCAAGCAGGTTTTGTAATTTCGAAGCAGAAGATGGAAAGGTGTTATCTGGGCTAGTGGTGGCTATAATTATTAAATCTATATCATCTGCTTTAATTTTAGCGTTTTTTATGGCAATAAGGCTTGCCTCATATGCCATGTCTGACACATGGGTATTTTCATCCGCAATGTGCCTTTTTAAAATGCCCGTTCTTTCTACAATCCAATCATGCGAAGTGGCAACAAATTTAGATAGGTCTTGATTTGTAACCTCTCTTTTTGGCAAAAAACCGCCCACACCTTTTATCACTGCTTTATTCATACAATTTGCTTTTTTTGCCTAGATATTTAGATTCTACCTCTATAAAAATCAATCATAGACTTGTGAAAAAGCAGAAGTATAATCTACCAGAAAATTATTTTTTAAATTCATGTTCCCAACTATTAAATACATATTTCTAACCGCCTTTAGAGATAGGCTTTATCAGGTTTTGTTCGCCGTAATACTCATTACCTTCTTTTTTTCTAGATTCATAGGAAGTGTTAGTTTGGTGGAAGAAAATGCCGCCACCACCATATTTTTTATCAATAGCTTTAGATTGCTTTTGGTGCTTGGCATTTCAATCTTCACCTGCCTGCATATTTCTAGGCTGTTTGATAATAAAGAGATGGAGATGCTAATTTCTAAACCCATAAACCCATTTGTTTTTGTTTTATCTTTATTTTTGGGCTATTGGTTGGTTTCTATATTTTTTGTTTTGGGTGCGGTTTTATTGCTTTTTATGGAATCGCATAACTATGAGGGCATTATAATTTGGGGGGTGAGTGTGTTTTTTGAAATTGGTATTCTAACTGCCTTTGCCCTGTTTGTAAGCGTTATTCTAAAAAGCCCAATAATTTCTATTCTAGCCAGCCTTGCCTTTTACACCACCTCTAGAATGATTGGCTTTTTCTTATACTTTACTGAGCGAACCTATTCTATAAAGTATAGCACGGTTGATTACTTAACTCACAAATTCATTTATTTCGTTTCTGCTATTTTACCAAGGTTAGATAATTTTTCTAAATCCAGCTGGGTTATTTCAAATGATTTCTCACTGGCAGAGTTGGCAATTATTCAGGCGGTAATTTTTGTTCCCTTTATTTTATTTATGACCGTGTTTGATTTAAAAAGAAAAGAGTTTTAGAGGTTCTAAAATGAAGTTTTTAAAACTAGAAACTGTGTTGATTTTGGTGTTTTTGTTAATTCAGATTATTTTCTGGCATGGCTTTACTATTAACAAATTCATTTGGAAGGGCACGGTAAATCAAAAGCCTAATTTAAAAATTGTGCCAGAGGTGGAAAATGAAATGCTGGCAAAGTTCTTATCCTTTGGGGATGGTTATTTGTATCACCGCTACAAAAGTTTTGTGTTGCAAAATGCTGGTGATGAATATGGCAGAAGCACACCCCTTAAAGATTATGACTATAAAAAACTATATGCTTGGTGGAAGCTGTTAGATAAGTTTAACTGGGAATCTGATTATATTCCATCCCTTGCGAGCTATTATTATTCAGGCTCGCAAGAACCGTTAAGGGATGTTCCCTATGTAGTTGCCTATTTAAAAGAGCATGGGGAAAAAGATCCTTTAAAAAAATGGTGGTGGTTGGGGCAGGCATTTTCTTTGGCAAAACATAAATTAAAGGATGTAAAGCTAGCCTTAGAAATTGGCAAAATTTTACAAGCAATGCCGCAAAATAAAGATATTCCCATATGGGCTTATCAATTAGTAGCCTTTGCTTACGAAGATTTAGGTGAGGAGGCAGAGGCCTGCCGAGTAATGCTAAACATCATCCAAGGTTTTAAAGATTTAAAGCCAGGGGAAGTAAATTACATCTATTATTTCTTACAAGAGCGGGTAAAGGTGCTAGAAAATAATTATGATAGGGGCAAGCCATTAGATGGTGCTTGCGAACTGTTAGTTAAGGCGAAAAAGCAAACTAGAGAGATGGAATGACCAATATCGCAATAATAATTCTAGCCGCTGGCAAGGGAACTAGAATGAAATCACAGCTACCAAAGGCAATGCAAAGGCTGGCTGGTGAAACTTTGCTAGATCACTTAATTAATTTAAGCAAAACCATTTCATCTAACATTACAGTAGTAGTTTCTGAAGAGCTTGAGAAACTTGATTTTAAAGATGTAAATATTGCGGTGCAAAAACAAAGGCTTGGCACAGCCCATGCAGTGCTAACTGCCAAAGAGCATCTAAATAATTTTAAGGGCAAGATAGTAGTTTTATATGTAGATACGCCACTGGTAAAAAAAGAAACTATTTTACAGTTAATAGCAAATAATAATCATTTAAACATCTTGGCTTTTAATACAGGCGAACCTAAAGGCTATGGCAGGTTAGTGGTAGAAAAAAATTCTTTAAAAAAGATAGTAGAAGAAAAGGATGCTACTAATCAAGAAAAACAAATTCAATTATGCAATTCTGGCATTGTGAGCTTTTCTAGTGAAAATATTTGGCATATTTTAGAAAAAATTGGCAACAACAATGCCTCAAAAGAGTTTTATCTAACCGATTCAGTAAATGTAGCAAACTCTATAGGTTTGAAAGTTGGCTATCTGCAGGCTTCAAAAGAAGAGTTAAGTGGCGTAAATTCTAAAGCGGAACTAACTGTTTTAGAGAAAATTATTCAAAATAACCTCCGCCAAAAACACCTTGATAATGGGGTTACAATTATTGCCCCTGAAACGGTTTTTTTCTCACAAGATACTGAAATTGGTGCTGATACTATAATTGAACCATTTGTGGTTTTTGGCAAAAATGTAAAAATTGCTACCAATTGCAAAGTTAAGTCTTTTTCTCACCTAGAGGGGGTGCGGGCAGAGGAAGGCAGTGAGGTTGGACCCTTTGCCAGAATCCGCCCAAACACTAAACTTGGTAAAAAAGTTAAGATTGGCAACTTTATGGAGCTAAAAAATGCTAATTTAGCAGATGAGGTTAAGGCATCCCACCTTTCTTACTTAGGGGATATTGAAATTGGTGAAGACTCTAACATTGGGGCTGGCACTATAATTTGCAATTATGATGGCGAAAATAAATATCAAACAAAAATTGGCAAAAATGTATTTATCGGTAGCAACTCTAACCTAATAGCCCCTATTGAAGTGGGTGATAATAGTTTAGTGGGGGCTGGAACTACAATTACAAAAAATGTTGGCAAGAATAAAAAGGTTTATAATAAAATAGATAGGGTGGAGAAGTAGAATGGAGGGGGGGTCTTAATTTGGCTTCCAGCCCAAACCTACTAACAAATTATAAGTTTCATAAAGTGGCAAACCAATAATGCCAGTATAAGAACCTTGAATTTCTTTTATCATAAAGGCAGATTTTCCCTCTAGCCCATACCCCCCCGCCTTGCCCTGCCAGTAGTTTGAAGCTAAATATTGTTCAATTTCAGTTTTTGAGAGGTTTTTTAGCTGAATTTTGCTAATAGTTAATTTTATGCCAAATTTGCCCTCACCATTAAAAACGCAAACAGCTGAATACATCTTATGCCTTTTGCCATTTAGCTTTTGGATGTTTTTTCTAGCCTCATCTATATTACTAGTTTTATGCAAAATATGATGATTATGATAGGCAGAGGAATCTGCCCCAATTACAAAAAACCCCTTATTTTCAGTGTGAATTTTTTTTGCCTTTTCATAAGCCATTCTTTTTACAAAAGCATCAATTGGTTCTTTTTTTAGGGGCGTTTCATCAATATCTGGGGCAATTATTTTGCTTGGGATAATATCTATTTGTTTTAGTAGAGAAAGCCTTGCCACGGAGGATGAAGCTAGAATTATTCTATTCATTTATTTCGAAAGCCTTAGAATAATTCTGCCCTTGGTTAAATCATAAGGGGTCATTTCTAGCTTTACCTTATCACCTAGCAGAATACGAATGCGGTTTTTGTGCATTCTACCACTAGTATGGGCAAGGATTATATGTTTGTTATCAAGCTCTACCCTAAACATTGCGTTTGGCAATACTTCTATTACCTTACCTTCAAATTCTATCAGTTCTTCTTTTGCCATAGGTTTTTTTGGGGATTTTTTGTTATTGTTTATTAGTAACTGAAGTAAAAATCAACAGGCGTGTAAGTATTATCGTTATCTTCATAGGTTTGGGGTTGAGGTTGCGGTTGCCTTTGTTGCTGAATTTGTTGTTGAACTGGTCTTTGCTGAACAGGTTGTTGCGGTTGCACCTGCCTTTGTGGGACGGGTCTTTGCTGAACGGGTGGTTGCTGAATTTGTTGTTGCACGGGTTGATACTGCTGTTGATATTGTTGCTGTTGTTGAGCTTGTGGCACTACATACCTTGGTTGAGTAACATAACCACCTGGGTAGATACTTTGTTGATCATCGCCCTGATAATAATTGTTGTTGTAATATAAATCATCATTACCAGCATAAGGGTATTGGGTAGTTCTGGGTGCTTGTGGCTGTATTTGCGGTTGAGTTGGTTGGCGGTTGCCATAACCATAACTATTTGGCGTGTTGGGGTTGCCAATAACACAACCTGTTAGCAAAAAAAGAACCAGAGTTTGTATAAAAAACTTTATCATCGTGGTAAATAATCAACTAGAATCAGTTATAATTTTACCACTATCTTATAATAACTTGCATAAATTTGGAAGTGAATAATTGCGGTGCAAAATAATCTGCCAACTAATGCACCAATAAATTGAAAAAATTCAATCAATAATTCCAATGGTACTCATACACATTATTTCCACTATCAGACTGATTAATTGCATTAGGATTAGCTACAGGAATATTTGATAATTTTTTATCTTGTTCATAATAATTAACAGGCGCAATTTCTTGACCCTGAACTACATTGGTTAAAACATAGTTTTGTGCATATAAATCAATAGGTAATAAAACAAATATCGCTAGTATTAGCAGTAGTTTAATTTTAGACATAGTTCCTCCCTTTATAAAAGTTGCCTTTTCAAAAAAGATTAAGGTGTTGTTTTAAATTAACAGAATAACTTATTGAAAAGTATTTAAAAAATGGAGTGCAAACTAACTCAACTTAAGGTAGAGTAAAGATAAATCAAAAAAACCAATCAAAGATTAAATCTTTTACTAAAAAATAGCATTGAGAAAAACTAAAAACTTGCATGTAATTTTCCTTCAAAACAAGGCTAATAGCTATTTTTCAGCGAATTTTCTTTGTGTTGCCTAATTAACACGGTTTTCTGTTGTTGTTTTGCAACAGCAATTAATAAAAACAGTGGTTTAATACAAAAGATTGAACTTTTATATCACATAAACAGATTTTTTAACTTCTTTAACTTTTATTAACCTTTATGTATTAATCTAATTTTATTATGGGCAAAAAAACAAACAAAAAATCCATTCAGGTAAACGACATTATGGATAATGTTAAATACAGAAATAACTGTTTTAGCATTATAAATGATGCTTTAAAAAACGGTTTTGATGTTCTGCAATTAGAAAATGGGGATATTATAACCACCGGCACAAAGGTTGTTAGCAATCATTACACATGGGATTCTACCAAAAAAACAATGGTAGAGGTTAAGGAATAAGCTAAATAAACCTATTTAAAATCTCTTGCTCACTTAAAGTCTCCACATTGCCTGTTTTTCTTGTCTTTACTTCATACAAGCCCTTTTCAACCGCTTTGGGGCCAATAATTATTTGATATGGAATGCCAATTAAATCGGCATTGGTAAGTTTGCTGCCAATGCTATCATTTTTATCATCCAGCAAAACCTCAACTTGCTTTTCAGTAAGGCTATTATAAAGGCTATCACTTACCTTATTGACCGCTACATTATCTGGCTTTAGATTTACAATTATTACTTTAAAAGGAGCAACTGAAACGGGCAAAACTACACCCTTTTCATCCGCGAATGCCTCTAGTATGGCACCAGCTAGCCTTGAAACACCAATGCCGTAGCAACCCATTTTGCTAGCCACCTGCTCGCCCTTTTCATTTTGCACTAAAGCTTTTAGCGGTTTTGAGTATTTATCGCCCAAATAAAAAATATGCCCAACCTCTATGCCCCTTGCAGATTTTACCCTTTGCTTTGGTATGGGAATGTTATTTTCATCATACTTTTCATCAGTTACTGCGTAAGATGCCTTTATTTGCTCTATATCTGCCCCTTGTTCAATAAGGCTTTCTATTTCACCATCATAATAAATTTGGCTTTCACCATTTTTTGCAAGTACTTGAAATTCATGGCTTAAATTGCCACCAATTAAGCCTGTATCTGCCAAAAAAGGTATTGCCTTTAGCTCCATTATTTGAAATATTTTCAAATAGGTGCGAAACATATTATTATAAGACTCTATTGCCGATTTTTCGTCTATATCAAAGCTATAAGCATCTTTCATTAAAAACTCTCTGCCACGCATAACGCCAAAACGCGGGCGAATTTCATCACGAAACTTCCATTGAATGTGATACAAATTTTTAGGAAGCTCTTTATAAGATTTTATATTTTTGCGAAAAATATCAGTTATAACCTCTTCATTGGTTGGTCCATAAAGTAAATCTCGCCCGCCCCTATCTTTAAACCTTAGCATTTCATCGCCATAACCACCCCTGCCAGATTCGGCCCATAGCTCTAAAGGCTGAATGGTTGGCATTAAAAGCTCTAACGCCCCGCTTTTATCCATCTCTTGCCTTATAATCCCTTCAATTTTGCGTAAAAAACTAAGCCCAAATGGAAGCCAATTATAAATACCACTTGTTAATTGGCGAATCATACCGCATCGTAACATTAGCTTGTGCGAAATAATAGAAGCATCTATTGGATCTTCTTTTAAAACAGGTAGAAAATATCTAGAAAGTCGCATAAATTATTTTATAATAGGTTGAAATTTTAAATAATGAAAAAAATAATTGCCTTCATAGTATTTTTTTTAATCCTTGCAATTGTTAGTTATTATTTAATATCTAAGTCTTTGCAAGGTAAGGAAGAGGTTATAAAAAAGCTAGTAAACCAAGATATCACCAAAATTACCGATAGTAAAATAAATTGGAATCAGCAGGTTAAAATTAATCTCTCTTTCTCTCCCTCTATTGAACTAAATGAAATAGAGCTTATTCCAAACCAAAACTTTAGCGGACTAAAATTTGTAAATATAAAAAATGTCTTGCTACAACCAAACTCGCTTGATTTATTAATAAATTCGGTTGAGGTCGATGAAATTGAGCTAAACCAAGCAAATATTGTGCTAGATTCCTTTTCTAGCCCTATAGAAGAAACGCTTTTTGGTTATATAAACTACCTAGATTCGCTCGCCAAAGAAAATAATTT
>JBKCHH010000021.1:0-5898 GCA_046302855.1 Alphaproteobacteria bacterium
CACCATACCATTATGAATCCAGTATTTGGCATAGATGCCACCAAAACCGCACCTAGACTGCACAATTTCATTTTCATGATGGGGAAATTTTAAATCTGCCCCACCGCCGTGGATATCAAAAGAATTACCCAAATACTTTACACTCATTACCGAACATTCAGTATGCCACCCCGGTCTGCCATAACCAAAGGGGCTGTTATAGCCCACCTCTTGCTTTGAAAATGGCTTCCACAGAATAAAATCGCCTGCGTTTTTTTTGTAGCCCTCTACCTCCACTCTAATGCCAGCTATTAAATCATCAATTTTTTTCTTTGATAAATCGCCATAAGCAAAGCCTTCAGTTGTTTTGGTGGTATCAAATAAAATATTGCCCTCACTTTCATAAGCAAAGCCCTTACTTAAAAGCAGTTTTATAATGGCAAAAATCTCTTCCAGATGGTTAGAAACGGCAGGCTCCACCGTTGGTTTTAAGCAGTTTAAATAGGCTAGGTCTTGGTGGTACCAATCAGTTGCCCTTTTAACAATTTTTTCTACACTTAAACCCTCTTCACTTGCCCGGTTGATAATCTTATCATCAATATCGGTAATATTTCGAACGAAGGTTACTTTTTTGTAGCTTTTTTGAAGTAGGCGGAACCATAAATCAAACACCACCGCACTTCTGGCATTACCAATATGCGCCCTATCGTAAACCGTAGGACCGCACACATAAAGGCGGATGTTATTTTTATCCAGTGGCGAAAACTCTACCTTTTTACCAGTTAGAGAGTCTGAGATTTTGATGGGGGGTATCATATCTAAAAATGGCTACAATTTATAGTTAGAAGTCATTGTTAGCCATAAACCATATTTTTGAATGTTATTTACTGGATTGCCACGCTCGAGCAAAGCTCTCGCTCGCAATGACGAGTTTTGGCACTTAAAATGGCACTTCATCATCACTATGATTACCCGGGCTTAAAGAAGCATCATCATTGTAATTTCCACTGCCTTCTTTTCTACCATCTAGAACATTTAGTGAGCAGTTGTAGCCTTGCAGAGCAACTTCAGTTGTGTATCTTTCCTGCCCGTTAGAATCCGTCCATTTTCTGGTTTGCAGAGTTCCCTCTAGAAAAATTTTTGAGCCTTTTTTTAAGAAGTTTTTGGCAACATTTACCAAGGCTTCATTAAACACAACCACTCTGTGCCATTCCGTTCTTTCCCTTTTTTCGCCCGTTGCCTTATCTCGCCAAGATTCATTGGTAGCTAGAGAAAAATTCACAATTTCTCTACCGTCTTGCGTTTTTCTAACTTCTGGCTCTTTACCAAGATTGCCAATTAACATTACCCTGTTTAAACTTCCTACCATATATACCTCTTTCAAGTTGTTTTAAACTTATTCTTTGAATTAAGAATAGTTCTAGATTAAAATAATTTTTTTAGATTAAAATAGTTATTTTAAAAAACTTATGTTCGAAAATATCAATTCCTATTTCTCTCGCGACCCTGCCGCTAAAAGTAGGCTAGAAATTATTTTATGCTATCCCGGTTTTCACGCTCTTTTATTTTACAAACTATCGCATTTCTTGTTAAAAATTAAGCTAAGATTGCTAGCTAGATTTGTGTCGCAACTGGGCAGGTTTTTTACTGGAATTGAAATCCACCCCAATGCTACTATTGGCAAAAGGCTATTTATTGATCATGGAATGGGCGTGGTGATTGGTGAAACCGCTAAAATTGGTGATGATGTAACTATTTATCATGGCGTAACCCTTGGTGGCACCTCTTCAAAACCGGGTATTCGCCACCCACAAATTGGCAATAGCGTAGTAATTGGCAGTGGTGCCCAGATTCTAGGACCCATAAAAATTGGCAATGGTGCTAAAATTGGCTCTAATGCGGTAGTGGTAAAGGATGTTCCAGAAAATGCCACTATGGTTGGCGTTCCAGCAAGGGAGGTAAAGGTTTTAAATGCAGATGCAAAGGATTTTTCTGCTTACGGCAAAACAGGGGATGTGGAAGACCCAAGACAAAAGACCATAGATGATTTGGTTCGCACCGTAAAAAATCTGCAAAAAAGAATTAACGAGCTAGAAAAAACGGAAGAGGATCTTAAAAAATCAGCTGAAAGCTGGCGGAGTTAAGAACCCCTCTAATTAGTAGTATTTTTTATCCAGTTTAAGAATTTTTTTAAGTTGCCGGAATTGCCCCTATCGTAGCCCCTTTTCTTGTTATGCTGATTATAGCTTATCCTTTCATATTCAAATAATACTAGCCCAATGGCGGAGGAGAAGTTTTGCGTTTTTAAAGATTCGCTAATGCCCTCTATAATCTTCGGCTTGGCAATTCGGCACGCCTTGCCGTAATTGTGTTTTATAATTTCCCTGTAGCCAGAAATAAAGCTCCCACCCCCAGTTAGCACTACCTTTTGAATATTATAGTGGTTATCGTAATTGTTTTTTATCTTATCGAAAATAACCTCAATCATCTCTTCCACTCGGGCGGAGATAATGTTAATTAATACCGATTTTTTTATTACCGTTTCATATTCACTATCGCTATCTTCCTCCTTATTCAAATTGATGTAGTTAGAATTATCTGCTTCGGAGGAAAAAATTGCCTCGCCGTAAAGAATTTTAACCCTTTCTGCCTGTTCGATAGAAAGGTTTAGGCACTTGGCAATGTCTCTAGTAATAATTGAGCCACCAATTTGCACGGTGGCAACAAATTTTGGCATTTCATTTTCATAAACTACAATATCACTTTGGTGGCTACCAATATCTAGCAAAATGGCACCTAGATTTTTTTCATCTTCATTCAAACAGGCATAGGCAGAGGCAATGGCGGAATTAACAAAACTTATGCTATTAATACCGTTTTTGCTAAAAAAAGCCTCAAGGTTTTTAAGCAGAGTTTTATGAACCCCAACCAGATGAATTTTGGCGGTTAGACTATTGCCACTCATTCCTATAGGTTGCTGAATGTTGCCGTAGCCATCTATCGAGAAACTAATGGGGATGGAGTGGATTATTTGAAAGTTTTCCCTCTCTTCCTTATCTTTTGGGTTTTCTTCTTCGCCCTCTTTAGGCAGGGGTATTTCAGGGCGGATGATGTTTGAAAGCAGGTTATTGGTTATGGTTTTGCCATCAAGGTTAGTTTCAACCTCCACTATTTTAGAATAGACCCTAAGACCAGAAATACTGATGGTAAGGGCATCTACCGTAAGCCCTGCCATCTTTTCAGCCGAATTAATGGCAGAAATTATACATTCTTCCGCCTTTTTAATATCTGTAATAAAGCCAGAGTGAATGCCACTAGCACCATTATAGCCAATGCCAATAATTTCTAAGCTACTGTCACTCGCTACCTTAGCAATAAGGCAAACTATTTTGGATGAGCCTAAATCTAAAACTGCTATAATATTACTTCGCATTGCTTTTTTGTAGATATAGTTAAATAGTGATGTTTTTTAGCTTAATTGTAAATACCACTTATGCCAAAACTTATGTTAATAGAAGAAAATTTTTTAAAACTTGCCTTAGCCCAAGCAAAAAAGGCATTTGATGAAAATGAAGTGCCAGTTGGGGCAGTTTTGGTGAGCGAGGCTGGCAAAATCATCAAGGCATATAATAGGGTTGAGGCAAAACAAAACCCCCTTCTGCATGCGGAATATTTGGTTATAACAAAGGCTTTGAGGGGTGAGAAGAGTAAATATCTAGATAATCATTCGCTATTTGTTACCCTAGAACCCTGCTTAATGTGTGCCAGCCTTATAGAAAAGGTGCGGTTAAAAAAGCTATATTTTTCCGCCATAGATGCAAAGGGGGGCGCCATTTACAGCAATGAGGGCTTGGCAAAAAAACTCCCCCACACCCAAATCTACAGTGGTTTTTTTGAGGAAGAAAGCAAGGCCTTGTTAAAGAGGTTTTTTAAAAGTAAGCGTTAATTACTAACCTTCTCAAAACCCGCTACAATTTCACCTATTTTTATGCCGAATTTATGAATGGAGGCCTTGTTTATAAGGGTTTTTTCATCCACAAACCATAGCTTATCTGTAAAGTTAAGGGTAATGTTCTTATCTTCAATTTTTAGTTTGTATTTTAGCTGAATAATATTGTTTTTTTGAAAGCCCTTCGCCTTACCAATAATATCATTAGCGGTTCCTATTATAGTTTCATCATTATTTGAAAAGGTAAAATGCCACTGCCTTTGTTGTTTATTACCAGAATTATAGGTGAAGTTTTCAGTTAGAATAAGCTCGCTACCTTGCATTTTGCCAAGCATTTCTACCTTAAAAATGCCCTGCACCTTGCCAAATATAGTTATAACTCCACTACCTTTACTTTTACCTAGAAAGAAATTTTTTATGTTCATATTTTCACCCTACTTCTTTTCCAAAAACTTTTCTAGCCAAAAGTTTTCTATGTTAGAAAAATCCCACTCTGGCTTTACTGAACTGGTATCACCCTTTAGCCTTGCCTTAATAAAAGTGCCAAGTGCCTTAAGAGAAAGCAAATATTCCCCATCTACCTTTAGGGTAGATAAATCAACATCGCCATTAAAGCTGGCAGTGTAGGCTGGGTGGGGTGGTAGCTCTGTGCGGTAAAAGTTAATTTTCCCCTGTGAGATAGGGAAATTAGCAATAAAAGAACCTAGTTGATTGTTTAAATTACCCTTAGTAATTGCCTGTTGACAGGCGGGGATTACATCTACCTTCTCTCTAACGGCAGTTAAGCCCTGTACTAAAGAATTAACATTATAGCCCACTACGATTAAATCTCTTACAGAAACCTTCAAGTTGCCAGCATTGGCTAAAAATAACTCTTTTAAAGAATTGCCCTTAAAATTTATTAAAAGATTTAGCCCAAAGTTCCCATAAATATTATTTATACCAAATAGATTGCTAAGCCAAGAGTTTAACTTGGTATTTGGCGAATTTACACCCAAAGTGAATGCTGGAACTGTTTCTAAAGTAGAAGAAAGGCTTAGTTCAAAATTATCATCAAGTATTTTGCTTTTAAACTTTTCTATATATAAAAACCGCTCATCATTTCGGAAGGTTAGGCGGTTTTCTTTAAAGTTTAACTTTCCTACAACTATATTATTAGCCCTTATGTTTATTAGGCTTTTTAGGTTGGTGAACTTTTCAAGGGAAAATTTAGTATCACTCCAAATAGAAGGGGTGGCGTTGCTTTCCACTTGATTTTCTTTATTCAAATTTAGCGATTCAAAAAGTTTGGCAAAATTGATTGTATCTAAGTTAATATCGCCTTCAAGTAGGGGGATAAAGTCTTTAAAATCTAAGCGAAACTCGGCATTTGATTGATAGTCATCTTGCGTAAAGGTAATATTGTTTAGTTCAGCAATGGCGTTTTTTAGTAAGAATTTCGCATTAAAGTTGGTAAGTTCTGCCCCATATAAATTTAGCTTTTCAGCCGAAAGGTTGATATTTACATTTTTTATTACCGAATAGAGTTCTCGCAAAATGGAAACTATCTTAAACTCATCAACCAATTTATTGTTGTTTTTATAATCTATACTATCAATTGTTAGCTGCTTAAAATTTATTGCGAAATTAGATTCAACTTGGGCAATATCTTGCTTGGCATCATATATATTGCCCCTAATACCAAATTCATAGTTTGGAGTTTTTATATTACTATCAATAACCTTTAGATTATTTTCACCTAAAACAAAATCAGCATTAATTTTTACTGATTCTGGCAGGGGAACAAAGCGGTTGGTTAAATCTATCTTTACCAAATCTAAAAGCTCCTTAAACTTTTCCATTTTTGCTTGCAGGCGAACAATTAAATTATCACTAACAATGCCTGAAAATTTGAAATTAAAACCATATGATGGCCAATCTATTTCAGCAAAATCTATTTTTTGTCTGGAATTTTTTTCAGTAAAAACTCG
>JBKCHH010000022.1:0-6167 GCA_046302855.1 Alphaproteobacteria bacterium
TTTAAATATTTTTTTTGGTGGTACTCATCTTAATAAAAAAAGAAAATTGTACAAAATAATAAAAAAAAAATATTCCCATCTTTTGGAAAAGAAAGAGGTACACCAAAGTGAATTTTTTTTTATGCAAGCTGCGCAAGAAAATTTCTCATCATATCAAAAAAAACCTCCTCTCCAAAGCAAGGTAAAAGTCATAGCGTTTTACTTGCCCCAATTCCATCCGTTTCCAGAAAATGACTTGTGGTGGGGAAAGGGCTTTACTGAGTGGACTAATGTTACCAAAGCACAGCCCAATTTTGCTAATCATTATCAGCCTCATTATCCAATTCATAACGGATATTATGATCTAAGAGTTCCCGAAGTCATGGAAGAGCAAGCCACTTTGGCTAAAAATTATGCTGTAAGTGGATTTAATTATTATTTTTATTGGTTTGATGGAAAAACTCTTATGGAGACCCCATTAAAACAAATGTTAAACAATAAAAAAATGGATATGTCTTTTTGCTTAACTTGGGCCAATGAGAATTGGACTCGAACCTGGGACGGAATGGATAAAGACATTTTGATTGAACAAAATCATACGAAAGAAGATTCAATAAAATTTATAAAGCATATTATGCCGTATCTTTTGGATCACAGGTATATAAAGATTAATGGATGTCCTGTATTATGTGTTTATCGACCCAGTTTAATTCCAAATATAAAAGAGTATACGGATTTATGGAGAGAAGAAGCCAAAAAAAATGGTATTAAGGATTTATATCTAGTATCAATTCGCAGTTTTGATATTACGCCCCCGACAGAATTTGGTTTTGATGCTTCTGCTCAATTTCCCCCTTTGCAAATGGAGGCAGTGGATATAACTTCAGAATTTCAAATAACTAATCCAAATTTTGAGGGAAGGGTTTATGATTATGAAAAAATTGTTGAAAGTGGAATTAACGAAAAAGAGCCAGAATTCAAAATGTTTCGTACGTGTATGTTATCTTGGGATAATACTGCACGCCGACAAAACGGAAGTTCCATTTTTACTAAATTTAATTTGACAAGATATAGACAATGGCTTTCAGCACTTTGCAATAAAGTTTATTACGACGATAAGTACACCGAAGAGGAAAAGCTAGTCTTCATTAATGCTTGGAATGAATGGGCTGAAGGGACTCATCTAGAGCCGGATAAAAAATATGGCTATGGTTATTTAGAAGCCACCTATGAAGTCTTAAAAAATTATGATGAAAAATACAATCATTTTTTTAAAAAAACTCCTGTAAAAAATAATAATTATGCAATTATTGTGCATCTGCATTACATAGATCTTTGGCCCGAAATATGGCTCATGATCAAAAAATTAGAGCCCTTAAAATTTGATCTGTACGTTTCTGTGACATCGGCTGATGCCGCCCCCATAATTTTAAAAGATTGCCCAGATGCGGTTATTAGACTTGTGGATAACAGAGGAAGAGACGTACTACCTTTTATTGAAATTCTTAAATTAATCAGTCATATTAACTATGACGCAGTCTGTAAAATTCATTCTAAAAAATCACCTCATAGAATCGATGGTAGTGAGTTGAGGCAATCTATTCTCGACTCTTTATTGGCAAATGAAAAACATGTCAAAAAAATAATCAATCTATTTAAAAATAATGAAAAAATTGGACTTTTTGCTTCGAAAGAACACTATTTTCCCCACGATGAAAAAAATATGGCTTCAAATCTTGAGCACTACGACTACTTGTGCCAAAAATTAGGAACAACAAAACAATGGGATAGTTTCCCTGCAGGCTCCATGTTCTGGTTCCGGCAAAAGGCTCTTGAGCTATTACTTAATTTATCGAGCAATGATTTCAATATCGAACATGGCATGCTTGATGGAACATTGCCACATTCCATAGAAAGACTATTTTCAATAATAGTGAAACACTCAGGATATAAAGTAGAGTTGATAGAAAAATAAATTTTTTTACTCTTAGAAAGGGTACAATCCTTGCTAAAAAATCCTAAAAATTATTTATTTACAAGAAAGCTTAGTCTGCCCCATGCTCATCCCCATCATTCCATTGCCCTTCTTCTTTTAGAATTTCTAATCCTAAGTGTAAGCCAGAAGTGTTAGAATTGATAAAATGAGAATTAGAAAAACCCGTATATTTATTCCAAGCTTCTTCAATTTCAACAGTTTTGAAGCCTAACCCTGTCCATCCCTTTTCTAAACACTCTTTTATTTGGTTTAAACATTCTTCAACCCTAAAAAAAGGATAAAAGAGCTGAATATTATTTTTTTTCATGCTTTACCTTCTTTCATCAAAACACTTAAACCAGTTGAACCAGTAATTAAAATCATATTTTATCCCCCATTGTTTCCAACCCCAAAAATATCACCTACATCTATAAATTCTAAGCCTTTTGTCAAACTGTTTTTGTCTTTAGGAATAGTGCTTGGATAGGTTGAATTGGCAAATTTTTTGTCCAAATCTTTTCTAACAAGCATCATGTGGTGCATATTAATAGTGTTAAAAACCCAGTATTTTGCACCAAAAAAATGCGAAAAACAGCGGGTATAATCAATTATGCAAGGGACGGAAAAATTTTTCCCCAAAAAAGAACCTTTCTTTAGTTTTGAAAAAATCTGCACCATGCAGGCTTTGGGAATTGGGTTTGCCACTCTTAAGTTTGGCTTTAGCCCATATAGAACCTGCGGACAAAAGGCATGGGTTATATTTTCTTGAATAATATACTTTTTGGTGCTGGCTAGTTCATCATTTATGTAAAATTCGTCTGTATCCATAGTCATTAAGTAATTACAGCCTGCCTTTTTGGCTTTTTTTAGCCCAATGTTTCTTTTGGCCAGTTCATTTTTGTGGGCGGGAAGTTTTAAATTAGGGGTAAATTCAATAAGCTGATCTATTAAACCTTTTTCTTTTAAATGAAGTAAGTGCGAAACTAAATCTTTTGATGCTGGGTTTCCATACCAAGAAATGGTTTGATAAACAACATTTACATAATTTGCCTGCTTTCTTATAGATTTAATAGAGGCCTGCAAAAGCTCATGCCCATCAAAAACACTGTATGAAACGCCCCATTTAGTTTTTTTTACAAGGTCATTAGCATATTTGTTGAAATAGTATTTTTTGTATCTCTTTCTAGTTTTGCCACTTAATATAAAAAGGCTTTTTAATTTCAGTAACCCCTTTTTAAATCTATACCCCACTTAAATACCCGCCATACTCGTTGTTTTTTGAATAGCTTTTGGCTAAAAGTTCAAACTGCTCTTTGGTTATAAAGCCTTTGTTTAGGGCTATTTCTTCTAAACAGGCAATTTTTTGCCCCTGCCTTTTTTCTACTGCGTGAACGAAAACACTGGCTTCTAGTAAAGATTCTGGCGTGCCCGCATCTAGCCAAGCAAAGCCTTTGCCTAGTTTTATTACATTCAAATTGCCGTTTTTTAAGTAAACCTTGTTTAAATCTGTTATTTCAAGCTCGCCCCTTGGGGAAGGCTTTAGAGCTTTAGCATATTTAGGGGCATTGCCATCATAAAAATAAAGCCCCGTTACCGCCCATTTTGAAGTGGGATTTTGCGGTTTTTCAATAATATCAATTGCCCTGCCATTTTCATTAAAATAGACAACGCCATAACGCTGAGGGTCTGAAACCTTATAAGCTACAACACTTGCCCCTGTTTTTTGCTTTATTGCTTGCTGAAAAGCTAGCGATATATTCTCCCCTGAAATTTCACTACCATACATAATATTATCGCCCAAAATTAGGCAACTGGGGCTACCATTTAAGAACTCTTCTGCCAAAATTAACGCCTGTGCAATGCCTTCTGGCCTACTTTGCACCTTATATTCAATATTAATTCCAAACTGCTCACCACTTTTAAAAAGCTCTTTTATTATGGGTAAATCACGCGGGGTTGAGATAATTAAAATATCCTTTAAACCAAGGCTCATAAGGGTTGAAAGCGGATAGTAAATCATGGGCTTATCATAAACTGGAATTACCTGTTTACTTAAAATATTGGTAATTGGCTGAAGTCTTGTGCCACTGCCCCCTGCTAAAATTATGCCTTTCATATTACATACCTCTTGGATTTTCCTTACTATCAAACGCTTTAAAGCCAAATAAATAAGCAAAAGATGCCTTAAGCCTTGAAAAGTTAATTAATATTTGCGTTTTATTGGCTTTTGCCAAATTTAAAAGAGTTTTTAAGAAAAATCTTAAAATAAAAGCAAGGTTAAGGCGTAGGGAAGAAAAAGAACCTTGCGTTATTTTTCTGTAATAAAGTTTGCTCCAAACCAAATGCCAAGCCTTAAAGGCTAAAATTTTTGTATTTTGCACAGAAGACTTTTTCGCCAAATGATAAAACTTTGAAGCAGGGAAAACCAAAAGCTCATAGCCTTTTTTTATGGCCCTGTTTGAAATTTCTTCATCTTCATAATACATGAAAATATTTTCATCAAACAGCCCTATTTGCTTTAAATGCTTCATATTAAACAGCATTACTGCCCCTAAAATGCGGTTCACCTTATTTATAGGCTTTTGTAGGGAATAATTAGCGTAGTAGTCTATCTCATCCCTTCCATTTTCGTGGCGAATATAAACAGCAGGGCCAGATATAGCACAATTTTCGTGCTTTTTAGTTTCTTCTAGCAAAGTTAAAATATCTTGTTTAGTTGTAATAATATCTGGGTTAAGAATTAGGGTGTGCGGGGCTTTTGCTATTTTTAAGCCCTCATTACAAGCTATTGGATAGCCCTTGTTTTGCTTAAGCGAAATAATTTTTATCTTATTTGAAAAGCTTTTAATAATTTCTAGAGTTTGGTCTTTTGAGTTATTATCTACAACTATTACTTCAAAGGCATCATCATAAACGCTTTTTAAACAGTCTAAAATAACATTGCTGCTATTATAAGTTATTATTACTATTGAAATTTCTGGCTTCATGCTTTATTATTTTTAGCATAGATACTAATTGTTTTCTTAAACAAAACAAAAAAGTAAGCTAAAAAGTGGTACAGCGGAAATAGATAAAAAATAAAAATCCAATTAAATCAATAACTTAAACAAACAGTGCGTACCCCTCCCGCCCCTACATTTCTTCCATTACACCTAATTTTTGGCATAATTGAATAAATGGGGGGCTAAAAAAGTAGTATTAAGTGGGGTGGTAGTGGTTTATAGAGTGAAACTTATAAATAAATTATAAGATTATGAAAAAAAACATGCGTAAAGTGCAAAAATAATAGTGCTAAAAAGAACGGAATAAAGAGAAAAAAACAATCCTATAAATGCAATTTTTGTGGGCATCGTTGGCTTGAAAAAAGAGGCAAAAAAGTTGACTACGAAAAGTACTATTTTGAGTGGCTATTTGGGCGTAAAATTTTAACAGAAATCGCTTGCAATCTTGAAATATCAGTTAAAAAACTAACGCAAGAATTTGATAAAATAAAGGTTGAAGATAGCCTTCAAATTAAGGCTCCAATTGAGGCGATAAATTTACTAATTGACGCGGTGTTTTTTGGCAGAGAATTTGGCTATTTATGTTTTCACGACACTTCAAAAATAATTTATTTTCACGAGATAAAAAATGAAACTCTGGCAGATTTAAGGCAAGGTTTGTATGCCATAAAAAATGCTGGTTTTCAAATAAAATCTGTAACCATAGATGGTCGAAGAGGAGCATATCCAGCCATTAAGAAGATATTTGGACCAGTTCCAATTCAAATGTGTTTGTTCCATCAAAAAGCTATTATTCGAAGATATATTGGCATCTAACCAAAAACAATTTGTGGTCAAGAATTAAACCACTTAATGAAAAATCTTTGCGTTATTAACGCCCAAGATTTCATCGATTCTTTTTATGAGCTAAAACGACGCCATAAAGGCTTTTTAAACGAAAGAAATGCTCAAAAACAATATGCCCATTTAGCCATAAGATCTGCTTTTAATTCTGTTGAAAATAATATGTTCGCCATGTTTACTTATGCAGATATTCCTTGCTCAAAAATTCCACCAACAAACAACCATTTAGAAGGGCTTTTTGGACACCTAAAAACCAACTTAAAAATCCATCGCGGACTATCAAAAACCAGAAAGAAAAACGCCATAAAATTCTTCCTAAAAAACTTCAAAAAATCCCAAAATTAGCCCCCCATTTATTCAATTATGCC
>JBKCHH010000023.1:0-3158 GCA_046302855.1 Alphaproteobacteria bacterium
CAGAAGATATTTGAGGGCATATCAGAATAAAAAAAAGTAGTGGAATACTTTGTAGTGTTCTTCTTGCTGATATTTAATGGGCAGGAATATAGACCCATATTTTTAAAGATGGAAGATGGCAGAACCTTTAAGACTTTAGAAGATTGTAATAGATTCGGCGATAAACAAAGCGAATTAATTATAGAAACTTTAAACGAACAAGGTATTATATATAAGGATTTGATGTACAAATGTGTGGAAGAAAAAAGCCAAGAAGCATGATTGATAGGAAGCAAAGAGGGTCTAACGACTTAGAAGTTGTCATTCACGATTTAAAAAAACAAATAGACTTACTTAGAGAAGAAATACAACTTAAAGAAATAGAAATTAAAAAGTTAAAAGAACATAAATCTGACCAGTATGATGAACTGGATTATTAAATGTCTTTTAGCAAACCTCAATTAGCAGTTTATACTTGTCCAGCTAGATTTAGAGTTCTTATTACTGGAAGAAGATTCGGTAAGACGCATCTTGCCATGTATGAATTACTTAGATTCGCCAGTCGCAAACCTAACTCAAAGATATTCTATGTAGCGCCTACTTACCGCATGGCTAAAGAAATTATGTGGAAACAATTAAAGAAAAAAGTAACTGAACATAAATGGATTAAATATGCCAATGAAACAGAATTATCTTTAACACTTAGGAATGGTTCACAGATTAGTTTAAAAGGCGCTGATAAATCACCAGACAATTTAAGAGGAGTTGGCTTGGACTTTTTATTGCTTGACGAATATGCTGATATCCCACATGAGGCTTGGTCAGAAGTTTTGCGACCAACTATTTCAGACCGCCATGTAACTGGTAATGTATTATTCGTAGGCACTCCAAGAGGCTTTGGTAATTGGTCTTATGAAATATATCAAAAAGGATTAGGCAGCGACCCAGAATGGAAATCATTCAAATTTACAACTGTTGATGGTGGTCAAGTAGAGCAAGATGAAATTGACCAAGCTATGAGAGATTTAGATGAAAGAACTTTCAGGCAAGAGTATTTGGCCAGTTTTGAAACTTATAGCGGTGTTGTCTATTACAACTTTAGTAGAGATGAAAATGTAAGAAAATGTGCTTATGACAAAGATGCAATTATCCACGTGGGACTCGACTTTAACATTGACCCCATGAGTGCTTGTTTATTTCATGTTAAGAATGGAAACATAGAAGTATTTGATGAAATAGTCATTTATAGTTCAAATACTGACGAATTCATTGACGAATTGCTATCAAGATATAATAAAAACAAAATAATTATTTACCCTGACCCAGCTTCAAGACAAAGAAAAACATCTGCCGGCGGTAGAACCGATTTAACAATCTTGCAAAATGCCGGTTTTATTGTTAAATGTAAATCTACTCATGCTTTAGTAAGAGATAGAATTAACTCTGTGAATTCTAAATTAAAAGCATTTGATGGTAAGAGGAGTATTTTTATAGATGCTTCTTGCAAAACATTGATTAATAGTCTAATGAAACAAATTTACAAAGAAGGAACGACACAACCTGAAAAAAATAATGGATATGACCACATGACTGATGCTTTAGGTTACGCAACTGAATTTTTATTTCCAATTACTTCTAATCTTCCTAAATCACAACCTAAGAGATTTTCATAATGGCATATTCAAGACAAGAAATGGAAAGCCAACATTCTCAATATCAGGGAATGATTTCAAGATGGGAATATTTTATTCGTTCATATTTAGGCGGCAAAGAATACAAAGATGGTAAATTTTTACAGCAATACAAATTAGAATTAGAAAATGAATTCTTTGATAGAATTTCTTACACACCTTTAGACAATCATTGTCGCAATATCATACATATTTATTCAAGCTATTTATTTAGAGTTCCACCAACTAGAGAATTAGGCATATTAGAAAATGATGCAACAGTTCCTTATTTCTTTGATGATGCAGATTTAGAAGGCAGAAGTTTTGATGCTCTAATGAGAGAGGTACAAAATTATGCAAGTATATATGGTCATTGTTGGGTGCTAGTTGATAAACCATCTACAAACGTATTCACTAGAGCAGAAGAATTAGAACAAGGCATTAGACCATATTTAAACATTTACACTCCTGAGAATATTTATGACTCGCATTATTCAAGAAGTGATTCAGGATATTATATTTTAGATTACTTAAAAATTAGAGAGTCAATAGATGATAATGGAGAATATTTTAAACTTTGGTATTTAGACAAAATAGATACAGTTTTTGTTTCTTCTAAAAATAGAGATGAGCCAAAATTAATGGAATCATTACCAAATCCAATAGGAAGAATTCCAGCAGTTGTAATTTATAATCAAAGAAGTCCAATGCGAGGTATTGGGGTTTCTGATTTAACTGACATAGCTGATTTACAAAAAGCAATTTATAATGAACTATCTGAGATTGAACAAATCATTAGAATATCTAATCACCCATCATTAGTTAAAACTAGAGATACTGACGCAACAGCAGGCGCAGGTTCTATTATAGAAATTCCTGACAACATTGATGCAAATTTAAAACCTTATATTTTACAACCAAGCGGAAGTAATTTAGATGGAGTATTAAAATCTATTGAGCATAAAGTAGATGCAATAAATCGTTTATCTCATGTTGGCGCAATCAGAGCGACTGGAGAAAGAATTCAATCAGGCATAGCATTAAGAACAGAGTTTCAATTATTAAATGCTAAACTTGCTGAAAAAGCAAAACTTATGGAATTAGCTGAAGAACAAATTTGGAGATTATATGCTTTATGGCAAGAAGAACAATTTGATGGGAAAATAACTTATCCAACTTCATTTGATATTAGAGACTGGGCAACTGATTTAGAATTATTACAACAAGCAAAAGCTAGTAATATTAAATCATCTACATTCAATAAAGAATTAGATAAACAAATTGCAAGAACTGTAATTGATGATGATGAAACATTAGTTGTTATTGATTCAGAGATTGAACAGAATACTCAAGCACTTGGAGAATTCCCACAGCAACCAATAACTTTACCAACAGTTTAATGTGGCAACTCTCTTACAAGAACTTCAAGCTATAAGAGCCAACGCAATAACTTCATTAGAAGATAAGCAACAAGAATTATTAATCAAAGCACTTCAGCAATTAGAAAAT
>JBKCHH010000024.1:0-18063 GCA_046302855.1 Alphaproteobacteria bacterium
CTTCATCGGCAAGAATATTTACATCCTTGTAATCAGCTACACCTAGGTTTTTTAATATTTGCGTAACCGTTCCAGAAAAACCGCACATGGGCATTTTTTTACTACCCTTCATGAACAAAACAACATCATTAGATTCTACGCAGTTTTTAATTTCTTCTATAGTTTTCATATCTATTTAGTAGAAGGAGTAGCTGTAGGACTAGCCGGAGTGTTAGAACATAAATTTACAATCTCATTATAAGATTTTGAAAAGCCATTTAGGGAAAATTCATCAATAGCAAAGGAACCAAGTTTAGAATAGCCCTTAGCCTTTACCCCTGTGCCTTTTCTTAAAGAGCTTATAATACGCCTATCGTCATTAGCATCTTTAGCCCAGGCTATATCTGGTGTTTCGCTAGAGGTAAATAGATCGAACTTATCATTCTTATCTATTACCACCGCCACTGTGCTTTTTAGCTTATAGGGAAAGCCCGAAGAAATGCTTACTTCCGATACATTATTTGGGCGGTAAGAAACCAACAGATAGGGTGAAGCCCTTTTTTTAAAAGTTCCACTAGATTTTTTAGAAGAGGTTACTGTATAGCAATATTTCGCCCCATTTTGGGTGGTGGAAAACACCTCCCAATCGCCATTTACGCCGTGTGAATTTTCTTGTGCAGAAAGATTATAAGAGGAAAACAGAACAATAACTAAAAATAGCAGTTTTTTCATAAGATTTCTTTGTGAAAAGACTAGTATAAAATTAAACAAATTCAAGAGATAGTTTTACCAACTAAAACTAGGGATAACACCATATGGTTCAACATTATACTTTTTTACGAATGATTTTAAATCTTCTCTTTTAGGAACGCCAATCCCTTCTAGCTTTAGTTCTTTGGCGGCAATGCCACTTGCTACAAATAATGATTTTATGCCAAAATCATTCGCACCCTTTACATCTGTTTCAATACCATCCCCAATGGCTATGGTTCTAGCCTTATCAAAGCCCACCACATCTTTTATTGCCCTTTGATAAATTGCCTCATAAGGTTTGCCAAAGTATAAAACCTCGCCCCCCTTTTCCTTGTAATAACTAGCCATTTCGCCACTGCAGAGCATTTTGCTACCATTTTGCTTTACTACTATCTTATCTGGATTAGCACATACCATGGGCAGATGATTTTTTAAGCCGAGATCTAACTCTTTAACCCTAGATTCAAATCTATCGCCCCAGTTATCAAAGCCGCAAGCTAGAAGAAAATCTGCCTCTTCTGCTTTTTTTACCTCTTGATATTGTTTTAGTTCAGCCAGCAAACCACTATCCCTATCTGGCCCTACATAGTAATATTTGCTACCTAAAATATTTGCCTCACTTAAAAAGCTATGAGTAACATCGCCACTGGTAACAATTTTTTGATAGAATTCTTTGGGTATTTTATAGCCATCTAAAATTTTTGCCACTATTTCATTTTTCCTAGGAGCGTTAGAAATAAATATTACCTTTTTGCCAAATTGGTTAAGTTTGGTTAGGGTATCTAGGGCATTTGGGTATAAAAGTTCGCCATCGTGAAGCACGCCCCATAAATCCACCAGAAACAAATCGTATTTATCGGCTATTTCTGAAAGCCCATGAAAAATATACATAAAAACTATTTGAGTTTAAAGCAGGGATACTATTTATATAAGTTTAAAAAGAAAGGGGAAATTAAAGGTTCTATGGTTGATAAAATTTTAATCTTAGATTTCGGCTCGCAGTTCACCCAGCTTATTGCTAGAAGAATTAGAGAAATGGGTGTCTATTCAGAAATTCTGCCCTATTCTACTAGTATAAAAAAAATTGCTAGTTTTGGGGCGAAGGGAATTATTTTATCTGGTGGCCCTGCCTCTGTTTACAAGCATTTTTCGCCTAAAATTCCAAGAGAAATTGTCGATTTAAAAATCCCCATCCTTGGCATTTGTTATGGTCAGCAACTATTATGTAAAATACTAGGGGGTGAGGTAAAGCCAGCCGATAAAAGGGAATTTGGCAGTGCGAACATTACTATTAAAAAAAATTCCGCCCTAATTGATGGTGTTTGGGAAAAGGGCAAAGAATACCCTGTTTGGATGAGCCACGGTGATAAGGTTTCTAGAATTCCAGATGATTTTGAAATAATCGCTAAAAGTGAAAATGCACCATTTGCCATTATCGCCAATGAAATCAATAAGATTTACGGCGTGCAGTTTCATCCAGAAGTAGCCCATACTCTTGATGGCAAGAAGCTATTCCAAAATTTTGTTTTTGACATTTGCCAGTGCAAAAAATCTTGGACGATGAAAAACTTTATGAAGAATCAAATAGATAAAATTCAAGATGAAATTGGCTATAACCATGTTTTATGTGCGGTAAGTGGTGGTGTTGATTCTTCAGTTGTAGCAAAATTGCTTCACCAAGCCATTGGTTCTAGACTACACGCCATTTTTATAGACCATGGTATGATGCGTAAGAATGAGGCCATGGAGGTAAAAAAACTTTTTGCCAGCAGTGGCATTCCATTAACCCAAATAGATGCTTCCCACATTTTTTTAAATCGCTTGAAAGATGTCTCAGACCCTGAAAAGAAACGCAAAATTATAGGGGTAACCTTTATTGAAGTTTTTGAAAAGGAAGCAAAAAAATTAAAGGCAATTGAATATCTAGCTCAAGGAACCCTTTACCCAGATGTTATAGAGTCAATTTCTGTCCACTCAGATGCTTCCGCTACCATAAAAACCCATCATAATGTGGGTGGCTTGCCAGAAAATATGAATCTAAAGCTAATTGAGCCTTTGCGTTCGTTATTTAAAGATGAGGTGCGAGAACTTGGGCTTGAACTGGGTTTACCCAGAAGTATGATTTTTCGCCACCCCTTCCCCGGCCCCGGCCTTGCAATAAGGATAATTGGCGAGGTTACTAAAGAAAAAGTTAGAATCCTACAAGAAATTGATGATATTTATATTCAGGCTTTAAGGGAGGAAAAACTATATGATAAAATTTGGCAGGCATTTGCTGTTTTACTCCCCATACAAACGGTTGGGGTAATGGGGGATGAGAGAACCTACGATAACTTGTGTGCTATTCGTGCTATAACCTCTATAGATGGTATGACGGCAGATATTTTTAATTTTTCGAATGACTTTTTAAGAAAAATCAGTACAAAGATAATTAATGAGGTAAAGGGTGTAAATCGTGTTGTTTACGATATCACCACCAAACCCCCTGCCACTATAGAGTGGGAGTAGTTTTTTAATTTTTAGGTAAAATTTAACTTATGCTAACTAGAAGAAACTTTTTACTTTATTCTGGTGTTGGTTTAGCAACCACCTTAATTAAGCCAACCCTATCTTTCGCCAATATCGCTAAGGGCGATGTGCGGGCATTAACCCTCTATAACATTCACACAGATGAATTTGTTGCAGACATCCCCTATTTTGAAAATGGTAAGTTTGTAAAAAGTAATTTGAATAGACTAAACAACCTTCTTAGAGATAGAAACACTGATTCAGTTCACAATATAGACCCCACCTTGTTTGATACTATTTATTCTGCCCAAATTTTAATGGGTTTAAAAAACCCCACCATAAATATTGTAAGTGGTTATAGAAGCCCTGCAACCAATAAGGCAATGGCGGCAGAATCTAACAATGTTTCTAGAAAAAGCTATCATATGAGTGGCAAGGCAATAGATTTTTATATAGAGGGGGCAAACATCCGCCATGTAAGAAAATCCCTTTTATACCTAAAACAGGGTGGCGTTGGCTACTACCCCGGCAGTGGCTTTGTTCATATAGATAAGGGCTATTTTAGGACTTGGTAGAAAGGCTCGCTATTTAATTATGCCCCACATTTCTTCCATTATGCCTATCTAGCCTAAGAACCCACGCCACCAAAGGATTTTTTGGATTTAACTGAATTTTCTGGCTTTAGATAATTAAATACCGTCTTTTCTATTTTCTTTTCAATTTTTTGCATCTCTTCTAGTGTAAGCTCATGCAGATAACAGCCCTTTTCTTCTGCCACTGCAACTATTTTTGAAGCGGCGTGGTGGGCATCCCTAAAGGCAAAATTCAATTTTTGCACCAAGTAATCGGCCAAATCAGTAGCGGTGGTATAGCCTTTAAGGGCAAAGCTATACATGGCATCTTTATTAACCCTCATATCTTCTACCATGCCAATTAACACCCTTGTGGATAGGATAAAGTTTTGTGTAGCATCAAATACTGGCTCCTTATCTTCCTGCATATCTTTGCTATAGCTAAGTGGCAGGGCTTTTAGGGTAATTAAAAGAGAATTTAGCGAACCTATTACTCTGCCTGTTTTTCCACGCACTAGCTCTGCCCCATCTGGGTTTCGCTTTTGTGGCATTATGGAACTACCTGTGGTAAACTTATCAGATAGGGTTATGAATTTAAACCCCTCGCTACACCACAAAACTATCTCTTCTGCAAAACGGGAAAAATGAATTGAGGCAATACTAAGGGCAGATAAATATTCTAAGGCAAAATCCCTATCTGAAACTGAATCTATAGAGTTATTGGTTGGTTTGCTAAAACCAAGTTCTTTGGCAGTAAATTTTCTATCCACGGGGTAAGAGGTTCCAGCTAAGGCACAGGCCCCAAGCGGGCATTCATTTAGCCTAATTCTGGCATCTTTTAACCTGCCTAAATCCCTTGTAAACATTTCCACATAAGCTTTTAAATGATGGGCAAAGGTAACTATTTGCGCATTTTGTAAATGAGTAAAACCTGGCATTAGGGTATTTTTATTCTCATCTGCCCTTTTTTTTAGCGATTTTATTAGCTGATTTAAAAGCAAAGAGATTTCATCGACTTTATCTCTAACCCAAAGTTTAAAATCGGTAGCTACTTGATCATTCCTGCTTCTTGCTGTATGCAACCTTCCGGCTGGCTCACCAATTATTTCTTTTAAGCGAACTTCAATATTCATATGAATATCTTCAAGCTCTTGCTTAAAAACAAACTTTTTAGAGGTGATTTCTTTTTCAATCTGCTCTAAACCACTAATTATTTTTTTGGCATCAGCAGAGGTGATAATCTTTTGGCGGGCTAGCATTTTAGCGTGAATAATTGAGCCTAAAATATCTTGTTTATAAAGGAGCTTATCAAAATCAATAGAGGCGTTAATGGCTAGCATTAAATCGCTTTGCTCTTCTTTAAACTTTCCACCCCATAGGGGGTTTGACTTTTGGGGATTTGATTTAACCTCACCCTTTTCTTTTCTTGCCATTTTTGCTTAATTGATGTTGTGCAATTAAAATATAAAAATAGCCAGAAAGAACGGCCAGTAGAGCTGTAACCCATAATAAAATATTTCCCCATACAAACAAATAAAAGGAATTATCATACAATGAACCCAAAAGAAGCAATATAGCTATCATGTTAAAGGCGGTTTTGTATTTAGCAGAAACAAGTGTGGGGAACTTTACCCCTTTGCTACTATAATATTCTCTAATGGTTGGAATACAAAATTCTCGCAAAGCAATTATTATACAGGCATTTACATCTGCCACCCTAATTTGCACCAACATAAACATGGCAGAAATGGTAAGAATCTTATCTGCCATTGGGTCAAATAGCTTGCCAAAATCACTTTCAATTTTCCATTTTCTTGCCAAATAACCATCTAGATAATCTGTAATAGTGGCAAATAGAAAGATACTAAAGGTTAGTATAAAGATATTCTCTTTGCCAAAATAAAAACCAAACACAAAAAAAGGCACCAGAACAATTCTAAGAACAGTTAAAAAATTTGGTATCTGCTTTTTTTTAATTAGGGTCATACAAGAAAAATTATAAACAAAATTACTAATAATAAAGAAACTATGGCAACCGTGTTAGAGAGCCTTATGCTATTTTCTATTTTTCCATTAAAAGAAAAATAATTATAGCTTTTTCTATAGGTTAAATCTTTTGCTAAACCTATAGCCTTTTCAAGCCACTCAAAAATTAAGCTATATTTTTGTTTTAGTAAAGTAAATGAGAGTTTTATTATACTATAGATGTAAACCTCTAATTCTTTCAAATTAATTTTAGGTAGCCTTGTTATTGCCAACACAATAACAATACTCGCCAAAAACCCCGCTGTCTGAACCAAGTTTAAGCTGCTTTCAGTTATATTGGAAAAGTATAAATAAAGCAAAATGCTAGAGATTAAAAATGCCGTTCTTTTATATGAAAATAGCGAGATTGGTTTTTTGGCATTATCAAAAAACACTAAATTAAACCAAATTTTTGTGGCTAATAGATTTATTAAAAAATTAATGGGTTGATACTCAAACCCAACAATAAAGCACGAAAAAACTATACTTATCAATATTTTATCTAATAGGTTATATTTGTTCTCTAAAGATAAAAATAGTAGGGGGAGCAATAAAAATATACTATAGGATTCAAAATTAAAACTGGTTAAGTAATAGCCAATGCTAGCTAGATATAAATAAGCAATGTTTTTTTTATAACTGTTGCTTATAAGCCCCAAAATCACAAAATAAATAACTGCTATTATACCAATTTTTCCAAAAATTTCTTGTTGCGGGAATAGGATAGACAACAAAAGCAATAAAGCCTTGCTTTTACCCACTAGAATAATACTCGCGGTTTTATTATCGCTTTCACTAATGGCATTTGTAAGGTAGGCAGAAAAAAATGGCAGGCCAAGCAAAATAAAAATCGCCAAAATTATTGATAGTTGTGGAAGGCTATAGCTAAATTCCAATGTTTTTATAGCAATTGAAGCTGTTTCTATATTTATCCCCGCCACCCCTACTAAAAAAAGTGTTCCAGCTAGAATAGAATAGAGCAAATAACCAAGAGCAGAGTTTTTATTATTTTCTAAAATTAGTAAAAACACCCCTAAACTTAATAGTTCTAAAAAAATAAAAAATGAGATTAAATCTTTTGATAAAAACAGCGAAAGGGTTGCCCCAATTATAAGGTTGCTGGCAAGGGCATTAATTTTAGAAAAATCTGCAGAAAAATAAAAAATATTTATTAATAAATAGGCTATTAAAATGGAAATTAAAAAACTCTCGCTATTACTAATTAGCAACAGTTCTTTGCTGAAAAATGGTAGCTTTATATCTATTGGGCTAGCTTGCGTTAAAATAAAAATATACAAAACTGAGGCTAAACAACTGATAATTCTAGCTCTTTTGCCAAGCACAGAAATTATCCCCACAATCGAAAAAAATATAATGGGATGCACTAAAAAATTGTATAATTGTTGAAAATCTATTGACATTTTTGCCCTCATATACAAGATATAGCGTAAATCTAATTAGTAAAGGTATGAAAATTAGCTATTTTGCCTTATTTCTTGCTATGCTTTTCATTTCCACAAATGTTAATGCGCAAGTTGCAGTAAATAGTGGCTTAAATAATCAGTTTGAAGTTTCGCCAAGGGTTGGCACTTTGGGTTTGGGGCTAGATTTTGGCTACAGGGCAAGTGAGTCTTTGGGCTTTAGAGTTTCTAATAATTATCTTGCTGGCAATACTGATCAAACTATTGAAGGCATTAAATACAAGGTTGATGGTAGCCTTTATAATGGTGGTTTGGTGCTAGATTATTATCCTTTAAAGAAATCCCTTCGCTTATCAGCTGGTGGCTTTTTTTCCCTAAATCAACTTGACCTTGATGTAAGCCCCACAACAAACTTGAATATTGGAAGTAGCATCTATACCCCAACAGAAATTGGCAAATTAACTGGCTCAATAGAAACGCCAAAGTTTTCACCCTATTTAGGGGTTGGTTATAATTATAGTTTTGGCAACTATGGCATAAATTTTGATGCCGGTGCCCTGTATTATAGCAAGCAATTAGTAAAACTAAGAAGTGTGGGGGGTAGTTTAACTGGCACGCCAGCCCTTAACGCATCCCTTGCAAGGGAAATTGATGAGATTAAAAACCAAGCCGACAACTATTTTATTCCGGTAATAATGCTAGGATTTAGCATTTACTTCTAACTTTCTTTTTAAAAAATAGCAGTTGCAGTTTATTCTACTCCCTCTATTTTTTTGCTTCTACCAATCCATTATATTAGCAATGTTTTTAAAGAAAAAGGGCTTTAGATTGTTTTTTACCCTATCCCTTGCTACATTATTATTCTTTTCACCTGAACTTTTCGCACAGAATCTAAATATTTCTTTAGGGAACAATTCTGGCACGGTGGCTGGCAATGCTTTACGGCTGGTAGCCTTGGTTACAGTTTTAAGCCTAGCGCCTTCTATTTTACTAATGATGACCGCCTTTACTAGAATTGTAATAGTATTATCAATCCTTAGAAATGCCCTTGGCACGCAACAATCACCCCCTAATTCAGTGATGATTTCTTTAGCCCTGTTTCTTACTATGTTTGTAATGGCACCCACCTTTGAAAAGGCCTATAATACTGGCATAGACCCTTTGATAAAAGAAAAAATTAAGGAAGGGGAGGCAATAAAAAGAACCTATCAGCCCTTTCACGAATTTATGCTTTTCCACGCTCGCAAAGATGATATAAAGCTATTTGCAGAGTTAGCGGGGCAAACAGAAGCGGTTGAGCCAGAAAATCTTTCCCCCCGCATATTAATACCTGCCTTTATGATTAGTGAACTAAGGCGGGGCTTTGAAATTGGCTTTTTAATTTTTCTACCCTTTTTAATTATAGATATGATAATAGCCTCAATTTTAATGAGTATGGGTATGATGATGTTGCCACCAGTAGTAATTTCCCTGCCTTTCAAAATAATATTTTTTGTAATTATAGATGGCTGGCATATGCTAAGCGAAAGTTTAGTAAAAAGTTTTGGAACTTAAGCTTTGGAATTTAGAGGAAATTTATGAAAAAAATCATTATCTCGTTATTTGTTGTAATATTGATTGGCTTGGGAGTTTTTTTATCAACAAAAGCCTCTGCAAAATGTATAGTGGGTGGGTGTAGTGGTGAGTTATGCGTATCTGAAGCAAGTGATGGCATTTCTAACTGTATGTATAAAGAAGCCTACGGTTGCTATAAGGTTTACGGCGAATGTGGGCAGCAGCTAGATGGAAAATGTGGCTGGAAGCAAACTACAGAACTATTAGACTGTTTAAAAGACCCAACAATTGCTACTAAAAAGTTGCAAGAAATGCAAGATAAGGGGCACAACTAAAAAATCCTAGCCAGTTCTAAATATTTATTGCACTTTTTGCTAATTTCAAATAGTTAGGCTCTATAATTAATACTGAAGATATGACCATTCAAAGAACCCTATCCATAATAAAGCCAGATGCGGTAAAAAGAAATATTACGGGCAAAATTAACGCCGTTATTGAAGCAAGCGGGCTTAAAATTGTAGCTCAAAAAAGAATTTTGCTAACCAAACAACAGGCAGAGGCCTTTTATCAGGTGCATAAAGACCGCCCCTTTTATAATGAACTTACCTCTTCTATGTTATCTTACCCAGTTATAGTGCAGGTTTTAGAGGCAAAAAATGCTGTGCAACTTTACCGTGATGTTATGGGGGCAACCAATCCCAAAGAGGCAAAAGATGGCACTATTAGAAAGCTATTTGCCCTTTCAATTGGTGAAAATTCTGTGCACGGCTCTGATTCTTTAGAAAATGCCAAGAACGAAATTTCTTTCTTTTTCGCAGAATATGAGATTATATAAACTATGCTAAAAAATACTAACAGTTCTTATGGTTCAGTTGCCAAGTTTCTGCACTGGCTGATTGCTTTAGTAATTCTAATTAACTTCACTATTGCCTTTACAGGTATGGAATTAAAATCTGAGCCAAGGGAAACTATTTTTGGTTTAGGTAAGTTTGATTGGTATGGTCTACATAAATCTTTTGGAATATTAGTAATAGTTTTAGTTCTAATTAGGATTTTATGGCGTTTTGTTAATGTGCAACCAACTCTAAATGCTAGTAGGTTTATTAAAATTTCCTCTGGAGCCGTTCATATTGGTTTGTATCTGCTATTGATAGGCTTGCCGCTTGGTGGCTATTTAATGTCTAGCTTTGCTGGCTATCCAACTAGCTTTTTTGGGCTATTTACCTTGCCAAACTTAGTAGAAACAAATCAAGAATTGGCAAAAACCTTTAACTATTTTCACACTGAGCTATTTGCTGACATCTTTTTGGGCTTAATAGCCATACATATTCTAGGGGCATTGGTTCACCACTTTATTTTTAAAGATAATACTTTAAGAAGAATCTTACCATTCATAAAAGATAAAAAATTATGACCATTAACAGTCTAGCTCACAAAAAATGCACGCCTTGCGCAGGTGGGGTTGAACCCTTAACTAAGACAGAGGCAAAAACGCATTTAGAAAAACTAGATGATTGGAGCTTGGCAGATGATGCTAGAATCATCACCAAAGGCTTTGAATTTGAAAACTACGAAGAAACGCTAAATTTTGTAAACAAGGTAGCAGAAATTGCCGAAGAAAATGGGCATCATCCAGATATATTTTTTGGTTATGGCTACGCCGAAATTTTAATTCATACCCATAAAATAAATGGTCTGCATGAAAATGATTTTATTCTAGCGGCAAAAATAGATAATATTCACTAATGACATTTATAGTATTTGAAGGGATAGACGGCAGTGGCAAAAGCACCCAATGCCAGTTATTAAAAGAAAATTTGGAGAAAAAAGGCAAAAAGGTTTTTTTAACAAGGGAGCCGGGTGGAACTAAGGAAGCGGATTATATTCGTGAAATCATCAAAAATCCGGAATTACATTGGGAAAGGGATGCAGAAGTATTGCTTTTTATTGCCTCTAGAATTGAAAATTTAAGAAAAAATATCCTCCCTGCCTTAAAGCAAGGAAAAATAGTTATTTGTGATAGGTTTATTGATTCCACCCTTGCTTACCAACATTATGGCTTTGGTTATGATGCGGGAAAGATTAATGCTTTACACAAAGAATTCAATCTAGTTCTAAAGCCAGACCTAACCATTTTATTAGATTTAGACCCAATTGAGGGTTTAAAAAGAGACGCCCAAAGAAATAAACTTTCAGCAGAGGTTTCTAGCCGTTTTGAAAGGCAAAATATTGATTTTCATAAAAAAGTGAGGGCTGGTTTTTTAGAGTTAAGCAAGGATAAATCTAAAAACTATCTAGTATTGGATGCAACAAAAAACCCCCAAGAAATCTCTGCTGAAATTATAAACAAGTTGTAGGGGGCTGTAAAAAACCTCTGCATAATTCGCTTATATGAGGTTTTTATGCTTTTGCCTCAGACCGCACAGAGCCGCAGTTTACACAAAGTAAATGAGGATTCGAGCATCGAAGCGAATGCATAAAAATCCATAGAAGTAGAATTAGGCAAGGTCTTTGTAATATAGTTTTAACAATCACCTTCTATTTTAAGATAACAATTTTAAAATATGATAGGAAAAATCTTTACAATATTTACAGTTTGGTGGGTAACCTTCTATTTAAGTAGCAAAATCTATAAGTATTTGTTATTTAAATATAATTTGCAAAATATTACCAGCAACAATGTGCAGGTTTTTATAGAACTTGCAATTCCCTTTGTAATATTGTTTTTGTTCTCATTCTTACCCCGTATAAGGTTTCATAGCTTCACCATATTTATTCTTTTGAGTGTTTCTTTGTTTACCTTTGGCTCTACTTCACCCTTCGCCTTTATAGGTTTTTAATTAAGCCTAAACCAAGAATAATTGCCGTTTCTGCCCTTAGAATGTTGTTGCCTAAACTTACAGAGATAACATTTGGTTGCTTTGTAATAAAAGCTACTTCTTCTGCTGAAAAGCCCCCTTCTGGACCAGTTAATAAAGCAACTTTACCTTGTATGTTTTTTAAGTCTTTAAAAGATATTTTTTGCTCATATTCATTGCAAAAGATTATTTTGTAATCTGGGTAGTTTTTAAAAATTTCATATATTCCAATCAATTCTTTTATTTCTGGAACATCTAGCCTGCCGCACTGCTCCGTTGCCTCTTTTGTGGCGAGATAATATCTTTCCCTATTTATACTTCTTACTACTGTTCTGGCAGTTAGAACTGGTTGAATGATATTAACGCCAAGTTCAGTTGCTTTTTCTATTATAAACTCATTCTTTACTGATTTTATGGGGGCAAAAATTATGGCAAGGGTTAGGTTGTTACTCAGTATTTTTTTATCCAGCCTATTTTTGAGTAAAACAGTTATGCTTTTTTTGGCAATTTCATTAATCACCCCTTCAAATTCACCACTCCCCGCATTAAACAGGTTAATTTTATCCCCCACTCTTAGCCTTAGAACAGTTTTTAGATAGTGAGAGTCTTTTTCTTCCAATAAAACTATATTGTTTTTGCTTAAATCTTCATTTAAATATAAGCGATATGTCTGCATTGTTCAAAAATCTATTGTCTAAAGTTATTTTATATAAAAAAGAATTGGTGGTTAGTTTAATAACTATTCTACTGATTTTACTTGGCAACTCTATTTATAATCACTGGAAAAGTGTAAAACTATATTTACCAAAATCAAATACTAAAGTGCAGTTAATAACTGCCAATTACCTCTGCCAAAAGAAAACCGCTATTATTTTAATAAAAACCAAACAGAAGTTAGAGCTGGTTTATAAGGCTCCCCAAATTAATTTTGATGAGTTTAAAAAACAACTTTTTATAGGCTTACAAAAAGAATTCGCTAAAGATTTTGCCAAGCAAGACCTTCGCTTGGCGCAAGTTTACGGCACCAAAAGTTATCTGCCAGACTATGTTATTTCTATTAATAGTAATTGCTTTGCTAATTATAAAAATGAAAACAAAGAGCTTGAAACTTTACTAAAATTGTTCTTTAACATAATTAAAGAATAGCAAACCTAGTGCAGGCAATAATGTTAGCAAAATCTATAAAATTAGCCCTTTATATAGTAGTATTATCTGTAATAGCTTTTGTAGCCCTTATAGTAGTGGGTGAAAAGCAAGAAAAACAGGTGGATAAGGAAGAAGTAATAACCATTAATCTTGAGTAGCACCAATAAGAACAATCTAGAAAAGCTACTGGTAAAAACTAGAAGTTTTTTGCCAAATATCGATGCTTTTTTTGAAATGTTGCTAGCTGAAAAGGGGCTTAGCTACAATTCTATAATCTCTTACGCCTTTGATTTAAAAGACCTTGCCCTTTTTATTCGCAAAAACAAACTTTCAATACCCAAAATTCAAGAGAAACAATTTACCCAATATTTAGAATATTTAAGAAAAAATAAAATTGCCAATTCTAGCTATAACCGCAAAATTACCTCCATCCGCCAGTATTTTAATTTTCTATTAAGTGAGGGCTTGATAGAAAAAAATATAATAGCGGATGTTGTTTCTGCTAAGCAAGAAAAGCTGCTCCCCAATTTTTTAAACAAACAGGAAATTGAACAGCTAATTTTGGCCTGTGATAAGATTTCTAAAAGCAATTATGAAAAAACAAGGGCAAGATTAATTGTTATTTTGTTATTTAAAAACGGCCTTAGGGTTTCTGAGCTTATTTCTTTGAAAGACAGCAACATAAAAAAAGAAAATCACCTATATTATTTTGATATAGTGGGCAAGGGTGGCAAGCAAAGAATAATCCCTTTGGTGAAAGAAACGCTAGATTTAATTAATTTATTTAAAGAAATTAAGGCAGGGGTTTTTGAAAGTTGGAATTTTTCTACTGATGGTTTTTTATTCCCCTCCCACACGCCAAGAACTAATATGACAAGGCAAAGGGCGGGGCAAATAATAAAAGTCTTAGCAACACTTGCCAATATGGATGTTTCCAAAATCTCCCCACACACCTTAAGGCACAGCTTTGCCACCCATCTGCTTAGCAAGGGCGTTAATTTAAAAAATCTGCAAGATTTACTGGGGCATAAAAATATTTCCACTACTGAGATATACACTCATTTAACCTATGAAAATTTAGAAAAACTTTTGCAGGAAAAACATCCTTTAAATAAGAAGGGCTAAATCCCAAGTAGTTTAAAAAGCGGGGCGATTTTTATTTTTAGCTCTTCTAGCTCTGCCTTCGGGTTAGAATCATAAGTAATGCCACCACCACTTTGCAACTCAAACTTGAATTTATTTTCCCCTATTTTTTCTAAAATTAGCGTTCTAATTACTACAGATAAATTGGTTTCTTTTAAACCCTTTACTGAGCCTAAAGCTCCGGAATAAATACCCCTTGCGAAATTTTCTAGCTCAGAACATTTCTCCATCGCAAAAATTTTTGGCGTGCCGGTCATAGATCCGGCTGGAAAGCAGGCTTTAATTAGGTCTATATTGGTTTTGTCATCCATTAATTTTCCAGAAACTATAGAGGAAAGATGATGCAAATTTTTATACTCACTTAGCTTAAATAGCTCATCTACCTTTACGGAAGAGACCTTACAACTTCTGGCGAAATCATTTCTTACCAAATCTACAATCATTAGATTTTCTGCCCTTTCCTTTTCATTTTTCGCATTTTCCACCAGTTTTTTGTTAAGCATACTTTTTTTAAAAGTGCCCTTTATTGGCTCTGATGTTGCATTGCCATTATCATCAATATTTAAAAATAATTCTGGTGAAGAAGAAAGGATGTAGAGATTATCAAACTTTAAAAAGGCGCTGTAATCATTGGGGTTTAATTTTAGCAAATCTAAAAATAGAGAAAATGGATTTTCTAACCCCTCAATAAATCCAAAATATTTTCTAGTTAAATTTGCCTGATACAAATTGCCCTCAATTATTTCTTGCCTTACCTTTTCTATGGTTTTTATATAGGAGGCGTCTGTAAAATTACTCTCTAGATTTTTTACCTTAATTTTTGAGCGTGCAAAATTTCTGTTATTAAAAAACTGCTCTAAACCGCCATTAAACTGCAGGTTTTTTTTAAAACTCTTAAACCAAATAAGGGGTGAATTAATGTGATGAAATAATGGCGAAGAGGTGTTTTCTATTAAATCCTTTGCCTCGTAAGAAATAAAGCCATAAAATTTACTCTCTAAATTCTTTTTAAGCTGTTTTTCTAGGGCATCAAAAGATTTTGGCTTTAAATCCAGCAATTCATCATAAAAAATGCTGGAGTTTTTTTGGCTTTTGGCGGAATATAAAAGCCCATAATTACCCGCCTGTTCTTGAAAGAAATTATTTATTTCAGTTGAGGTTTTATCCACCATGTTTAAATGAGTAATAACTAGTATCTATGCCTATTAATTGTTTTATATTATTTAGCAAATTAGAAGATGTCTTAAACTGTTTTTTCTTCTTTTCATAGGTTATAATAGCCACTGGTTGAATTAAAAGAGAAGTATTGGTAATAAAAATATTATCGCTACTTAAAAGAGCAATAATATCCAAATCCTTTTCAATTATATTATAAGAGTTGGTTTTAAGTATAGCAATTAGCCTTTCTCTAACTACTCCTCTTACACAGCCACTGGTGAGTGGTGGGGTAAGAATCTTATCGCCATGAATTAGAAAAATATTGGCAGAACTGGTTTCAACAATATTAGCTTCTTCATTACAAAGAATAACATCGTCTAGCTTTTTCTCCACCGCTTCAATAGCAGCTTGCGTATAAAAAATAGAATTGGCCGTTTTTACTGAGAAAAAAGGGTGGATGGGTTTTATAATATCGCTTACACCCAAATCAACAGTCTCTTTCTTTTTGGGCAAGGGAACTAGCTCTATAATATAACTACTTTCTTTTATTTTTTCTGGCCTGTAGCCAGCACTTTCACCTGCACGGTAAACTATAATTCTTATTAAGCCTTCTTTGGCAGAATTATTCTTTAGTAGAGTATGGATATTTTCGTTCAACCTTACGGCACTTAGCTTATGCTTAATTTTTAGCATTTCACAGGCATGGTTAAGCCTTGCTAAATGGTAGGGAAGAAGATAGGGGGCGTTAAACCTTACAGAAATGGTTTCAAATACAGCATCACCAAAGCGAAAGGCACGATTACTAATATCTAACTTTAGCTCTGCCCTATCAATTAACCTATTGTTAAAAATGATTTTTGATGACATAATTTGTGCAAATTAATTCTTATGGTAAAAAAAATCTACATAATAGCAGGCGAAGATTCAGGCGATAATATCGGCAGTTATTTAATAGAGGAATTAAGCAAACATCAAGTGGAAATATCTGGGGAAATATTTGGCATTGGTGGGCATAAAATGGCAACAAAGGGGTTAAAATCTCTATTTCCCATAAAGGAAATTTCTATAATGGGTTTTTTAGAAATTATCCCCAAAATACCTAAAATTTTAAAATTAATTAATTTAACGGTGGCAGATATTTTGGAGAAAAAACCTGATGCTTTAATAACAATAGATTCCCCAGGGTTTAATTTAAGGGTTGCAAAAAAAGTTAAAAAACTTGCCCCAAATATCAAGCTAATTCATTATGTTGCCCCAACCGTTTGGGCTTACAAGGAAAGAAGAGCAGAAAAATTTGCCAAAATTTACCATATTCTGTTATTGCTTCTACCTTTCGAAAAACCTTATTTTGATAGGGTTGGTTTAAAAAGCTATTTTGTTGGCCACCCCATTTGGGAAAATGAACTGTGGGACGAAGAAAATATCGCAAACAATAAAAAGCAAAATATTATTTCTTTTATGCTTGGAAGTAGAGTGGGCGAGGTTAAAAGGCATCTAGAAATTTTTAAACCCCTTTATGCAAAATTAAAAGAGGCCTATCCTAATTTTGAGTATTATCTTTTGGCAACTGAAAATACTAAAACTATGTTCGAGGGTTTAGATATTGAGGTGGTTGTAGATGAGGCAAAAAAGGCAGAGGTGATTTCTAATTCAAAACTCTCCATTGTTAAATCTGGCACGGGAACGCTAGAATTTGTTAAGGCAAAAACACCAATTATTGTTTTTTATAAGGCAAATAAAATTTCGGTCTTTATAGTTAGGCTTTCCTTAAAAATTAAATTTGCTAACTTGATAAACATTACCCTTAACAAAATGCTAATTCCAGAATTTATTCAAGAACAGGCAACTGTTGATAAAATCTTTTCACAGGCAAGCCAAATGCTATCACAAAATACCTATGATGTAAATGAGGCTTACAAAACGCTACTGTCTTTTAAAGGCGAAGAAAAACCTTCAAAAATGGCCAGTAAAATTATTATGGAGAATATATGAAAATAAACACACCCCTACAAGTTATTGAGCAAGAAATTAAAGGTTTGGAATCTTTAAAAACAGTATTTGATGGAAAATTTGATAGGTTCGTAGATTTAGTTTTTGGCCTAGAGGGCAGGTTAATTCTAAGTGGCATGGGGAAAAGTGGCTATATTGCCCAAAAAATTGCCTCAACCCTATCTTCCACTGGCACGCCTAGCTTTTTTATCCACCCAAGTGAAGCTAGCCATGGCGATTTAGGCATGATTACTAAAAAAGATGCTATTTTACTTCTTTCCAACAGTGGCGAAACGCCAGAGCTAAAAGATATTATCTACTTTGTAAAAAGGCTTGGCATACCTTTAATTGCTATTGTTAGAAATGCAGAATCAGAATTATTAAAAATAGCCGATATTGCCTTTGTTTTGCCAAATATTGCCGAGGCCAACTTAATTAAGGCACCAACCACCTCAACCACACAAATGCTTGCCTTTGGAGATGCACTGGCGGTAACTCTGCTTGAAAAAAGGGGCTTTAACAAACAAGATTTTTCTAAACTCCATCCTGGTGGCAAAATTGGCAAGGAATTTATAAAGGTAGAGGGGCTAATGCGAAAGGGCAATTTAATTCCAACAGTTTTGCAAAATAGCTCCATGAAAAAGGCAATTTTAGAAATTAGCAAGAAAGGTTTAGGAATAGTTGGGGTATTAGATGACAAGGAAAGGTTAATAGGGGTAATTTCAGATGGTGATTTAAGGCGAAATTTAGTAGCAAATCTACTAGAAAAAAAGGTGGAGCAGGTAATGAGCCTAAACCCCTTTACTATAACCAAAGACCAGCTTGCCCTAGAGGCGTTAAATATAATGCAGGGGGAGAAAAAAATCACCTGCCTATTTGTAGTAGATGAAAATAAAAAAATAGAAGGGGTAATTCACCTGCACGATTTACTAAGTGGCGGAATAAGGTAGGGGTAGG